>PCRM01000025.1:49706-52833 GCA_002771215.1 Candidatus Nealsonbacteria bacterium CG23_combo_of_CG06-09_8_20_14_all_40_13 | reverse complement strand
TGGCAAATTTTGTAATAATGGCATTGCATAATCAGTTTTTTTATTTTTAATCATATTTAAAATTAATCTGATTTTATCAGGTGAAATTCTGGCAAATTTTAATTTGACTGAAAATTTTTGCGCCATTTACTGCTCCGTTTTTGGCACTTCTGCTTCTTTGCCCGCAGGAACGGTGGCGCTTTTGGCTTGAGTTTCTACTTGTTGCTCTCTGGCCATTCTACCACCATGTTTAATGAATTTTCTCGTCGGAGAAAATTCGCCAAGTTTATGGCCAACCATTTCTTCAATAATTTTAACAGGAATATGTGTTTTACCGTTGTGGACGCCAATTGTTAAACCAACCATTTCAGGAAATATGACAGAATCACGCGACCATGTCAAAATGGGCACATTACTATTTGACCCCTTGGCTCTTTGTACTTTTTGCATCAATCTTTCATCGATAAATGGTCCTTTTTTAAGCGAGCGTGCCATCTTTCTCCTTATTTTGAGCAAAGCGAAAAAAAAGCTTTGCTTACTTTCTTTTACTAACTATTAACTTATTGGAATATTTTCTTCGGCGTGTTTTGACGCCACGTGCTGGTTTACCCCATAAAGTTTTGGGGTATTTTAAGCCAATTGGCGCCACGCCTTCACCACCCCCATGGGGGTGAGATACGGGATTCATTGCTTTCCCGCGTACTGTCGGTCTGATGCCGCGCAACCTTTGAATTCCCGCTTTTGATATTCGCTCTAGGAAATGCTGTGGATTGGAAACCTGTCCGACCGAAGCAAAACAGACCCCTAATACTTTGCGAATTTCACCAGATGGCAATTTCACCTGTGTATATTTACCCTCTGAAGACATGACTTGGGCAAAGGAGCCGGCTGACCTTGCTAACTGCCCAATATTTTTATCTGGATTCAACTGAATATCATAAATTTGTGTTCCGGTGGGAATATTTTTCAACTGCATTCTGTTGCCAACTTTTACTTCGGTTTTATCTGAAGCAATGAGCATATCACCTACTTTGAGTTTAGCGGCGGCTAAAATATAGCCATATTTTCCATCATCAAATTTAACTTTAGCGATAAAGGCAGTCCGATTAGGATCGTACTCAATTGATTCAACTTTACAATTGGTGTCCATTTTCAAATTTAGCGAGGTTATCAACCTGTATTGGCGCTTGACGCCGCCACCGCGGTGGCGAACTGAAATATGACCGTTAATGTCGCGGCCAGCGTGCTTTTTCAAAGGAACTAGCAATCTTTTTTCTGGTTTAACTTTAATTAATTTCTTCATTTGGTTGACTCCTGTTTCGGTTTTTCTTTCTGAGCTTCTTTGACTTCGAAACCTTCAATTTTTTGACCTTTTTTTAATGTCACAATGGCTTTTTTAAAATTTTTCTCTTTGCCGAAGTGACCACGGACTTTTTTTGTTTTGCCGATGACATTAATTATATTAACTTTAATAGCATCAACATTGTATAAATCTTTAATTGCTTTAGAAGTTTCAGATCTGTTGGTGTTTTTATCAATCAGAAAAATATATTTGGCTGACCCAGTCATATCCAATGATTTTTCAGTGATAACCGGTTTTAGAATTATTTGCGAAAGTTTCATTTTTTACCTTGAAATATACTGATAAGATACTCTAAAGTTAATTTATCCATCACCACAAAATCATATTTTAACAAATCAAAAATGTTTAAATTGGAAACAAATATGATTTGCAGATAATTTAAGTTGCTGGCTGATTTAATTAATTTTTCATCAAATTGAGCCAAAACTAATAAAATGGTTGAATTTTCGGCAATTGGCAACTTTTGTAAAATTTGCAGAAATTCTTTTGTTTTAAAAGTTGTTATGGCAAATTTGTCCACGACAATTAACTGACCGGTTTTTGCTTTCTCGGATAACACCGCTAATAAGGCTTTCTGTATTTGCTTTTTAGGAGTTTTGAGCGAAAAATTTTCTCTGCCGGATGGCCCGAAAATAATTCCACCCCCTCGCCATAATGGCGACCTAATTGAGCCGGCTCTGGCGCGGCCTGTTCCCTTTTGTCTGTATGGTTTTCGGCCACCGCCGGAAACTTGCCCGCGTTTTTTCGTTTTGGCTTGGGCAGTGCGCAAATTTGCCAAAATTCGGCGGATTTCAGATGAAATTAAAACATCTTTAGCCGATATTTCAAATATTTCTTTAGGAAGCTCCAATTTGCCTTTTTTTTGACCTTTATTGTTTAATAATGATATTTGCATTTTGCCCTTAATGATTCACAGCTTGGATTTTAACTATTGATTTTGCCGGTCCGGGTATCGCGCCAGAAATTAACAATAGATTATTTTCTTTATTTACTTTAACTATTTTCAAATTTAAAACTGATGCTTGCCTGGCGCCGAGGTGACCATACATTTTGCGGCCTTTGACCACCCGTTGTGGAAACATTGAGCCGATTGAACCTGGTTGACGAATATTATTTGAACCGTGGGTTTTAGGGCCTCTGTGAAATCCCCATCGTTTAATAGTGCCGGCAAAGCCCTTTCCCTTTGATACCGCTGTAACTTTTACCTTATCTCCTTCTTGAAAAACATCTAAAGTATTTCTATCGCCAACTTTCAAGTTTACAGTTTCATCTGTTTTAAATTCAGCGATTTTTAATGATGACTTTAAGCCAGATTTTTTCAAATGGCCAACTATGGCCTTAGTAGGTTTTTTTATTTGACCATAAGCCACTTGCACCCCGTTATAGCCGTCTTTTTCCAAAGTTTTTATCTGAGAGATTGTATTTGGCATAATTTCAACAACGCTGACGGCAACTGCTTTGCCTTCAGGTGTAAAAACCCTGGTCATACCGATTTTTTTGCCTAAAACCGTTTTCAAAGCCATTTTATACCCTAATTTAACAAAAATTGAGCAGGAACCTCCCCCGCCTTCGTTAAAACTTCGGTGGGAATGTTATCCTGAACTCTGTCACTAATAATATCTTAATTCATTTTTAGGTTGGTGTCAAGTGTTTTTATCTAAAAAAAGATGAAGGTACTAAAAATATTTCTAACAAGAAGCTTATTCATCCACCAAAGCCCTTGACTCAAAAAGTAATTTTAAGTATAATCAAGTTGACAAAAAGTCCTTTGAAAAATTAAAAAAA
>PCRM01000025.1:47096-49676 GCA_002771215.1 Candidatus Nealsonbacteria bacterium CG23_combo_of_CG06-09_8_20_14_all_40_13 | reverse complement strand
GACAAAAAGTCCTTTGAAAAATTAAAAAAATTGCAAAATAGGGGGTAAAAAAATTGACCAAAAAGGAAGTTGTTAAGGCAATAGTCGATTTTGCCAAAAAACAGGCAGAAGAACATTTCGGCAACACATTGGAAAAACGTTATCTATCACACATTCAATCTTCTGCCCGGAGAGCATTAGAGGGAGTAATCAATTTAGCCATAGGGCTAAAACCGCACAGCCTAGATAGCTAAAGGAGGAAAGTCAGAAAGCAAAAAGAAGTTTCCTTCATGGTATGTCAGTTGAAATCCTTAATCTGGTTGAAAAAAACTGAAAAAGGAACCCCTCAATCACACGGGAATAATTTCGGCAAACAACCATTCCTTAAGGAAACTAAGATCTTAGTTCCCTTTTTTATTTCAAAAATCCAAAAGTGCAACGATCACACCAAAAGTGGAATAATTTTGTCATTTCAAATCGTTTGGAATATAATTATATTGGAAGGATTGTTGATGTCAGAAATTAGTTCTAAACCCGACCAAATTAAATCTCACCAGAAATCCTTTAAGAAGGAGTTAAGAAAACAAACTGTCGGCTATATTGTGGCGGCGCTGGCCTTAGTGGCCGGCCTGGCTTGGAATGAGGCAATTAAAGCACTTTTGGAATATCTATTTCCTATCAGCCAAAACACCTTGATGGCTAAACTTTTTTACGCCGTGATAATGACGATTATAGTGGTCTTTGGGGTTTATATTTTGAATTTGGTGCAGGGTAAGGATGAGAAAGAAGAATAATTTGGTTTACGTTTAAGTGCGATTGCATTTAAATTGAACAACGGTTATTTTGGTATTTAGGTTTAATGATAACTTTATAACTTGATGTTTTCGTCTCTATCTCAATTCTCCACTCTCGTCATGTCTTAATTTCAATGTCCACGCCGGCCGGCATGTCAAGGCTCATCAGCGAATCTATAGTTTTATCCGTGGGGTCTAATATATCAATCAGCCGTTTGTGAACTCTCATTTCAAACTGCTCGCGCGAATCCTTGTGGACAAAGCTTGATTTTAAAACAGTGGTTAAGCTTTTATCGACGGGTAGCGGCACCGGCCCCAAAACCCTTGCGCCAGTTCTCTCAGCCGTTTCCACAATTTGTCTGGCTGATTTATCCAAAATGCGATGGTCAAAAGCTTTGAGTTTGATTCTGATTTTTTGTTTAAATTCTGAAGGTGCGCTTTTGGTTTTGGGCATGTTTTTCCTCAAACTTATTACTTGATGATTTTAGTAACCACGCCAGCGCCGACTGTGCGTCCGCCTTCTCGAATGGCAAAATGCATACCTTGTTCCACAGCGACTGGCTGAATTAATTTAATTTTTAAATTGGCCGTGTCGCCGGGCATAACCATTTCAGCTTTGGCCGGCAGCTCAACTCCACCAGTCACATCAGTTGTTCGGATGTAAAATTGCGGTTTATATCCTTTGAAAAATGGTGTATGTCGGCCGCCTTCTTCTTTGGTTAAAACATAAACTTCGCTTTCAAATTCGGTGTGCGGCGTCATTGAGCCAGGTTTGGCAATAACCTGACCCCGTTGGACATCTTCTCTTTCCAACCCGCGCAGAAGAATGCCGACGTTATCGCCGGCCAGACCTTGCTCCAAGCTTTTACGAAACATTTCTACTCCAGTGACGACCGTCTTTTTAGTTGGTTTGATACCGACTAACTCTACTGTTTCGTTAACTTTAACAATACCCCGTTCTATTCGACCAGTAGCGACTGTTCCTCGCCCTTTAATAGAGAAAACGTCTTCAATCGGCATTAACAGTGGTTTATCGGTTTCACGTTTTGGCTCTTGAACGTAATTATCTAAAGCGGCCAGAAGTTCGTCAATGGCTTTGCTGGCTTCGGCACCGCCTTGTAAGGCCTTTAATGCAGAACCTTTAATAATCGGCACTTCATCGCCGGGAAAATCATATTTCTTTAATAAATCTCGAACTTCAATTTCAACCAGATCCAGCAGTTCTTTATCGGTAACTTGGTCAACTTTATTTAAAAAAACAATAATTGAAGGCACGCCAACCTGTTTAGCCAACAAAACGTGCTCACGTGTTTGTGGCATTGGTCCGTCGGCGGCTGACACGACTAAAATTGCGCCGTCCATTTGGGCGGCTCCAGTAATCATATTTTTGACATAATCAGCATGACCAGGGCAATCAATAAGAGCATAATGACGCTTTTCAGTCTCAAATTCGTTGTGTGAAACCGCTATGGTCAAACCTCTTTCTTTTTCCTCGGGCGCATTATCAATCTGGTCAACACTTTTTGCTTCGGCTAGCTTTTTAGCCGCTTGATTGCCTAAAATAGCGGCTGATAAGGTTGTTTTACCATGGTCAACGTGGCCAATGGTACCAACATTGAGGTGGGGTTTTGTTCGTTGGAATGTTCCTGCCATTTTATTACTCCTTTGAAAATTATATTATTTATTCTTATTTATTCTAATATACCTGATAATATTTTTTTTGTCAACTAACTTGTACAAGTTAACATTTAATGCAACTCCCTAACACTTTTAGCGGGTGGGGGACATCTAAGTGAAGAAACCGTGT
>PCRM01000025.1:44802-47088 GCA_002771215.1 Candidatus Nealsonbacteria bacterium CG23_combo_of_CG06-09_8_20_14_all_40_13 | reverse complement strand
AAGAGCGTTTGCCCCGCGAAGCCTTGGCGAAGCGGGGAGGCCGAGACCCGAGCAGCCAAGTGTTAACGTCCGCCTCGCTGGGACGGTGGACTGCGTGTTTCTGAACCAGATGTCGAACCATGTCCCGCTACCAAAGTGTCGCAGAATTCCTTGACTTGTACACAACTTTTATTCTTTTTTTATTTTGCCATTTAAAATTTGCTCTCTAACGTTATAAGGAACTTCTGCGTAATGGCTAAACTCCATTGTAAATGAAGCTCTGCCGGAAGTCAGCGAGCGTAAGATTGTAGCGTAGTCAAACATTTCCGCCAGCGGCACTTCGCTATCAATTACCTTATTTTTCCCTCTATCTGTCATATTTAATATTTTCGCTCTTTTGGAATTAAGATCGCCTAAAACGTCACCCATAAATTCTTCCCAAACAATCACCTCCAATCTCATAATCGGCTCCAACAAGGTTGGGTCGGCTTTTCTGGCCCCATCCTGCAAAGCAATTCTCCCGGCATTTTGAAAGGCGATATTGGATGAGTCAACCTCATGATAAGAGCCATCAAATAAAGTAGAACGGATATCTACCATTGGATAGCCGGCCAAAACTCCTTTTTCCATCGCATTTTTAACGCCTTTTTCCACCCATGGTATATATTCGGCCGGAATTTTTCCGCCCTTAATTTTGTTGACGAATTCAAAGCCCGCGCCTTTTTCCAGCGGCTCAAGTTTAAGCCGGACATGGCCGTATTGCCCGCGTCCACCAGTTTGACGGATATATTTGCCTTCGACCTCGCAAGTTTTATTAATTGTCTCTTTGTACGCCACTTCAGGTTTGCCGACAGCTACCTGCACGTTAAATTCTCTTTTCATTCTGTCAACTATAATTTCTAAATGTAGTTCTCCCATACCGGAAATTATGGTTTGGCTCGTCTGAATATCGGTCTTTGTTTTGAAAGTTGGATCTTCTTGGGCTAATTTATTTAAAGCAATTCCCATCTTTTCCAAGTCAGCTTTAGTTTTTGGTTCAATAGCCACAGAAATAACCGGGTCAGGGAAACTTAAAGCTTCCAAGACAATTTGATGCATAGGATCACAAAGTGTATCCCCGGTAGAAGTATTTTTCAAACCGACCGCGGCGGCAATATCGCCGGCGCAAACTTCAGTTAATTCTTCCCTGTGCTGGGCGTGCATTCTGACAATTCGCCCGATGCGTTCACTTTCAGCACGAGTGGAATTACGCAAAGCAGTTCCTGTCTTTAGCACTCCAGAATAAACTCTAAAGAAAGTTAAAGTGCCGACAAAAGGGTCAGAAGCAATTTTAAAGGCCAGGGCGCATAATGGTTCATTGTGGTCAGCCTTACGCTCAAGTTCTGTTTCACTATTGTCGGGAGCATAACCTTTAACAGGTGGAATGTCGATAGGTGATGGTAAAAAATGAACAACGGCGTCAAGCAATAGCTGTACGCCTTTGTTTTTTAGGGCCGAGCCGCAAAAAACAGGCACAATTTTTCCTGATATTGTAGCGGTGCGTAAAATCTTAATGAGGTCTTCATATTCTATGTTTTCACCGGATAAATATTTATGCAGAAGTTGGTCGTCTTGCTCAACAATTTTTTCAATTGATTTTGAACGCCATTTGGCTACTTCTGCTTTTCTCTCTGCAGAAATTTCCTTCTCGTCATATTTACTGCCATCTTCATTTGTCCAACGGATTTCCTTATTTTTTAATAAATCAATAATTCCCTCAAAGCGCTCTTCCAAACCTATTGGAATTTGCATTGCCACCGCTCTGGCTGTCAAACGTTCCAAAATTGAATTTAAGGATTTTTCAAAATCAGCGCCAATTCGGTCTAATTTATTAATAAAGCAGATTCTGGGCACGTTAAATTTATCTGCCTGATGCCAAACTGTTTCCGATTGCGGCTCAACCCCGGCCACTCCGTCAAACACGACAACTGCCCCATCAAGCACACGCAGTGAGCGCTGAACTTCGGCAGTAAAATCAATATGGCCAGGAGTATCAATAATATTAATCTGATATTTGGCTGGCTGTAATTTAGTTGACCAGAAACTTGTAGTGGCCGCCGCGGTAATGGTGATGCCGCGCTCACGCTCTTGAGCCATCCAGTCCATAACCGCAGTTCCTTCGTGGACTTCACCGATTTTATAAGTTTTTCCAGTATAATACAAAACTCGCTCGGTAACAGTTGTTTTCCCGGCATCAATATGAGCGATAATGCCAATGTTTCGTATTTGCTGAATCGGTAATTGCTGGGCCATTAATTCAACTCCTTA
>PCRM01000025.1:0-44783 GCA_002771215.1 Candidatus Nealsonbacteria bacterium CG23_combo_of_CG06-09_8_20_14_all_40_13 | reverse complement strand
TACAATATTTTTATTTTCAATTCTTGTTTGAACATAAGAACCTTGCCTTCGGCAAGAATCTTTTTTCTCGCTCTGCTCGAAATTGAGTCATTGCTAATTGATGGAAAATTGATACTTGAAAATTGAGAATTCTTTAAAATCGAGCAAAATGGGCAAAAGCGCGGTTGGCCTCAGCCATTTTGTGCATTTCTTCTCTTTTTTTAACCGCACTGCCAACATTGTTATAAGTATCAATTAATTCTTGGGCTAAAAATTCAGACATCTTTTTCCCTTGCCTATCTCTGGCTGCCCAAATAATCCAGCGCATTGCCAAGGTCATACGCCGCGATGGTGAAACTTCCATTGGAATTTGATAATTGGCGCCGCCAATTCGACGTGAACGCACTTCCAAAAGTGGCGAGGCATTTTTAACCGCTTGTTCAAAAACTTCCAACGGCGTTTTTTTGAGATTTTTTGAAGCGATATCCAAAGCTTCATAGACAATTTTTTTGGCAATTTCCTTTTTGCCGGAAATCATTAACTTATTAATAAATTGTGAAATTAAAATACTTCTAAATTTCAAATCTGGCAAAACTACAGCTTTAATTTTTCTACTTTTACCTCTACTCATTTTTATTCCTTTGGTTTTTTAGCACCATATTTTGAACGGCCCTTTTTTCGATTTTCTACGCCCAGCGTATCCAAAATGCCGCGAACAACATGATATCTTACACCCGGCAAATCTTTAACGCGGCCGCCGCGAATAACAACTACCGAATGTTCCTGAAGATTGTGACCTTCCCCTGGAATATAAGCCGTTACTTCTTGACCGGACGTCAATCTTACTTTGGCGATTTTCCGCAAAGCAGAATTTGGTTTTTTGGGTGTGATAGTTGTGACTTTCAAACAAACACCTCTTTTAAAAGGCGAGGATTTTTTAGACCAAGTCGGCTTGCCTTTCAAGAAATTAAAACCGTGCGCCAAAGCTGGCGTTTTTGATTTTTTAACGATTTTTTTTCTTCCTTTTTCGATTAATTGTGAAATTGTAGGCACATTCGCTCCCTTCGGTCGCTCAAAATCAAAAATCAAATCTCAAAAATCAAAAATAACTTTTTGAATTTTATTTTTTTTAAATTTTTCTTTTTCATTTTTCATTTTGCATTTTTTTTCCCGGTATATCCTTACGGAAACCAGTTCCCGCAGGTATTAGTCTACCAATAATTACATTTTCTTTCAAGCCCTTAAGACGATCTACTGCTCCTCTGACGGCAGCATCAATTAAAACGCCAGTTGTTTCCTGGAATGACGCCGCCGATAAAAAGCTGTCTGTTTTCAACGATATCCTGGTAATTCCCATTATAGCTTGAACTGCTATTGTTTTTTTGGCTGTTGGGGGCAATGACTCATTAATTTTACGTAAGCTTGTAATATCGACAAATTGACCGGGTAAAAGTTGCGTATCGCCTTCAGATATAATCTTGTCTTTAGAAAACATCTGACGAATAATTATTTCAATATACTTGTCATTAATACGCTGACCTTGGGATGAGTATATCTCCTGAACTTCACCGATGATGTATTTCTCAACCGCTTCTTTACCTTTAAGTTTTAATGCTTCTGCTAAGTCCCAATGGCCTTCTGTCAGCTGGTCGCCAATACTGACTCTTTGGCCATTTTCCACTCTTAAATCAACTGCAATGGGCAAAAGATATTCTCGGCTTAATTGTTCAACGGAAGTAATTTTGATTTGGCTTTTTTCAACTTTAACTTTGCCAGCTATTGTTGCTCTGATGGCTTTTTGGCCCTCGGAAATAGCAATAACTTGTTTATGAAGGACTACATCTTGAGCTTTGATAATCAATTTATAATGCTCGGGGATTTTAACAACTATCGAAGGAAATTCTGAAGAAGTGATAATTATTTTAACTCTGTTTTTTTCTTTTTTAATCTGGCAAATACCATTAAGATCAGACAGCACGGCTGGAAAACGCGGGGTGCGCGCCTCAAACAGTTCCTCTACACGCGGCAAACCAGTGGTAATATCTTCGCCTGAAACACCGCCAAGATGGAAGGTTTTCATCGTTAGCTGTGTGCCTGGCTCTCCGATAGCTTGGGCAGCCACAATGCCAACTGCTTCACCAAACTGTACAAGGCCGCCGCGCGCCAAATCGCGGCCATAACAAGCTTGACAAATACCCCAGTTGGATAGACAGCCCAAAGAAGAACGAACCTCAACTTGTTCAATGGAAACCTTTTCTATTTCTTCAACAACTATTTCGGAAATTTCTTCTCCAGCTTTGCAGATAATCTTGTTGGACTGGGGATTTTTAATATTTTTAAGGGCGATTCTGCCTAAAATTCTATCTTTGAAATTTTGATTTAATTTGCTGGATTCTTCACGGGTTATTTTTACCCCTTCGTTAGTTAGGCAATCTTTCTCGGAAATTACTAAATCTTGTGCTACATCAACTAGACGCCTGGTTAAATAGCCAGCATCAGAAGTACGTAACGAAGTATCTGATTTACCTTTTCGAGCACCGTGGGTAGAAATGAAATATTCCAGGACATTTAATCCCTCTTTATAGTTGTTAATGATAGGAATTTCAATAATTTCCCCAGCCGGATTAACTACTAATCCCTTCATCCCTCCCAGTTGCGTAACTTGCGCAAAAGAACCGCGAGCGCCTGATTTTACCATCATGTACACAGGATTTCGCTCATTCATATCTTCTATCATTTCTTTTTCAATTTTATCTTTTGTCTTGGTCCATAATTCCACCCCCGATGCAACTCGTTCGGTATCGGTGATTAAACCTCTTTTGAACTGTTTAGCAATTTCATCTATTTGCAAATTAGATTGTTTCAAAATGTCTTTTTTTTGCTTGGGGATTACCACATCTTCAATGGAAATGGTCATCCCTGATTGCGTGGCATATTGGAAGCCAACTTTCTTGATTCTATCTACTAAAGCCACCGCTTCGTCAATGCCGTATTTTTTAAAGCATTCAGATATGATGGCCCGCAAATGCTTATCGTCCATATCCTGGTTTCTAAAGCGCATTTCTTCAGGAAGAACGTTGTTGAAAAGGATGCGGCCTATTGATGTTTCCACAATTACAGTTTCTCCTTGTTTACCCGCAAACTGTTGGGCGGACATACGGACGTAAATTTTGGCGCATAAGTGGACATAACCCATTTGGTAAGCGTAAATTGCTTCATTTTTAGAGGCAAAATATTTTTTCTCACCTTTAGCGCCGGGTTGCCAAGTAGTCATATAGAAACAGCCAAAAACAATATCCAAGCGCGGGGTGACAGTTGGCTCTCCAGAAGCAGGTTTCAAAACGTTATGTGAAGAGCGCATAATGTTACTGGTTTCATAGCGCGCCTGGCTAGACAGCGGCACGTGAACCGCCATTTGGTCGCCATCAAAATCAGCATTGAATGCAGAACAAACTAAAGGATGAATTTGAATGGCTTTACCTTCAATTAAAACAGGCTGAAAGGCCTGTATGCCTAATCTGTGCAAGGTCGGTGCGCGGTTAAGCATAACGTAATAATCTTTAGTTATTTTTTCCAATATATCCCAAACTTCCGGCGTTCCTTGTTCAATTAAACGTGTAGCATTTTTAACGTTGTGAACATAACCTTCGGAAATTAAGCGGGAAATAACGAATGTTTTAAACAATTCCAAGGCCATCATTTTGGGCAGACCGCATTGATTTAATTTTAAGTGCGGACCGATAACAATGACAGAACGGCCTGAATAATCAACGCGTTTGCCTAAAAGATTTTGTCGAAAACGGCCTTGTTTACCCCGCAAAATATCTGATAATGAGCGCAGTTTCCTCGCCCCCCCAGTAGTAACGGCGGTTTTGCCGCGTCTGGCGCTATTATCAATTAAAGCATCAACCGCTTCTTGCAGCATTCTTTTTTCGTTGCGGCAAATAACTTCTGGGGCACCCTGAACCAACAATTTTTTCAAGCGGTGATTACGGTTGATGACACGCCGATATAAATCGTTCAAGTCAGAGGCGGCATAGCGTCCGCCATCCAATTGTACCATTGGCCGTAAATCAGGAGGAATTACTGGCAATTTTTGCAAAATCAGCCATTGAGGCAAAATTTTAGCTTTTTTCATATCTTCAATTAATCGCAGCCGGCGCAAGACCTTTTTTCTAAATGATAAAACGCCTTTTTTGGCATTGTTTTTCAATATTTCTATCTCATCATCTAAATTTAAATCCGATAAAAGTCGATAAATTGCTTCTGCCCCAATGCCAACCTTGATAATTTGACCATATTTTAAGGAGAGGTCCTGGTATTTATCCTCTGTAATTATTCTTTTAGGCTTCAAAGCTAAAATTTCGCATTTAAGCATCTTGTAAGCGGCTTCAATTTGCGCTAATTGCTCTTTACCTTTTGCCTTTTCTTCATCTTCTTTTTGTTCTGGTTGTCCCTCTTTAACAAGAGTTTTTTGACCAATTAATTGATTGTAGTCATGTTCTAACTGCTCTAAAGCTTCTTTACGCACTTGCTCATTTACATCCAAAACAATAAAGGAAGCAAAATAAATGATTTTTTCTAAATCAGACACTGACATATCTAAAACTAAGGAAATTATGGAAGGGATGCCGCGGACATACCAAATATGGGCGATAGGTACCGCTAAATCAATATGGCCCATTCGTTCGCGTCGCACGGCAGCTTTAGTTACCTCTACCCCGCATTTTTCGCAAATAATGCCTTTGTAACGTATTTTTTTATATTTGCCGCAGTAACATTCGTAATCTTTAGTTGGTCCGAATATTTTTTCGTCAAATAAACCATCTCTTTCCGGTTTTTGAGTACGATAGTTTATAGTTTCTGGTTTTAAAATTTCACCATGAGACCAAGCCATAATTTCATCTGGTGAGGCAACAGAAATTCTTAAGGCGTCAAAATCCACGCCTAAAATTTCTTCTTGCATTATTTACTCCCTGCCCTTTGTGTTTTTCTCTCTTTGGCTATTGCTGCTTTTTTAATTTCAAAAGGTTTAATTGTATCCACCCTTTGGGTTAACTTTTCTTCAAGCGGTTCTTTTGGTTGGCTCTTGGGTAATGTTGCTTTGGCTGGCATTTTGATAGTAGTTTTATTCCTGTGCCATCGAACACCAGATTTACCTCCCAGCATACAAACAGAAAGACCCAATCCTTGAAGCTCTTTAATTAGCACGTTAAAGGAAGCCGGAGTGGAGGGTTTTTGTATTGCTTCACCCTTGATAATTGCCTCATATGCTTTGGAGCGGCCGATTACGTCATCAGATTTTATAGTTAGCATCTCTTGCAAAGTATGCGCCGCGCCGTAAGCCTCCAGAGCCCATACCTCCATTTCACCAAAGCGCTGGCCGCCAAATTGCGCTTTTCCACCTAGTGGCTGCTGGGTAATCATAGAGTATGGACCAGTTGAGCGGGCGTGCATTTTATCGTCAACCATATGACAAAGTTTCATCAAATTAATGTAACCAACAGTTGTTTTCTGGTCAAATAATTCTCCGGTTTTGCCGTCATAAAGCTGAATTTTGCCATCCCTAGGCAAGCCAGCTTTTTCCAGCTCATCTTGAATTGTGGTAAAATCAACGCCTTCAAAAACCGGATTTTCCACGTAGTAACCCAAGTTTTTAGCCGCCCAACCAAGGTGAGTTTCTAATATTTGTCCCAAGTTCATACGTGAAATAACGCCTAATGGGTTTAAAACTACATCAACCGGCGTACCATCGGGCAGGTACGGCATTTCCTCTTCAGGTAAAATTTTAGAAATTACACCTTTGTTGCCGTGCCTTCCAGCTAATTTATCTCCTACTGAAACCTTGCGCAGCTGAGCTACCAGCACTTCAACCATTTCATAAACACCGGTTGCCAACTCATCTCCTAAATCTTTTCTGAAAATTTTCACAGCAACAATTTTACCGCGTTCGCCGTGAGGCAAACGTAAAGAAGAATCTTTAACTTCTTTAGCTTTCTCTCCAAAAATGGCGCGCAATAATTTCTCTTCGGCTGTCAGCTCCGTTTCGCCTTTAGGAGTAATTTTCCCTACTAAAATTGCGCCTGCCGTAACTTCCGCGCCAACAATGATAATCCCTTCACCATCAAGGTTGGCTAAGGCTTCCTCGCCAACGTTGGGTATATCGCGGGTAAGAAGTTCAGGACCAAGTTTAGTATCGCGAACTTCCACAGCGTATTTTTCAATATGAATTGAAGTATAATAATCTTCCTTTAAAAGTCGCTCAGAAATTATAATGGCATCTTCAAAGTTGCCGCCTTCGAAAGACATAAAAGCGCATAAAACGTCTCGACCCAAAGCCAATTCGCCCCCGTCAGTTGCATAAGAATCAGCGATAACCTGACTTTTTTTAATTCTCTCGCCGGTCTTGACAATCGGTCTTTGAGTTATGCAGGTGGCTTGATTAGAACGGACAAATTTCTTTAGATTGTAAATTGTGTCTTTTCTTTGGTTTTTTTCTTTAACTCTGATTTGGGTAGATGAAACATAAGCAACAGTGCCATCTTGCTCTGCGGTTATTGTACGACCGGAGTATTTGGCCAGTTCGCTTTCCATACCCGTGCCGACTAGAGCAGCTTTGGGTCTGACTAATGGCACTGCTTGTCTTTCCATGTTAGATCCCATTGAGGCGCGGGTGGCATCATCGTGCTCAACAAACGGAATTAACGCTGTCGCCAAAGACACTGTTTGTTTAGGCGAAACATCCATATATTGAATATTTTCAACTTTATCAATGGTGGGGTGGCTGGCTTTTCTGACAATGATTTTAGCTTCTGGAAAATAACCGTCATCGCCAACTTTAGCCGAGGATGGCGCTATGATCGCTTTTTCTTCTGCGGCCGCATCGAGGTAGACAACTTTAGATGTAACGCGGGCCTTGCCTGCTTTGTGTTCGACAACTAAATAAGGTGTCTCAATAAACCCAAATTCGTTGATTTTGCCGTAGGTGGCTAAATAGCCAACCAAACCGATATTCGGGCCTTCCGGCGTTTCAATAGGGCAGATACGGCCGTAGTGAGAAGAATGCACGTCACGGACTTCAAAACCGGCCCTCTCGCGGGACAAACCGCCTGGTCCGGTGGCTGACAGGCATCTTTCATGCTCAATTTCCGATAAAGGGTTGGTTTGGTTCATAAACTGGGAAAGTTGGGATGAGGCAAAAAATTCCTGCAAAATAGCCGTAATTGGACGAGAATTCACAAGTTGGGCAGGTGTAATTGCTTCCGGTTCAATAACTGACATTCTGTCTTTGATAATTCTCTCCATTCTCAAAAAACCAACGCGTAATCTACTCTGCACCAGCTCGCCAACTGCACGGATGCGGCGGTTTTTTAAGTTATCAATGTCATCTGGTTGAGCGTTGGGATCATTATTAAGGCGAATAATTTCAGCAATTACTTCAATGACATCAGGCAAACGTAATATGCGATTGGACACCGTATTGGGCACTTGGATACCTAATCTCTGATTTAGTTTATAACGGCCAACCTTTCCCAAGTCATATCTTTTTGGATTATGAAATAAGGCCTCGATAAAACCCTGTGCAGTTTCCGCTGTGGCCAAATCACCGGGTCTTATCCTCTTATAGACCTCAACCAAGCTTTGGTCATGATCTTTGACAGTGTCCTTCTCAAAAGTGGCTTTAACATAATCATGGTCGGGGTTATCATTGACATCCTTGAAAGCGGCCATAATTTCTGCTTCGGTCATCCCTAATGCTCTTAAGAAAGTTGTAATTGGAATTTTTCTTTTACGGTCAATTTTAACGTAAATAGCGTCTTTGTTGGATGTTTCTAATTCCAGCCAAGCGCCTCTTGATGGAATTATTTTAGCCCCAAATAATTTTCTTCCCTCTATTTCATCGCTGACAAACAGAACGCCAAATGAACGCACAATTTGAGAAACTACCACTCTTTCAATCCCATTGATGATAAAAGTCCCTTTGTTAGTCATCAAGGGGAAATCACCAAAAAAAACGTCACTTTCCTTGTTTTGTTTGGTAAATTTATTTTTTAGTACTACATGACAGCGCAATGGTGCTTTATAAGTTAAGTTTTTATCTTTAGCGGTTTCTTCGTCGTATTTTGGTTCTTCTAAGGCGTAATCATTGAATTCTAATTCATAAAGCTTGCCTGTGAAATCCGAAACTGGTGATATTTCGTCTAATAATTCCCTGATGCCTTCTTTAAATAACCATTGATAAGAACTGGTTTGCAATTCTAAAAGATCGGGTAAAGCGACATGAATTTTTTGCTTAAAAAATTTTTTTCGAGTAAGCATAAAAATTTACCCTTTAAAAATTAATTTTAGAAATATTAATAATGAGTATTTTTGCAAACCGAAATAATCCGCAAAAGCGGATAATCTAAATTACATCATTTAGATTTAAAGATTTTTCAACAATTTTCCCTTATATTTTACAGGTCAATTCTATAATATAATATGTCAAAAAATTTGTCAAGTGCCACCCAAATTTTTTGGTAAAAAAAAGGACGTTCAATAATGCTTTGATTTGAGCGCTCCGTTTGGATCTACCCGAAGATATAAGGAAACTATGACATTGTACAGAGAAGAGTGACGGTCCCTGCCACAAATGATAAGATTATAGCGGCCAATAAACACCATACAACCACACGGAGAGTTGGACCAGGCTTATGATACTGCAACCATAAATGAGAAATAAGAAACACACATATTGACAGTCCCGCTCCCATTAAAAACAACACTTTTACTAACAATTCATTCACCTTCTCTTGTTAAGATTTGCTTCAGAACTGGTTCTCGTATGATTTTTAGCTCATACGCGACATCATTCTGACTACAACAATTAAATCATAAAATAATGAATTTGTCAAGGGTTTTTGATCTAAAAAACGCTAGCGCAAAGCCAACGTTTTTTTGTGCCCTGGAAGAACATAAGCCAGGTTCTGTTTATAACAGCATCTATCTAAGCGGTAAGATCCATGGACATCCCAACGAGCAGTTGGTTTGATCCATTCGACTTTGCTCAGGATCAATCCTGAGTTTATCGAAGGATTGATGATGATTGGATCCACTTACCTTGCACCAGATGGGGTTTGGACGCCCAGCAGATTACTCTACCGGACCGTGAGCTCTTACCTCACGATTTCACCTTCGCCGCCCAAAGCTTTACGCGTCGGGTGGCTGTTTGTTTCTGTTCCACTTTCCCTAGCCTTACGGCCGCCCAGAGCATACATCTTAGATGTATGCGGAGAGCATCCTACTCTGTGGTGCCTGGACTTTCCTCCCCGATGTTACGTCGGGGCACTGTCTTGTCTTCCAAGGCACCTAAAATATATCATTTTTTGCTTAAAATGTCAAGTTTTTTACGGGAGCAAAGTTTTGACGGTGAATTTTAGACGGTCCATATTGTTTGAGTCGTTCTAAATGCAAAGCAGTGCCATAACCTTTATGCAAATCAAATCGGTAATGAGGATATTTTTTATGCAATTTAATCATTAATTTATCGCGATAATCTTTGGCAACAATTGATGCCGCCGATATGCTCGTACAAATTAAATCGCCTTTTTTAATCCCCTTTTGCAAAATTTCACTCTCTGGCAAGGTATAAGCGTCAATGAGCAGAAAATCGGGCTTCGCTTTCAATTTGCTAACTGCCCTTTTGAAAGCCAGATATGTCGCCGGCTGAAGACCAAGTTTTTTAATCTCTGAAACGCTGGCTTTGCCAATTGCATAGCAGCGGGCTTCTTTTTTAATTTTCGCGGCCAACAGGTTTCTTAACTTACTGTTTAATAGTTTAGAATCTCTTATTTTATAAATTTTTTTAACTGAAAGAATTACTGCTGCGGCAATTAAGGGTCCAGCCAAAGCACCCCTGCCAACTTCGTCCAAACCAGCAATATTGGTGAAACCTTGCTTAGTGAGAGCTTCTTCATGATACCTTTTAGGAATTCTTAGTTTTTTGCTGATTTTCAGCTTTCTGGTTTTCTTTTTCAGCTGTCGCCTGCAAAGCCGGTCATTGGCCTTTAATTTTGCTGTTATTATTTTTTCTGCCAATGGTATTTCCTGCCTTATTAAGCCTTTCCTTAAGATAATTTCCGGTGTAGGACTTGTCCACCTTTAAAACTTCTTCAGGCGTGCCTTCGGCCACAATTGTGCCGCCTTTCTCACCGCCGTCCGGCCCCAAATCAATGATATAATCAGCGCTTTTAACCACATCAAGATTGTGCTCAATGACTAAAACCGTATTTCCTTTATCTACCAGGCGCTGTAACACCACTAATAACCTGTTAATATCTTCAAAATGAAGCCCGGTTGTCGGTTCGTCTAAAATGTAGAGTGTCTTGCCCGTTTCCTGACGTGCCAGTTCGGTGGCTAATTTTATTCTTTGCGCCTCGCCGCCGGAAAGAGTGGTGGCCGGCTGACCAAGCGGCAGATACCCTAGACCCACATCATTTAAGATTTTCAGCTTCTGGACAATTTGAGGAAAGTCCTTAAAAAATTCTCTGGCTTCCAGCACAGTCATTGCCAAAACATCAGCTATATTTTTATCTTTAAAATAAATTTCCAAGGCCTCTTTGCAATATCGTGTTCCCTTGCAAATTTCGCAGGGCACGTAAACATCAGGCAGGAAGTGCATTTCAATTTTAATCATGCCATCGCCCTTGCAATTTTCGCAACGGCCGCCTTTTAGATTAAAGCTGAAATAAGCAGGTGGAATCTTTTTAAATTTGGCCTCGGGCAAAGCGGCAAAAATCTCCCTGATTTGTGTAAAAACACCGGTGTAAGTGGCCGGATTGGAACGCGGTGTCTTGCCGATTGGCATCTGGTCAACGTGAATAGCTTTATCAATATTTTGCAAGCCCAAAAGAGCTTGGTGGGCGCCGGGTTCTTCTTTGGAATGGAAAAAATGGCGCGAGAGGGCCTTGGCTAATATTTCGTAAATCAAAGTTGATTTGCCTGAACCAGAAACGCCGGTAATGCAGACAAATTGGCCTAGCGGTATTTTGACATCAATATTTTTCAAATTAAACTGGGAGGCCTTAACAATTTTCAAAAATTTTCCCAAACCCTTACGTCTCTTGGCCGGTACCGCAATTTCTTTTTTACCCGATAAATACTGGCCTGTCAGGGAACGAGGATTTTTGATAATTTCCAAAGGAGTACCAATGGCGCAAACTTTTCCACCAGCGCGGCCGGCGCCAGGACCAATATCAATGATGTAATCAGCAGACAAAATGGTGCCGCGGTCATGCTCCACAACAATAACCGTGTTGCCAAGCTCCTTAAGTTTTTCCAGTGTTCTGAAGAGGCGTTCCTGGTCGCACGGATGCAAACCGATAGTTGGTTCGTCCAAAATATAAATTACACCTGTTAGCGCCGAACCAAGCTGGGTTGCCAACCTAATTCTTTGCGCTTCGCCGCCAGATAAAGTTTCGGCTGACCGGCTTAAAGACAAATAATCCAAACCAACTTCAATAAGAAACTTGAGCCGTTGTGAAATTTCACGAATTATTGATGAAGCAATTGTTTTTTCTCGTTCGGTTAATTTTAATTGTTTGAAAAATTCTATTAAATTTGTAATTGGCAATTGGCATACATCAATAATGTTTTTATCATCAATGGTGATATTGAGAGCATCTTTGCGCAATCTGGCGCCATGGCAGTCCGGACATATTGTTTCCACCATATATTTTTCTATCTCATTGCGTAGGTAATCTGAATCGGTTTGTTTGTAGCGTCTTTGTAAATTGGGAATAATGCCTTCAAATTCGCCATCTGGCGAGCCGTGCAAAATTAAATTTTTAATTTTTACCGGCAAATCTTTAACTTCCGCATCTAAACTGAAATTAAATTTCAACGCCAGTTTAATTAAACTTTGATGATACCAATTGCTCTGGGATAACAATCTTGCCCAGGGTCTGATGGCGCCTTCATTCAAAGTCAGTCGCTGGTTGGGAATTACTAATTGTGGCTCGACCAGTAATTTTTTCCCTAATCCCTGGCAAACAGGGCAGGCACCTGAAGGACTATTAAAGGAGAAAAAACTGGGTGAAATTTCGCCTAAATAATATTGGCATTTGCGGCAGGTAAAGGCGATTGAATAGACCTTTTCGATATTGTTGCTGAAAACTGCTTTAATATTGGATTTACCCAAATCCAATGCTTTTTTAATTGAGCGCTCTAATCGCTTCACTTCCTCTGGTTTTTTAAAATCTATCTGGTCAATAACAACTTCAATAGAATGACTTTTATTCTTATCCAATGATAAGGTTAAAATTTCCGGAAATTCTAATATTGTACCGTCAATCCTTACCAGCGGATATTTGGCCTTTTTAATGCTTTCCAAAACATAGCGATGTTCGCCTTTCTGATTCTCAAATAAAGGCGCCAGGATAACAATTTTATTATTCTTGTTGCGCAGTTCATCAGCTATATCTTCAACTGTGGCTTTGGCAAGGATATGGCCGCAGGCAGGACAATGGGGATGGCCAACACGCGAAAAAAGCAATCTTAAGAAATCATAAATCTCTGTTATTGTGCCCACTGTTGAACGCGGACTTCTTTGAGTGCTCTTTTGGTCTATTGATAAGGCAGGTGAAAGTCCTAAAATTTGGTCAACATCAGGTTTTTCTAAAATGGTTAAAAATTGTCTGGCAAAGGTGGATAAACTTTCCACATAACGCCGTTGGCCCTCGGCGTAAATCGTGTCAAAGGCCAATGAGGACTTGCCAGAACCGGAAATACCAGTGATAACGGTGATTTTATCCCTGGGAATTTCCACATTGATATTTTTCAAATTATGTACTCGAGCCCCGATAACTCTAATTGAATTCTTCATAATTTCATAACCTACCGCAGATATTAACATAAATGTCAATTTATGTAAAGCCGGTTAAAAAACGATTT
The DNA here is from genome assembly GCA_002771215.1 of Candidatus Nealsonbacteria bacterium CG23_combo_of_CG06-09_8_20_14_all_40_13. Taxonomy (GTDB): domain Bacteria; phylum Patescibacteriota; class UBA1384; order UBA12157_A. Next base: position 31,874 of record PCRM01000025.1, on the reverse strand, counting down.
ATTATTACTAACGCTTGACTTTGATACTTACGGATGTAAAAATTAAATTAATAATAATTCATAAATTTGTGAAGAAAGGAAAAAAATGATGGCCAAAGGGAATGCAGGCACAGTGATTGGCACGAATGTTAAATTAACAGGAACCCTACAGGATGCAGACGATATCGCCATTTACGGCCGGGTTGACGGCGAGGTGCTGTCGGCAAAAAATGTTCTCATTGGCGAAACAGCTACGGTGAAGGGACCAATTGCCGCTAAAATTGTAACTGTGACGGGAAAGGTACGGGGGAGTATCAATGCTTCAGAGAAACTGGAAATTTTACAAGGAGGCAAAGTTTACGGCAGTATTGCCACCTCTGACCTCATTATTCATTCCAAAGCTTTATTTGTCGGCAAAAGCGAAATGGCTGAGCAAGAAGATGGAAAAGTTGAAGTTGAGGAGGACAAGCCAGAAGAACCAGCAGTAAGATAATCTTTTGAGTTTTAAGAATGTACTATTACATTATGGAACAGCCAAATTCTTTATCGGAAAGAAAAAGGCAGCAGAAAATTAAGGATATTCTTAGCGATTTAGGCATCGCGGGTGAAATTGTCACGCCTTCACCTGCCCGCAGCGTTGATGAATTGACTGAAATTGGCATTTCTAAAGGTTACTCAACAATTGTTGCCATCGGCGATGAAAGACACACGTCTAAAATTTTGTCCAACATATTAGGCAAAGACATTGTTTTGGGGTTGGTGCCGTTAGATGAGCCGATGCTTTCTGATTTAATCGGGGCGCCAACCATTGAAGATGCTTGCCAGACATTAAAATATCGCAAACTACGCACTTTAGATATAGCGAAAATTGAACCCAAGAAATATTTTTTAACCAAAGCAACTATCTCCAACGCTAAAATCTTTAAGGCCAAGATTAAATCACCTAATTTTCTTATTGAAACTCCAGCCAGCCAGATTTGCATTTTTCGCGATTTGGAAATTATTATCAGCGACCAATCAAGAGGGAAAAATTTCTTTAAAAAATTTTTTCTATGGTTATTTGGCAAAAAAGAAAAAGATATTTACTCGAGCCGATTTAAAGGTAAAAAATTGCTTATAGAAACCACCCAGTCAATGCCGGTGAAAGTCGGCAATGAGGCAATCGCTAAAACGCCGATTAGCATAAGATTATTGCCGGAAGCCTTGAAAATTATTGTCTCCCGTGCTAATATTAAAACCAAGGAGTAACAAGATAGAAACTTTGCGGAAAAATCAGGAAATTACCTCGCCGACAATTATCCTTGTTGATGAGGATGGAAAGTCGTTGGGTGAGGTTTCAATAGACCAGGCCTTATATTTAGCTTATGACAAAGGTTTAGATTTGGTGGAAGTTGGTTCAAACGCAAGACCGCCTATTTGTAAATTGATAAATTACGGTAAATATTTGTATGAGTTTGAAAAAAAACAAAAAAAACAGAAGGCAAAAACAAAAATAGGCGAAGTTAAAGAAATTCAGCTTTCATTAAAAATTCACCAACACGATATACAAACCAAAGCCCACCAGGCGATAAGATTTTTAGACGAGGGCAATAAAGTAAAAGTATCGTTATTACTTGTCGGACGCGAAGTTGTATACCTTGGTAAAGCAAAAGAGATGATTGAAAAATTTGCCCACGAAATAGGTGGTCAATTGGAACAACCGATGCAAAAACTAGGAAAAAAAATATTTACAACAATAATTAAAAACAGAGATTCTAAAAATGCCTAAATTAAAAACTTCAAAATCAGCAACTAAAAGATTAAAATTCACTACAACAGGTAAACTTTTACGTCGACACACTACATCGCAACATTTAGCCAGAAAAAAATCAAAACGAACAAAAAAAAACAGCGGCAAAGTTGAAAATGTCAGCCCGACCGATAAGAGAAAAATTGCCAGATTAGTTCCCTACTGTAGACAAGGATAAAAAATGACACGAGTTAAACGCGGTACAACCGTTAAAAAATCTCACAAAAAAATCTTAAAAAAAACAATCGGTTTTAGACATGGCCGAAAAAATTTAGTTAAAAGGGCCAAAGAAGCGTATTTGAAAGCTGGCACCTACGCATATCGTGACCGCCGAGTAAAAAAACGCGTCTTTAGACGACTTTGGATTGTTAAAATTAATGCCGCTACCAGAGCCGCCGGACTTTCATATTCACAATTTATTAAAGGCCTGCAAAAAGCTAATATCCAATTGGATAGAAAAATTTTAGCCGATTTAGCCCTCAATAATCCTGAAGAATTTGCTACAATTATTAATAAAGCCAAAGTAGCCCTAAGATAAGCATTTAAAGCCATATGTTCTCATTTTTTAATTGTTTACTGTGTGCGAGTAATTGGGATATTGGCGCTGACCAGCGGTTGATTTTTAGTTATTGTTAGCGTTTCTCCAGTATAAACCTGATGATATTGACCGTCATTTTTTTCTTTAATCTTGGCAGGGAAGGTATAATCTGGTTTGGCTACCTCTAAATAGTAATCGCCTGGCGGCACAATAAAGCCGTATTGACCAGCATGCGAGGTTATTCTGGTTACTTTAAGTTTCTTGAAGGCAACGTCATATATTTTAACTACGGCTTTCTCAACAGATTTTTTGGTCTTGCAATCATAAACAACGCCCCAATTTCATTTATGCCTGCGGCGCCTGATTTCATTATAAATAAGTATGATATCCCTAATAATCATAACAGATAAATTATCGAACTTGTAGTTGTCAGCAAAATTAGTTAAAATAGAATTAGCAAACGAATTAAGGAGGGTTTTTGCAATTTTTTAAAAAAGATAAATTTTTTGGCTACTTTTACTGGTTATATGGCCCTGCCTTATCAGGGCTAATAAACTTGTTAAAATACCTAATTATTGTTGCCTTTGAATTTTTCTCAATTCCGCTACTCGGCCGATATCTCTTCGCCCCCTGGAAAAGAGATGTTGTCCGGCCAGCCAATCCCTCCCTCTCCCAGCTCTGGCAGGCCTTTTTAATGAATTTTGTCTCCAGATTCATCGGTTTTTCTGTCCGCACAATCACCATTCTAACCGGTCTAGCCACCACTTTATTTTTTATCCTTGCCGCCGGCAGTGTGATTTTGCTTTATTTTATTATCCCATTGCCGACGGGCATTTTGGCCTTAGGATTATTCTTCGGGATGAAATTGCATTTAAAATTTTCTCCTGAAACTGACTACTTTATAGCCGCGCTTCCTTTTGCCAGCGCAATAATACTATATATTGCATTCTTATTTACCTCGTCTAAAAACAACCCCTTTAAAGAATCCTTGACTATGCTTAAATTCCGCCTTAAAGCTGAGCAAAAAGTCGACATAACCGATTATCTTGATTATGCGGCCAAATTAATTTTAGAAAAATCCAACGGCTGGCGTGTTTTCCAAAATTTAATTTTTCAGGAGCGAAAAGTCAGATTCATTCTCTATAAAGCCGGTTTTTCACCAGAGGTTTTTGTTCATTTACCACTTTTAGAAATTAATTTTCCAGACAAATTATTATCAAATGCACTGGAAATTGCCTTAAAAATGGGCCATCGCCAGATAGAAACTGGCGATTTATTTTTAGCTTTGTTTTTAATTCACCCGGCACTACCTGTTTTCTTTGAAAAATTTGGCTTGAAATACGAAGATTTAGAAAATATTTTGTACTGGCAAACATCTTATTGGAAGGTATTAGAGCCGCCAAAAATCTATCATGACCCTAGCCAATTACGCTTTACGGGTGGAATCGGTAAGGAATGGCAGGCGGGCTACACACCAACCTTATCGCAATTGTCCTCTGACATAACCAAAGCGATTAAATCCTATCCTGACATTGTTCATTTCCAGGCACATAAGAATGAAATTAGCACTGTAGAACAAATTTTGGGCAGGTCTGCAAAAAATAATATTCTGCTGGTGGGCGAGCCGGGCACCGGCAAAAAAGCTTTAGTTTTAGGTGTGGCCAAAGAAATTTTATTTGGCAAAACTTTAAAATCTTTGGCTTACAAAAAGGTGGTCGAACTTGACCTCAATTCGTTATTGTCTGCTGCCCAAACTCCACAGCAATCGCAAAAACTGCTGGTTACTGTTTTAAATGAGGCCTGCAGCGCCGGCAATATTATTCTATTTATTGACGGATTGGAAAGAATTTTAGGCGGAACAGAGGAAAAATTAGGTACAGTCAATGCCACACAACTTCTTATCCCCTACTTGCAAAGAAGCGACTTGCAATTGATTACCACCTGCGATTTCCGCTCTTACCATAAATACATTGAAAAAAATGCCGCGCTTGAAGCCAGCATTGAAAAAGTTGAAGTCAAAGAACCAAATGACAACGAAACACTGCTAATTTTACAAGAAGTGACACCGGCGCTGGAAGCAAGAAACAAGGTTTTAACCACCTATCCGGCATTAAAAGAAATTATCAAGCAATCAAAAAAATATCTCTCCAGCCAATTTCCAGAAAAAGCCATAGATTTGTTGGATGAAGCTTTGGTCTTTGTGGCTACCAAAACAACAGACCATATTTTACTTGCTTCTCACATTGACCAATTGATTTCAGCCAAAACTCATATCCTCATCGGAGAAATTAAAAAGGAAGAAAAAGAACGATTGCTTAACCTTGAAAAAATTCTCCACCAACGTCTTATTAACCAAAATGAAGCAGTCAACGCCGTTGCTGAGTCCTTGCGCCGCGCCCGAGCCGGTATTGCTAAAGAAAATAAACCGTTTGGCAGTTTCTTGTTTTTGGGACCAACAGGCGTTGGCAAAACTGAAACCGCCAAGGCGTTGGCCGAGGCCTACTTTACCAGCGAAAAAAATATGATTCGTTTGGATATGTCAGAATATCAGCAGATTCCGGATATTGAAAAAATTATCGGTTCTGAAAATTATGAGGGGCTGTTAACTTCCCAAGTGCGGGAAAAACCTTTCTCGCTGATTCTTTTAGATGAAATTGAAAAAGCCCACCCGAATATTTTAAACCTTTTTCTGCAAATTTTGGACGAAGGCAAAGCTAAAGATTATTCTGGCCAATCAGTTAATTTTCAAAACACAATTATTATTGGCACTTCCAACGCCAGCGCCGAATTTATTCGCGAAAAAATTGCCCAAGGAATATCTGTTAACAGTTTTAAACAGGATTTAATTGAGCTATTGCTGCAAAAGGGCATCTTCAAACCTGAATTCTTAAACAGATTTGATGCGGTGGTCGCATTTCGGCCATTGACACAAGAAGAATTAGTTGGGGTGGTTGATATTTTAACCGGCAGATTAAATGAACGGCTTAAAGACCGAGATATTCAAATTGAGCTTGACCAGACAGCTAAAGTAAAATTAGCCCAACTTGGTTTCGACCCACAATTTGGGGCGCGCGCGCTGGTGCGAACGATGAGTGAAAAGGTGGAAAACTTAGTTGCTCAAAAAATTTTGAAAGAAGAATTAAAAAGAGGCCAAACTTTACAAATTACCGGCAATATGCTCTAATTTTGTTTCAAGACGCTAATTAAATAAATTATAAGACCAGAAAAAATCATCAAATCTGCTAAATTTATGTATGAAATTGAGAAAAAGGGAATAAAATCGTAAATGGCCCCTCTGAAAACTCTGTCTAGTATATTGGATGATGCGCCTGCAAAGATTAAAGCAAAAACAAAAAAATTCAGCTGCAAAAAATATTTAGCATAGGCGATAAAAATAACCAATATTATTACAGATATAACCAAAGAAAAAGGCACATTAGCTAGTCCGAAAAACATTGCTTTATTTTGAACGATTAAACCTGGGTAAAAATGGGCAATTAAAAATTTGGAGAGCTGATCTAAAACTACCAATATTGCCACATACCAAACTACCAATATATTTTTCATTTTTTCTAAACGAAAGTGAGAAAAACAAGGTTCCCCGATAATCATCAGGGGTTCTTATTTTTTCTTGGATGCGCATTCAGAACAAACGCTGGCCGCCGGATAAATCTTTAATCTCCCCTGTTCAATAGGACTTTTACAAATTTCGCAAACGCCGTATGTCCCCTTTGCGAGTTTATTTAAAGCTTTATTAATATCTTTTAAAAGAGTTCTCAATTTTTTTTCCAAACCAATGTTTTCCCCGTATTCCTCAACTTCCTGCGTATTATCCTCTTCAGAGTTACCATATTCAGGAAATTTTTTGCTTTTCGTAAGTTCTTTCTCAACCCTTTTTTGCTGAGCCGAAAGTTGCCTTTTTACTTTTTTGATTAATCTGCCATCCATTAGCGCTCCATCCTAGATTTGTTTCAAAAATTATGATTCTTTGCCTAAAGCCAAGTCGGCCATGTGCTTGCCGCCGATTATATGGGGCATAGAAATCTTATTGACGCCAAGTTTGCGCAATTTGTCCGCACCTTCATGAGAAGAAGCTCGAGCAATTAGATTAATACTTGGATTGATGGAGCGGGCCGCCACTGCCATAAATACACAATCGGCATCATCACCGGCGGCGATAATAACCGCTTTAGCTTTGGCAATTTCAGCTTGTCTAAATGCGCCATCATCTCTTGCGGCGTCGGCGTTAATGTAAAGGTATTTTGACTTTCGGCACAATTCGCTTTTATCTTCTCTGTCAATAACGACGAAAGGCACTTTGGCTTTCATAAGTTCGGCGGCGATTTGATGCCCAACCCTTCCTAATCCACACAGAATATAATGTCCTTTTAAGCTGGCAATTTCTTTTTCCATTTTCCTCCTTAAAAAACTTTCCCAAATCCTTGTACGAAATGAAATAAGATAAGTTAAAGTTATAATTGTCGCTGAAATTGCAATTGTTACGATAAAAAAAGTATTGGAAAAAAAATCTCTCATCAGTTTTATTATCTTAAAATTGCCAAGGATTGTCAAGTTTGATAAAATGTAAATAAGTACAATGATGGGCGCGTGTAGCTCAGAGGTTAGAGCGTGCGGTTCACATCCGTAAGGTCCCTGGTTCGAATCCAGGCACGCGCACTAACGAATCCTGCATCGTCCACTATGAAGGAGCATTTTGTTTGATAAACCAAATTGCCCAATAAACCAAAAACCGGAAAATCCATTTATTCAATCCATTAAAGCAACGTTTAAAGGGTTATGGGAAATTTTTAGAGGCTTTTTAGTATTATTAATAATTGCATTTATTGTCAGATACGTTGTCATTCAACCATTTGTTGTCGACGGTCCCTCAATGCAACCCAATTTCCAGGATAAAGAATATTTACTAGTCAATAAAACAAGTTTCTTGTTTAGTTCACCAGCAAGAAATAATGTAATTATTTTTAAATATCCTCTGGATCCAAGTCTTGATTTTATTAAAAGAATCATTGGCCTCCCATATGAACATTTAGAGATTAAAGACGGACAAGTTTATATCAACGGTACAAAATTAGACGAGAAATATCTCCAATTTGGTCAAAAAACATCTGTTGGCGACAACGCTATTTTAGATATAACTTTAAAAAAAGATGAATACTTTGTTATGGGAGATAATCGTTCTGGCTCTTCTGACTCACGTGCCTGGGGTACTGTACCAAAAATTAACATTATAGGTAAAGCCTGGTTTGCTGTTGTTCCGTTCTCATATTTTGGTCTAATTAAATGATTTCATTCAGTGCTAATTTAGCTTAATATTTCAATAACTTCTTTGTCTTCGGTCTGTTGAAAATTTTGGTAAAAATTACCGATGGCAAAGAAGGGTTCGGAAGTTTCCAAACAAACTACTTCATCAACGGCCGCTTTTAAAGTATCAATAGATTCTGGGGGAGCAACCGGAACCGCTAAAATGATCTTGGCTGGTTTTTGTAATTTAATTTCTAAAATTGCTGCCTGCATGGTTGCACCCGTAGCAATTCCATCGTCGGTTACGATAGCAACTTTATTTCTTAAATTTAATGGCGGTTTGCCCCGGCGATACAAATCATATCGCCGCATTATTTCTAATTTTTCTTTCTTAATTTCCTTCTCTAAATAATCTCTTGAAATACCATAAGATGCGATAACTTCCTGATTAAAAATGGAGTTAGATTTTAATCCAACGGCGCCAATTGCAAATTCCGGGTTGCCGGGAGCGCCGATTTTTCGAGTAATTATGACATCTAAAGGAATTTTTAAAATTTGAGCCAGTTGGCCACCAACGACTACGCCCCCTCGCGGCAATGCCAAAACAATCGCCTTTTTTAAATCCGACTCTGGCAATTTTTCTTTGAGGGCTTTGGCTAATTTTTGGCCAGCATCAATTCTGTTTTGAAAAATCATTTTTGAATTGGAACTCTGCTTTATCTTATCACCACGAATGTTATAATAAAAGTAATGTTAAGAGAAGCTTGCTTATATCAAAAACTAAAAAAACCAAAGGGGGCTGTCCGCTGTCTGACTTGTAATCATTATTGTTTAATTTCGCCTGGCAAAAGAGGGGCACCGCCCCAGAGGGGTATTTGTGGCACGCGCGAGAATAGGAATGCTAAAATATATTCTTTAGTTTATGGTCAAGCAGTCGCTGAAAATGTTGACCCGATTGAAAAAAAACCATTATTTCATTTTATGCCGGGCACATTTTCTTTGTCTATCGCCACGGTTGGCTGTCCGTTCCAATGCAAATGGTGCCAGAATTGGCAAATTTCCCAAGCTCCTAAACCTGACAAACAAATTGAAGGATTTGAACTGTCGCCGCAAAAAATTGTCCAAGATGCAATAGCTGAAAAATGCCAAAGCATTTCTTACACCTACACCGAACCAGCCATATTTTTAGAATATGCTTTAGATACGATGAAATTGGCTAAAAAGGAAGGACTTAAAAATATCTGGGTTTCCGATGGTTATTCGTCCAAAGAAGCTTTGACATTAGTCGCACCTTACCTTGATGCTATCAATGTGGATTTGAAAGCTTTTAAAGACGAAACTTACCGGAAATATTGTGGCGGTCGGCTGCAGCCGGTCTTAGAAAGTTTAAAAACAATTAAAAAATTGGGTATTCATTTAGAAGTGACTACCTTAATTATTCCGGCCATCAATGACAGCAAAAAAGAATTGACCCAAATTGCCCAATTTATTAAAAAATATTTAGGCGAGAATACGCCTTGGCATATCAGCCGTTTTTTCCCCGCTTACCAACTTTTAAATCTTCCGCCGACACCTGTTGAAACTTTAGAAAAGGCCTACCAAATCGGCAAAAAAGCAGGTTTAAAATTCGTCTATTTAGGCAATGTTTTTAACACAGAAAAAGAGTCCACTTTCTGTCCAAAATGCGGCCAAGAAATCATTCACCGTGAGAACTACAATATTAAAATTCAAAATTTAAAAATCAAAAGTCAAAAGGGTTTTTGTAAAAATTGTGGCGAAGATCTAAACATTAGATTATAAAGATAACATTTTGTTCTCAAAAAATAAAAATAGTTTTATTTGTCAATATTTTAAACATCTTCTACAATGAAGTTGGAATTATATTTAGTTTTTAGTTTTGAGATTTAAGATATTAATTTGACCGAGCGAAGCGAGGGAACATGCCTTTAGTTTTTGCCGCCCTAACTCCCCATCCGCCGATTATTGTGCCAGAAGTTGGTGGAGCGGAAACAAAAAAGGTCAAAAAGACAATTTTGGCCATGGAAAAACTGGCTGAAGATTTAGCCAAATCCGATCCCGATACTTTGATAGTCATTTCTCCTCACGGTCTGGTTTATCCAGACAGATTCAATGTCTGCGGGATGGAAAATCTGCGTGGTGACTTGACCAATTTTAACACCCCGCAAGTTTCTTTTAAATTTAAAAACGATTTGGATTTTGCCAAGGTTTTGGATGAAACGGCTAATAAAGAAGGAATTGAAACACTGCTTTATGATAATCGAGTAGATTTTTACGAACTTGACCACGGCGTAATTGTTCCTTTATATTTTTTAACCAAAAAATTAGAGCATTCAGTGAAAGTTGTGCCAATCGCCTATTCGCTACTTTCGCGCGCTTCACATTTTTCTTTCGGACAGGCAATTTCTGATGTTATTAACAACCTTGACAAAAGTGAAGAAAAGCGCGTTGCCATCATCGCCTCCGGCGATTTATCCCATCGTCTTATTTTTCAGGCACCGGCTGGTTTTTCTCCCGTCGGCGAAAAATTTGACCAAAAATTAATTTCGTTGTTAAAGCAAAAGAAAACAGCCGAAATTTTAGATTTGGATGAGGATTTTGTGGAAGAAGCCGGTGAATGTGGCTATCGGTCAATTTTAATTTTGCTGGGCGCTTTGGATGAGGAAAGATATACACCCGAAATTCTATCCTACGAAGGACCATTTGGAGTGGGTTATTTAGTAGCCAATTTTAAATTGAAACCCTCCTCCGACCAAGACTGCGGAGGACGCAGTGAGTAAATTTATTTTTGTCACCGGCGGCATTGTTTCGGGCATTGGCAAGGGTATTACCGTTGCTTCTTTAGGTCTGCTTCTAAAGTCACGCGGCCTGAAAGTTATTCCGGTCAAAATTGATCCCTACCTTAATCAGGATGCCGGCACAATGAACCCGTTTCAGCATGGCGAGGTTTTTGTCACCGATGACGGGGCGGAAACTGATTTGGATTTGGGCCATTATGAAAGGTTTATTGATCAAAATTTAACCCAAGCTTCTAATTTTACTACCGGAGCCGTTTACCAGACCGTGACGGCGCAGGAGCGCGTTGGCGAATTCTTAGGCAATACCATCCAAATTATCCCCCACGTAACTGATGAAATTAAAAAAAGAATCAAAAATGCCTCGAAAGGGGTTGATGTGGTCTTGGTTGAAATTGGCGGCACTGTCGGTGATATTGAGGCGTTGCCATTTATCGAGGCAATTAGACAACTTAAACAAGAGATTAATCCATCTGATTTCCTATGTATCCACGTTGTAAAGATAGATTATGTTTATCCATCAGATGAAGCCAAAACAAAACCAATTCAGCAATCGGTGCAGATGCTGCGGGGGTTGGGCCTGCAGCCGGATTTTTTAATCTGCCGATGTAAAAGGCCGATTACCCAAGAACATCGCAATAAAATTTCTTTATTTACGTCCGTCAGACAAGAAAGAATAATTCAAGCAATTGATGCTGGCTCTTTGTATCAAATTCCCATCAATTTGGAAAAAGAAAAATTAGGCACCCAGATTTGTCAATTTTTTGGCTGGAAAAATAAGAAGGTTAATTTGTCACAATGGCAGAAAATAATTGGGAAAATAGAAAATCCAAAAGCCACGATAAGAGTCGCGATGGTCGGCAAATATCTTCATCATCCGGATGCTTATTTGTCGGTCGTCGAAGCACTAAAGCACGCTGCTATCCAAAATTTAGCCAAAATTGAAATTATTCCAGTGGATTCGGAAAAAAATAATCTTCAAGCAGTACTCAAAAAGATAGATGCTATAGTGGTGCCGGGCGGATTTGGCATTCGCGGCATCGAAGGTAAAATAACGGCAATTAAATACGCGCGAGAAAATAAAATTCCGTTTTTAGGACTGTGTTTGGGACTGCAGTGCGCCGTAATTGAGTTTGGCAGAGATGTCTGTCGTCTTAAAGGCGCCAATAGCACTGAATTTAACCCCAAAACAAAATATCCAATAATTGATTATCTGCCAGAACAAAGACATATCGCTAAAAAAGGCGGCACTATGCGACTTGGCCAATATCCGGCTAAATTAAAACCCGGCTCCCTGGCCGCCCGCTTGTATTTTCCTTCTCTATCTCATGTCTCACGTCTCCAGTCTATTTTCGAGCGCCACCGTCACCGCTACGAAGTCAATCCCAAATATCATCAAATACTACAAAAAAACGGCTTAATTTTTTCGGGTATATCACCAAATAACTTCGTTTTTTCTCGCTTTGCTCGAAATAAAAAATTGGTGGAAATTATTGAACTGCCGCAAAAAATTCATCCTTATTTTATTGCCACCCAAGCCCATCCCGAGTTCAAATCCCGCCCCAACCGCGCTCATCCGTTATTTGATGGACTGATTAAAACAGCACTCAAATGAAAACCGGCATTTCTTATCTTGAAAAATAGTAAGAGACCAGATATAATTTAAATATATTCCGGGGTCGTCTAACGGTAGGACAGCGGCCTTTGGAGCCGTCAATCTTGGTCCGAATCCAAGCCCCGGAGCCAAACCTGTTAATTTAAAGAAAATAGCCTGAAAATGGCTATTTTCTTATTTTCTTAGATTTACTAAAAACCTTTGTTAGCACTTTAAACTTTTTTGTATTTTTTGATCATCTTGACCGTCAAGAAAATTCCTGCTGCTAATAATATTAATAAACCAATTGTTAAACCAATTATGCCGCTCTCAAGAAACATTGCTGAAAAGCTTTTACTATTCTGGGTAATGCCGATAAGTAAAACTGCAGAAAAGATCAGAACAATCAAACAAGCAATCACTTGATAAATATTACCAAAAATATAGAGCCAGCGTTTTTTTGGCGCCAGCATTTGAAAGATAATGGCAATGATAAAAAGTAGACCCAGAGGCGAGAAAATAACAATCACAACGGTTAAAAGAAAACTTAAGAAATTCCAAAGCCAAAAATTAAAGGTTGTATAAACCGGAACTGGATAGACGCTGTTATTGGTTGCTTTGGTGATTAAGAAATCATTATCAACATCTTGGATATTAATACTACTGCTCATTTTAGTTAAAAATAGCTTGTTTCCCTTAATCCAATTATCTTCAGTAATACTATTGTTAAGGCTGGTAATATCTTCCGAATTTATCCAATTGGCCCAATTCGTTTCGAGTTGATTTTGGATTGTTTTTGAATCAGCCAGCACATATAAATTAATTTGCATTTCGGGAAAATATCGTTTTAAACTGACTTCACTAGTTGTTTTATCGGGGTTATTTTCTTTAGCGTAATCGAGCGCGAGACGTGTTAATTTCATCGGGTATATTATTTTACTCGACTGAAATTGTAATCTTAATGGGGTAATAGTGCCAGTTGAAAGCTGTTCTTTAATCCCAGAATTTTGCGTCAAGGCATTCTGAATTTTGGCAATCACAAAATACCAATTATTATTTATGTAATCCTGAAGCATATAACTTTTGTTTTGTGGAAAAGTGTAACCATGATCTTGCAGCCATTGAGCCAAAGCTTTATCGTCGGTTGCTTTTAAAATAGCCGTATCGTAAATATCAATTGTTTTTTCTTCAATCACCTGGACTGGAGATTCAGATTTACTAATCCCGAGAGCTGGCATGGTCTCAACTTGTGGAAGAGCATCATCACTGGTCTTAGTTATTTTTTCTAATGTTGTGAAAATACTGGCGCTGGATTTAAAGATCTCGGGTTTGCTTGGTGTCGGAATAACCCAAGCGAAATCTTGACTGTTTCCTTGAAAACTGGTCGAAATAACAAGGTTTTCCGTTTGATTCTGATAATAAATCAAGGCCTTTTGACCGGTCTCACTAACATAATAATCAGGCGGGTAGAACACCCCACCATCAGCTTTTGCTCGACCTGAACTAAAACCAAAGATTGCCAGCAAAATATAGAAGATAAAAAGATATTTAAAAAATTTTATTTCCCCTCCCTGGTTTTTACCCTTTAATTAATTATGCTACAAATTAATATTTAATTCAAATCACAGATTTTTATTTCATTGGATAAACAATCCATTTTTAATTTCAATCATATTTTTTTATAAATTATAAAAAAACGCGAATCTTGTTCTCTAAATTTAGCAAATCTAAAAAACCTTAAATTCTTTATACATATCCATAATGGCAGTATAATAATCTCGTGTTCTAAATGTGTCCAGCACGGGAAGCCAATTTGAAAAAGCCTAATTTCCAGGGTAAAAGAGAACCGTCCCCTTTTTGTCCCCTTTTTCTCTGCTTTCTATCTGCTGTAGCAACATAAGATAGATTTCTTGATTTTATGGTAAACTAAAAACAAGGAGGAAATTGGAAAAAACCTGGTGTAATTTTAGTATCGAAGATATTTATCCCAAATTAAATAGTTCGCATGAGGGATTGACATCTGAGGCAGCAAAGCAAAAACTCGCAGAATACGGGCTAAATAAGCTTCCTGAAGCAAAAGCGGAAGGCTATTTTACGATTTTTCTCCGCCAGTTTAAAAGCCCTTTGATCTATATTCTTTTTATTGCCGGCCTGATTGTACTGCTGATGAAAGAGTATACCGACGGTTTGATGATCTTTTTTGTCCTTATCTTTAATGCTTGCGTCGGAACAATTCAGGAGGGCAAAGCTCACAATACTCTTTTAGCACTTAAAAAATTCGTTGAAACTAAAACAGCTGTTCTCCGCGACGGCAAAGAAACTATTGTTTTCGATTATGAACTGGTCCCGGGCGATGTGATAGTCCTTCGGGAAGGCGAAAAAGTGCCGGCTGACGCCCGCATTCTCCAATCTAACAACCTTCGCCTTGACGAAGCAGCGTTAACAGGCGAATCGAAACCGGTCAGCAAGATTACTGATGTGTTAGAGCAAAAAGAAATGCCTGTTTCAGAGCAAAAAAACATGATTTTTAAAGGAACCCATATCGTTGCCGGAAGCGGCACGGCAATCGTCGTGACTACAGGCCTGAAAACAGTTATCGGTAAAATTACCAAAGAAATTACGACTATTGATACGGAAATACCGTTAAAAACCAACATCCGTTATCTCTCTCGATTGATTGTAATTGCCGTCGCAAGCATTGGGACAGCTTTGTTTGTTTTAGGTTTGTTGTCGGGGAAACCTCTGTCAGAAATGTTTAGAACCGTTGTCTCATTAACGGTCTCTATTATACCCGCGGGCTTGCCAATCGTTATGACTTTGATTTTGGCCAGCGGTGTTTGGAGAATGAGCAAGCGCTATGCTCTGATTAAGAAACTTCAGGCGGTTGAGGCCTTGGGCCAAACAAAAGTTATTGCTGTCGATAAAACGGGTACAATTACCAAAAATGAAATGGTTGTTGAAAAAATTTTTGTTGACAACGAGTTTTTTGATGTGACGGGCGAGGGATATAATCCCCAAGGTGAAATAAAACTTAAAGGGCAACTAATCTCACCTCAAGGTTACCCTGAATTAATACTTCTGGGTAAATTGGCGACTTTTAGCTCAGGGGCCAATTTGAAGTTTTCTTCTGACAATCAATGGCAAATTACGGGAGATCCTACTGAAGCGGCAATGTTAGTTTTGGGCCAAAAATTAGGATTAAATAGAGACGATTTGGAAAAAGATTCGCCGAAAATTAGCGAGATACCCTTTGATTATAAATTGAAATTTCACGCGACGGTTCAAAAAACGGACGGTCAGGAGATACTTACCGTTGCTGGCGCGCCGGAGGCGATTTTGGGTTTTTGTCAAAAGGTCTGGCATGCTGGAAAAGTCGAAGGATTATCGGTTTTAGAAATAAAAAAACTTGAACAAGTTTTTCATGAGATGTCTAAAGGTGGGTTGCGGATCGTGGCCTTGGCTAAGAATGATAAAGTGCCGGAAAATCTTAAACCAGAGGATGTTCGGTCACTTACTTTTGTAGGATTTTTAGGTATGAAAGATGCTCTTCGCCCTGAAGTGTATGAAGCCATGAAAAAAGCAAATCTTGCCGGGGTAAAAGTGGTAATGATTACTGGTGACCATAAAATTACTGCTTGTGCGGTGGCCAAAGAAGCCGGTATCTACCAAGAAGGAGATGAAATTCTTACGGGCGAAGAAATAGACAAACTTTCTGATTTAGAACTTTCAGAGAAACTTTCTAAAGTAACAATTTTTGCCAGAGTTACCCCCGAACATAAATTAAAAATAATCAGGGCTTACCGGAAAAGAGGAGAAATTATCGCAATGACGGGTGACGGAGTAAACGATGCTCCTTCTCTGGTGGCTGCTGATCTTGGGATATCAATGGGGAAAATTGGCACCGAAGTTGCCAAAGAAGCAGCCGATATTGTGCTGCAGGACGATAATTTCGGCACAATTATTTCAGCAGTCGAAGAAGGCCGGGCAATCTACAAAACCATAAAAAAAGTTATCCTTTATCTTTTTTCCACCGGCATTGGTGAGGTTTTGACTATTACCGGGGCGTTGTTTGTGGGGTGGCCACTTCCAATACTACCCGCGCAAATTATTTGGCTCAATTTAGTCACCGACGGATTTTTGGATGTGGCGTTAGCGATGGAACCGAAAGAAGACAGATTATTGGAAGGAAAATTCAAAAGAGCTAGCAAGTGGCTTGTTGACTCCTTGATGGCAAAGAGAATGTTTTTGATGGCAGCGCCAATGGCATTAGGTGCATTATGGCTTTTTCAGAGATTTTATCAGACAGATATTACAAAAGCTTGGACAATATCTTTGACAACATTAGCTGTGTTTCAATGGCTTAATGCCTGGAATTGCCGATCGGAAAATAAATCCATTTTCCAGATGAGACCTTTTTCCAATAAGTTTTTAGTCGGGGCGACAATTATTGTGGTATCTCTTCAGTTTTTGGCTGTTTATAACCCGTTGATGCAGAAGATTTTACATACAACGGCTTTATCGCTTTTTGATTGGATTTTAATTATTGCTACCGG
Organism: Candidatus Nealsonbacteria bacterium CG23_combo_of_CG06-09_8_20_14_all_40_13; assembly: GCA_002771215.1. GTDB lineage: Bacteria > Patescibacteriota > UBA1384 > UBA12157_A. The sequence continues at coordinate 15,346 of PCRM01000025.1, read as the reverse complement.
ATTATCGATTGTTCTGGTAGAAGAGGTAAGAAAGTTATTCCATCGTCGGTTTTCTTCCCAAGTAAATAATTAACACTACGGCTAAATCGCCGCTAAATCGGCTTCTTCCTGAAAAGATTTCAAGATTTTTTGAGGGAAAGATCAGACCTTGAAGTATTTTTGAATGGCTATTTTTTGAGAGCTAGTTGAATAATCTCAGTGATCAAATCTTGATAACTGAATCCTAATGCTTGCATCAATTGTGGAAACATACTTATTTTAGTAAAACCTGGCAATGTATTTATTTCATTAATATAAATTTGACCATTTTGATCCATAAAAAAATCAATTCTGGCGTAACCCTTGCAACCAGTTATACAATAGGCAGTCTCGGCCATTTCTTTCAATTGATCAACTTGAGTTTTCGACAATTCTTCAGCCACTTTGTTAGTCTTAAATGGTTTGCAATATTTGTTTTCATAGGAATAAACTTGGCCATGAGTGAAGATCTCTCCAGGCTTGCTGGTAAGTAATTTATCGTTTCCTAAAACGGCTACCTCAAGCTCTCGTGGATTTAACACTGCCTTTTCAATAATGATTCTATTATCATACTTAAAAGCTTCTTTAAGGGCATCGTCTAACTGATCAATATTTTCAACTCTTAAAATTCCAATCGAAGAACCAGTATTATTAGGTTTTACAATGATGGGGAGCCCTAATTTATTAACCGACTTCTTAATATCTTTAATAGGAAAAATTTTATTGAAACCAAAATAGCTAACGGTATTTAGGCCGGCTTTTCGAAAATAATCATGCATAATGATTTTGTCCATATTAATTTGGCTCGCTTTGGCGCCTGAGCCGGTGTATTTAAGGCCGTTGTCCTGTAAAAATTTTTGTAGTTTGCCATCCTCGCAATTTGGACCATGAATGGCTAAAAAGGCCACCTCAATATCTTTTAAAAGCGTTTTATCAAAATTGCCGCTCTTATCAATATAAATCTCTTTAATATCAAATAAAGATTGATCTATATTTTCTCTAATCGATTGTGCTGTCATTTTCGAAACTTCATGTTCAAATGAATTGCCGCCGTAAATTAAACCGACTTTTTTCTTCGTATTCATGGTTTGATTTTAACTATTTTTTACATATTAGGTCAAGATTGAGATAATAAAAATTTCCTGTAAAATAGAATTGTCGTTATTAAGAAAGGCGTTGAATGGTTATTATTCTGATTGGTTTATTGACAGTTGTAGCTACTTTCTTGGGTGGTTTATTCGCCCTGAAATTTAAAGATAAGCTTCATCTTATTTTGGGATTTAGCGCCGGCGCTATGATAGGCGTGGCTTTTTTTGATTTATTGCCCGAAGCGACTATTTTGGGTTCTAAGCAATTTAACAGCTCAATAATTACTTCCGTTGTGGCGCTCGGCTTTACCCTCTTTATGCTATTAGACCGCTTTTTTTCGCTTCACGCTCATGGCGATGAACAATGCGGCAATAAGAACCACCGGGGGCAAATCGGTGCGACAACGCTTTCCATCCACAGTTTTTTAGATGGAGCGGCGATTGGTTTGGCGTTCAAAGTTTCACCGGCAGTTGGCGCTATTATTGCTATAGCCGTGTTAGCTCATGATTTCTCCGATGGGATTAATACCATTAATTTAATTTTAAAAAACTTCGGCTCTCCCCGGCAGGCCTTCAAATGGTTGTTGGTGGATGCTTTTGCACCAGCGTTGGGGTTGTTATCAACGCTGTTTTTTTCTGTACCGGAGGCAACATTAGGCCTTATTCTGGCTCTGTTCTGCGGCTTTTTCTTGTATATCGGCGCAAGTGATTTACTGCCGGAAAGTCATCATCGTCATCCAACCATATTAACAACTCTGATGACGTTAGCTGGCATAGCTATCCTTTACGCGGCTGTTCATTTAGCCAGCATTTGAGGATAAGGCAATTCAAAATATAGTTTATGTTATGATAGATAAAGATTGGTTATTTGCTAATGAAGATTGAAGAATTAAGTCCTAAAACATTGCTGACGCTGTCGGAATTTAGACGCGCTGCTGGCATTCCCTTATTTTTAGCGCACAAATTAATTGTTTGGGGATTAATCAGCGCGGTGAAAATGGCCGACGGCACATACCGAGTTGCCGAAACCGAAGTTGCCAGCACTAAAAAATTTTTAAAAAACCCTTGGAGAAAAACAAAACTTTTTATTAAAGCATTAGGACCGGGCTTAATTACCGGCGCGGCCGATGACGACCCGTCGGGCATAGGCACTTATTCATCGGTGGGCGCTAAATTTGGTTTGGGGCTGTTATGGGCCGCCTTTTGGCTTTTACCATTTATGATGGCAGTGCAGGAAACTTGTGCGCGCATCGGCATTGTCACCAACAAAGGGCTGTCGGGAGTATTAAAAAAGCATTACAAAAAGATTGTCGTCGCTTTTTTTATTGTTCTGTTAATTACCGCCAACATTGTCAACATTGGCGCTGATATTTCCGCGATGGCCGCCTCATTAAAACTTTTAATTCCAATTAATTTCATTCTTGCGGCGATTATTTTTGCTGCTTTTATCATAATTATTGAAGTTGCCATCCCCTATCGCCTGTACGCAAAATTTTTAAAGTGGCTGACACTTTTTCTTTTTTCCTACATAATAACCGGCTTTATTATTCATCCGGCTTGGCTGGATATTTTTAAGCAGGCGCTTGTTCCAAACTTGAAATTCAACAATGATTTTTTATTCGCTATGATTGCGGTTTTCGGCACCACAATTTCACCTTACCTTTTCTTCTGGCAAACTTCGGAAGAAGTTGAAGAAAATAATATCACTTCTGAAAGCGGAGAAAAAGTGAATTTAACCGATAGAACTGCGGTGATGCGAACTGACGTCAAAACCGGTATGTTTCTTTCTAATTTGGTAATGTTTTTTATTATTTTTACCACCGCGCAGGTTTTATTTAAAAACGGAATAACGGATATCGACTCTGCCCAGCAAGCGGCGCTGGTTTTACAACCCTTGGCCGGTAATCAAGCATTTCTACTTTTTGCCCTAGGCATAATTGGCACTGGCCTTTTAGCCGTGCCGATATTAGCAGGTTCGGGCGCTTACGCTCTGGCTGAATTGATGGGCTGGCGCGAAGGATTGAACAAAAAATTCTCCGTAGCTAAAAGTTTTTATTTAGTAATTATTTTATCTATTTTAATCGGGCTTGGCTTAAATTTCGTCGGTATAAGTCCGATTAAGGCATTATATTACGCCGCCTTTTTAAATGGTGTGGTTGCCGCACCTTTGCTTTTTGTCATTATGATTGTCGGCAACGATAAAAATATTATGGGTAGTGAAACTCATCCGGGTTGGGTAAAACTGTTTGGCTGGGCAGCCTTCATATTTTCTTCTTTATCAATTATTGCCTTAATATTTTTAAAATATGTTAAAATTTAATCAATAATAGAAAAATTGGATTTTCCAAATTATTTAATTCTGATAAAATAATTTTGAGGTTCTTGATGAAAAAAAATCAAATTATCGGGATTATTTCTTTCGTCGTACTGGTAACTACTATTGTTCTTGTGGCAATTTTTTGGCCGGCAAAAAGTTCTAAAAGTCCAGTCAGCATTGAGGATATTAACGCTGTTAAATTAGCCCAGCATCTGACAGATTCCGGGGCCAAGATGTATGGCGCCTACTGGTGCAGTGCCTGCAAACAACAAAAGGATTTATTTGGACCGGAAGCTTTTGCTAAAATAAATTATGTGGAGTGCGATCCCAAAGGTCAAAATCCTCAAACCGAAGAATGCCAAAAAGAAGAAATAGGCGCTTTCCCCACCTGGAAAATTGATGGCAAGAAATATGAAGGAGTGAGAAGTCTTTACGAATTAGCTGTCACATCAAATTTTAAATAATTTTTGGAAGGAGGTTACTATGGAACCGTGTCCTGATTGTGGCCAAGAAGAATGCACCTGCGGAAAATGATAAATTAAACCTGTGGATATCTTATGATTCCTTTTCTGAAATTTTAGATATCCACAGGTTTATTTTTATATTTAAGGTTGCTTCTCTTGACAAAATTGTTGCTTAACCTGAAAATAAGAAGTGTTTATAAAGTTGCCTTCAATAATGTCGGCAACAAAGAGAGGAGGTGATTACAATGGCATATAGCGTACAATCAAAAAAAACCGGTGAAACTTATTACTTACACTCCAAGGATGTCACTTTGCGAGGCGGCCGACAACAAACAATTTACTACTTCGCCCGCGAAGCAAAGGATAACGCCATGGATGACCTTCCAGCTGGCTATACCACTATGGAAAATGAACGAACCGGTCTTCCAATGTTGAAAAAAGCTGATAAATAATAAATTTTATTCAGAAATGAAAGCGAGAAGAGACCCGAAATTTGGGTCTTTTCTTGTTTCTCGCCCATAAATCACCTAATGGGGTTTACAAAACAAAAGTATTGTTATATAATCAGATGCAGGAGCTTGATTTGAAAAGATCAGAGCTGTTTTTCGCATTTATTAAACTGCCAGTAGATATAATCGCCGTGCTTTTAGCATTTTTCGGCGCTTATTTTTTAAGACAGGTTTGGGAATTTGTCCCGGTTTCTTATATGCTGCCCTTTGACCAATATTTGAGATTTGTGTTGATATTTTTGCCGCTGTGGATTTTGGTTTTTGCCGCCGGGGGACTTTATAAATCAATTGAGGGATGCAAAAGCCGTTTGCCTATTTTCACCATATTTTTGTCTGTTTCTACGGCAATGATGATTATTTTGGTCTATATTTTCTTCTCGAAAATATCTTTTTTCTCTCGTCTTGTCATTCTTTATGTTTGGTTCTTAACTTTTTTCTTAATTGTTATAGGTAGATTATTGCTCTCATATATACAAAGATATTTATACAGATTTGGCATCGGCGTCCATCGCGTAGCAATTTTTGGGATGAGCGCTCAGGTAAAAAATCTCGTTTATGAAATTCAAAATAATAAAAAACTTGGTTTTAAGTTGACAGGTATTATTCTTAAAGATAAACGGCAAAAGACACGAGGATTTGGCAAATTTCTGGGCTGTGCCGATAATATCTCACATATTATCAAGGAAACCCCTTTTGATGAGCTTATTTTAGCCGAGCATAATCTTTCAGAAAATCAGGTTTTAAATTTAATTGATTTTTGCGAAGAAAACAAAATTAACTTTAAACTCTGTCCTAATTTATTCAATGTCCGCGCTAGTTTTATGGTCGTCACCAATTTAGACAGTGTGCCGATAATGGAATTCAAGCGAACGCCATTAGATGGCTGGGGCAAAATTATGAAAAGAATTTTTGACTTTATTTTTTCTCTGTTGATATTGATTATTACCTCTCCTCTGTTTTTAGTAATTGCCATCGCAATTAAATTGGATTCTAGGGGACCGATATTTTTTAGGCAAGAGCGGGTCGGCCCTGAAAGAAATTTTATTTTTTACAAATTTCGTTCAATGAAAACTGGCGCAGAGGAAGAGCACAAAAAGTTTATGAAAAAATTCGGCGTTATGTTTAAGCTCAAAAATGACCCCAGAATTACAAACTTAGGTAAGTTTTTGCGCGCCACTTCTTTAGATGAACTGCCTCAATTTTATAATGTTTTAAAAGGAAATATGAGTGTCGTTGGACCCAGGCCGCCCATGACCGTTGAGGTAGAAAAATATAACCCGTTTCAAAGGAAGAGATTACTAATCAAACCCGGCATCACCGGAGTTTGGCAAGCTTCCGGCCGATCAGACATTTCTTTTGAACAATGGGTCAAAATGGACCTTTTCTATATTGAAAACTGGTCATTGTGGCTGGATTTACAAATTATTTTTAAAACCATTGTTGTCGTTTTTAAGCGCAAAGGGGCCTACTGATGAGAGTAGCAATCGTTTGCGACTGGCTGACCAACCAAGGCGGCGCAGAAAAAGTTATAGAAAGCATCCATGAAATTTATCCAAAGGCAACTTTTTTTACGACAATTTTTAATCAAAAAAATTTTCCCAAACTTAAAAATAGCAAAGTTGTAACCTCTTTCCTGCAAAAAATTCCTTTTGCCAAAACGAAATATCCGTATTTGTTTCCTCTGATGCCTAAGGCGATAGAAAGTTTTAAATTAGACAATTTTGATTTGGTGATTTCTTCCTCCCACACAGTAGCCAAAGCGGTAAAAACCGGTAAAAACACTCTACATATTTGTTATTGCCATACGCCGGCGCGAAGCTTGTGGCAAAGTGATATTGATCAAAGAGGCAAAGGTCTTTTAAAAAAATATTTTATTGAGAAACTTAAAGTTTGGGATAAAAAAACTGCCAACCGACCCGATTTTTACCTTACTAACAGTCAAAATGTTAAAGCAAGAATTGAAAAAATTTACGCAAGAGAATCTGTGGTTATTTATCCGCCAGTGAACACTGATTTTTACCAACCAAACTCAGCAATTAAAAAAGCCGATTTTTATTTGTTTGTTAGCCGTCTTATACCTTATAAAAGAGCCAATTTAGCCATTGAAGTTTTCAAAAAATTGCGCTTGCCTTTAAAAATTGTCGGGACAGGCCCGCTTGAAACGAAACTTAAGCAAATGGCTCAAAACTACCCCAATATTGAGTTTTTAGACGCAATATCTGATAAAAACCTACTCAAGCTTTATCAACAAGCCAAAGGGCTAATCTTTCCTTGCGAAGAAGATTTTGGTATAGTACCAGTAGAGGCGCAAAGCGCAGGTTTACCCGTCATTGCCTTTAATAAAGGCGGGGCGTTGGAAACAATCATTAACGCTAAAACAGGCATATTTTTCGATACGCAATCGGTTCAATCACTGATAGCAGCGATTAAAAAATTTGAAAAAATGAAATTTAATCTTGAAGTTACCAGAGAAAATGCGTTAAGATTTTCCCAAGATAAATTTAAAAAAAATTTCCGCAATTTTGTCCAGACAACATTAAAAAAATATCAGCCAATAATTAAAAAGTAAGGAGCAATATGGAACAAGACAATTTTTTCATTATTTTGCGCAAAAGAACCTCAATTTTTCTGCTCACGGTGATAATTTTAACATTGGGAACATATATTTTTACCGCTAAACAAAAACCTACTTACCAAGCGATCGCCACTGTAGTAGTGAGCCGGCAATCCGCAGTGGAACAGCAAAAAGTTTCTTATTATCTTTATGACAACTACTATACAATTGGAGCCAGTGGACTTTTAACCGATACAATTTTAAGCTGGCTGGTCTCGCCCTCCACCGTAGTTGAGATTTACCAAAAAGCTCAAGTTCCCATGCCCCATAAAAACGCTTCCAAACTTTCAAAAATTTTCACCACTAAAAAACAGGTTTCAACTTCTAATGTGGCAGAATTTAGTTTAATTAATTCAAACAAAGATCATGCGACAAAAATCTCACAAACTGCTCTGGCCTTGATGAAGGAAAAAGTACCACAGTTTGGACAGGAAAACAACGCTCCCTTCCAAATTTCAACTTATGGACCGGAAATATTAACCTTGAGCCCGCAGGTTCTATTAAATACAGTTGTCGCCTTTATTGCCTCAATACTGTTAGGATTGTTCTTTGTCTTTCTGGCGGAATCTTTTTCTAAAAAGTAGCAATTAATCGGCTCCAATTTTTTTAAGGAGGGGCACTGCAAACGCTCAACGACATTAAGAGAGTTTTAAAAAATTCTCAAACAGAAGAATATTTTTTCGCTTTAAAAAAACAAAGCGTATCCAACCACATACCCTTTAAAAGGTTTGTTGATATTACCGACCCCAATATCATTTGCGTTGATACCGTCAAAGCGGTTAAAAAAATTAAAACAAGAAGACCAATTTTCAAAACATTTGCTAAATTGGCTTTGGCTTTTTGTTTAATCGCCGTTTTGATTTTTGGCGGAACATGGACCGCCAAAAATATCGGTTTAGCCAATATCACATCAACAGTACAACTGGCTAAGATGGCGCAAATTTCCGGCAAATATCTGGTTTTATTTGAGAATAACAATGAGCTTCGGCCCTCGGGCGGATTTTTAGGCTCATTTGCCGAAATTAATCTAAACAAAGGCAAAATCAGTGATATTTATTTTGATACCAATATTTATAAACGAGACAACGCTTTTGCCAAAGACCATCAAATAGCCCCGCCAAAATCTTTTCAAATACTTTACGGCGCGCCATATTGGACCATGCGCGATTCAAATTGGGCGGCCGATTTTCGCACATCTGCCCAACAAGTAGCGTGGTTTTACCAGCAGGAAGGCGGCAATGAAGTTGACGGCGTGATTGCCCTTGATACAACCTTTTTTACCAACATTTTGCAATTAACCGGTCCGATTTATCTTGAAAAATATAAGATGGAAATCAACGCTGACAATTTCCTCAAAGAAGTTCAGTACGAAGTTGAAAAAGGATATTGGGAAGAAGATACTACTAAAACTATGTCTGAGCCAAAAACAATTTTGAAAGATTTAATGGGTGAGATATTGCCTAAAATGCAAGAGTTGCCAAAAACTAAAATCTTAAAATTGGTTTTAGAAGCTCTCAAACAAAAGCACTTAATGTTTTACTTTAATGATCCAGCTATGGAAGATGTTGCTTTGCGAGAAAATTGGGGCGGTGTAGTCATGCAAACCCAGGGCGATTATTTATATGTTGTCAACTCCACTATTAACGTCGGTGATGACCCGAAAGTCAACAACGGCGGCGGTAAAACAAATTTGTCGGTGGCCGAAAAGATTAATTACAAAGTTGTGAAAAACCAATTAGGTGATTTATTGGTCACGCTGTCCATTTTGCGCACACATGCCGGCAGTTGGGACTGGCCAGATGGACAAAATAATAATTACGCCCGAATTTTAGTTCCCAAAGACAGTCAGCTTCAAAGCGCTAATTTAGATGGCCAAGATGTTTCCAAGGATATTTATACAACTGTGGAGGCAGGCAAAACCTCATTTGGCATTTGGAATAAAACTCAACCTCAAACTTCAAAATTATTAACTTTAACTTATCAACTACCAATGAGTGCCGCCTCCAACTATTCACTGTTAGTGCAAAAACAACCCGGCGCATTATCATCGCAGCTGCAAGTAATTTATGAGAATAAAGTGCTTTACGATGGTCTGCTGGACCATGATATTTCAGTTAATCTCGATTAAAAATTGACTTGACATTATTTTTTACATTTTTTATAATGTAATTAAGGTACAAGTAAATTAAAAGGAGGTGGAATGCCCTCATTACTTTTGGCACAAACGGAAGATGCTACAACTATGCCCAACACAGCCAGCGATGCAGTGGCAGCGGCAGCCGGAACAGGACTATCGGCAGTTTGGGGAGGCCTGATGATTTTCTGGCTAATTTTAGTCCTTGTTTCCGTGATTTTCTTCATCTGGTGGATAGTCCTGTTAATTGACTTAACCAAACGCGAATGGCCGCAAAAAACCACGTATTTGATTATAATGATTATCGGTTTATTTATCCCGTTCGGCCTGCTCATTGTCGATTTAATTTATTACTTTGGCGTTGTTAAAAAAGGAGTTGGCAGCAAATCAGGCGGGGCACCAGCTACACCAGCGGCATAAAATATTCAGCTTTAATTAACAACAAAGCCTCTTTAGATAGGGGCTTTGTTTGTGGTTAATCAAAGCTAAAATGCCAGTCAAGAACAGCTTGCAAATATCTTTAAAAAGTGATAAAATATAAGGTGTGGATAAGAGTAAAATAAATGGATAACGAAGAATATACAGCTAAACATATTACAGTTTTATCAGGCCTAGAGCCGGTTCGCAAACGACCAGCTATGTACATTGGAGGAACTGGGCTGGAAGGACTGCATCATCTGGTCTGGGAAGTGATGGACAATGCTATAGATGAGGCGTTGGCCGGTTTTTGCAATGAAATCAATATCACCCTTCTGCCAGATAATATGGTATCTGTTTTGGATAATGGCCGTGGTATCCCTGTTGATGTGCATAAACAAACCGGCAAATCTGCCTTGGAAACGGTTTTAACCACTCTGCATGCAGGCGCCAAATTTGGTTCTTCTTCTTATAAAGTTTCCGGCGGACTGCACGGCGTTGGAGTTTCCGCCGTTAACGCTCTTTCTTCTTTGCTCAAAGCAGAGGTATATCGTGATGGCAAAATATACTACCAAGAATATAGTCAAGGAGCTGCAAAAGGTAAGATTAAACAAGAAGGCGAAACAAAACTTAAGGGGACAAAAATTACTTTTCAACCAGACAGCGAGATTTTTGATAACCGTGAATTTAATTTAAATACTATTTTGGACCATGTTCGCCAACAAGCTTATCTCACTAAAAAAACTAAAATAACAGTTGTTGACCAAAGAAAATCAGACAAACCGGTCAGCTATACTTTTTATTTTGAAGGTGGAATTGCCTCATATGTCAGGCATTTGACCAAAAATAAACAAGTTATAAATGCAGTGCCAATTTATGTTGAAAAAGAGATTGATAATGTTTTAGTCGAAATCGCTATTATCTACACCGATGAATATAATGAGCGGCTTTTTTCCTTCGCTAACAACATTTATACAACAGAAGGCGGCACCCACGTAACCGGTTTTCGAGCGGCTCTAACCCGCGCTATAAATAATTACATTAAAAATAATAATTTGCTTAAAAACGGCCAGGAATTATTAACCGGTGAGGATATGCGTGAGGGGTTAAACGCTGTTATTTCTGTCAAACTGCATCAGCCGCAGTTTGAAGGTCAGACAAAAACCAAATTAGGCAATCCGGAAGTACGCAATATTGTTGAACAAGCGACTGATCAAGGTTTGTCTATATATTTAGAGGAAAAACCGACTGAAGCGCGTAAAATAATGGATAAATGCCTGCTTTCTTTCCAGGCGCGTCAAGCAGCCAAAGCGGCTAGAGAAACTGTTATTCGCAAAGGTGCATTGGAAGGGATGACATTGCCGGGCAAGCTGGCCGATTGTACCTCCAAAAAACCTGAACTTTCTGAAATTTATATTGTTGAGGGAGATAGCGCCGGCGGCAGCGCCAAACAAGCACGCGATCGTAAATTTCAGGCAATTTTGCCTTTACGCGGAAAAATATTAAACGTAGAAAGAGCGAGATTAGACCGTATGTTAGCTTCGGAAGAAGTCAAGGCCTTAATTATAGCTTTGGGCTGTGGCATTGGCGAGCAATTTAATGTTGATAAAGTTCGCTACCACAAAATCGTCATTATGACTGATGCTGACGTTGACGGCTCTCATATACGCACATTGCTTTTAACTTTATTTTACCGTTATTTTCCGCAAATAATTGAAAAAGGCTATTTGTATATTGCCCAGCCTCCTTTATACGCCATTTCCTTTGGCAAGGAAAAATATTATGCCTATAGTGAACAAAACAAAGAAGAAATTGTTAAAAAATTAGCAGATAAATCATATTCTATTCAAAGATATAAGGGTTTGGGGGAGATGAATCCGGAACAGCTTTGGCAAACAACAATGGATCCGGAAGAGAGAATTTTATTGAAAGTTAATGTGACGTCAGCCGAACAAGCTGACAAAATTTTCTCCACACTGATGGGCGATGAAGTTTTACCGCGAAGAAAATTCATTCAAACACGCGCAAGATTAGTTAAGAATTTGGATATTTAATGAAAAAATCAAACCCACCAAGCGAAAATTTACCCAAAAAAGAAAATATCCTGCCCAAAGATATTGAATCGGAAATGCAGCAGTCCTATTTGGACTATGCTATGTCAGTAATTGTAGCCCGCGCCTTACCTGATGTCAGAGATGGCTTAAAACCGGTGCACCGCCGCATTTTATACGCTATGAATGATATGGGTTTAACCTCCGGCGCCAAGTTTAGAAAGTCCGCGACGGTCGTCGGAGAAGTACTCGGCAAATATCATCCTCACGGCGACATCGCAGTTTATGATACATTGGTCAGATTAGCGCAAGATTTTTCCGTGCGCTATCAATTAATTAAAGGGCAGGGCAATTTTGGCAGTTTAGACGGCGATCCGGCTGCTGCTCAAAGATATACTGAAGCAAAATTGGCCTCAATTTCCGATGAACTTCTGGCCGACATTAATAAAAACACGGTTGATTTTGTGCCAAATTATGACAGTACAAAATACGAACCATCAGTACTGCCCTCAAAAATCCCCAATTTACTTTTAAACGGCAGTATGGGTATCGCCGTTGGTATGGCTACCAACATTCCTCCCCATAACCTCGGGGAAGTTATTGACGGATTAATTTACGTTATTGACCATCCCGACTGTTCAATAGATGAACTGATTGAAATCATTCCCGGACCGGATTTTCCTACCGGCGGCAATATTTACAATATTGCCGAAATTAAAAATGCCTATGCCACCGGCAAAGGACGGATTTTAATGCGTGGAAAGGCAGAAATTGTTGAAGACAAAAAAGAAAATTGGCAAATTGTGATTTCGGAAATTCCTTACCAAGTTAACAAAGCAGAATTAGTCACAAAAATTGCCCAACTTGTTAAAGATAAAAAAATAGAAGGTATCGCCGATTTAAGAGATGAATCCGACCGCAAAGAAGGAGTCAGAGTTGTCCTAGATTTAAAATCTTCCGCCTATCCAAAGAAAATTTTAAATCGTCTCTTTGACCTTACGCAGCTACAACTGGTATTTCATGTTAATATGCTGGCTCTGATTGATGGTTTGCTGCCGCGAGTTTTAACCTTAAAAGACATTTTGGATCAATTTATTGCGCACCGTAAAATAGTTGTCAAACGCCGAACAGAATTTGATTTGAAAAATACCAAAGTTAGAATTCATATTTTAGAAGGTCTAAAACTCGCCTTAGCCAATATTGATGCTATCGTAAAAACTATTAAAGAATCTAAAAATTGCGAAGATGCGGCTAAAAATCTTATCACCAAATTTAAATTGTCCCCAGCTCAGACAGATGCTATTTTACAAATGCAGTTGGCAACATTGGCCGCATTGGAGCGTGAAAGAATTGAAAATGAACTTAAAGAAAAAATTAAATTGGCCGAAAAATTAACCAAAATCTTATCATCGGAGCAAGAAATTTTAAAAGTTATAAAAGATGAATTACTAGAAACAAAAAATAAGTTCTCAGACGACCGTCGAACAAGAATCTTTAAACAAGGCGTGTCTAAATTCGAAGCAGAGGATTTAATCCCCAATGAACAAACCCTCGTGGTTATTACTAAAGATAATTATATTAAAAGAGTCCCCACCACCACCTATAAAGTTCAATTTCGCGGCGGAAAGGGCGTGATGGGATTGGGTATGAAAGAAGAAGATTTTGTGGAAAAACTTCTTTCTACCAATACTTTAAATGACATAATGTTCTTCACCAACAAAGGCAGAGTTTTTACCACTAAAGTTTACGAGCTGCCTTCAAGCAATCGCCAATCAAAAGGCAAAGCCATTGTTAATCTGATTAATATTTCTCCTGATGAAAAAGTTACTGCAGTCATTTCGCAAGATTCCAATGAAGATAAACATTTCGTGATGGTTACCCTAAAGGGTATGATTAAAAAAACTGAAATTTCGGCCTATAAAAATATTCGCAAAACTGGAATTATTGCTATCAAATTGCTCCCTGATGACCAATTACGCTGGGTTAAAACTACTTCCGGCCAAGATTCAATTCTTCTGGCCAGCAAAGATGGCTTAGCCATTCATTTTCATGAAAACGAAGTCCGTCCAATGGGTCGCGCTGCTTTTGGTGTAAGAGGCATAAGATTGAGAGCGTCAGACGAACTGGTGACAATGGCCGTGGCTAAAGACCCGAATGCCAACATCCTTGTTGTCTTGGAAAATGGTTTGGGCAAAAAAACGTCAGTTTCTAAATTCCACTTGCAAAAACGCGGCGGTCTTGGTATGAAAGTGGCAAAAGTGACACAAAAGACCGGTAAAGTAGTTTATATGCAAATTGTGGAAGACAAGCCCGGAGACGCAATTTTAGTCAGTAAAGCTGGCCAAATGATCCGTATTCCGCATAAATCTATTAAAAAATTAAACCGTGACACACAAGGAATAATTTTAATGAGGCTCAAAGGCAATGATAAAGTTGCCACCGTTTCCCTAACTTATGCTCATTCCACCGGCGCAGTTTCAGAAATAGTATTAAACCCGCAAGAGGATAAAACGACCAGCACTCCAACCGATAAAAAAATAGTGCAAGAATAAGGGGGACGGAAGGACAAGGGAACGGTCCCCTTGGTATTCGAAACTTTCAAGCCCAGGGCATGATTTTTTGGCAAGGATTCAGTTATAAAAACCCCTCCTGTGGGTTTACTCACAGGAGGGGTCATAATGCTTCTACGAGAAACAAGCGAAAGCTTTAATTAGCGCCTCTTTCTCGTCCGGAAACATGCCAATGGTTGGGCGGTATAATATACCAGCTGTCCTATTGGAAGAATCAAGGCAAATAGTGTTGTTAATATCTTTTTGTTGTACATATCGAAGACCCCCGCTATCTGAACCAAGTCGAATTCTCTTAAGGAAAGATGGTTCAAGTTTCACAGCATAGGTAACAACTTCTTTGTCTGTTTCTTGGAAGTGGGAAACTACAACCAAATCATTAATGCAGTTGCGGATGAACTGTGAAGCGGTCCTGCCTAGTTCCTCCCCTACCTCTCTCAATAGGGCTTGTACACATTTCTCGCCTTTTCTCACTTTTCCATGGGCTGTGACCTGACAGCCCCCGGGCCAGGACTCTGGCTTCATCTTTCCGGTGTTAAATCTGCCCCGTTCTTGCAGCACCGCCACCAGACCCATATCCGGAATTTCTGTCAAAACAACTATTCCAACACTTTTTTCAACCTTGTCAGCCATTTCCGAATTCCTCCTTTTTGATTTTCGATGTCAACGTACAAACTAATCAAATTTTAATCTATTAAAAAGGTTTTGTCAAGGCCTTCGACTGCGCTCAGGCCGCAGACCCCGTGATGACGCACTGCAATAACACTACGTAGTAGGTTTTGCAGTAAGGAATTTTAGGGGGTCAATATCTTAAAAAAAAATAGAGCCACTTATCAATATTATTAGTACTTTTAATCTATTTCTTTAGCATCTTTTGTTGGCGCTGTCCAAAGATCCCAATTATTCTCTGGCAGTCGTTCTAGATTACTCATTTTAAATTCTTGACGGTTAATATTATAATCATCATACCAACCATTTTCTACATCATAAACATTGCCAGACGAAGGGTCATAAACCCTGTCGCGGCCCAGCATAACATCAGATCTTCTTTCTGAAAGAATATCGTCGGATTTATTGCGATTTTCCCAACCCTCCATAATTATATCCGATGTTTCTGAGAGAGTTTGTCCAGCTTTGAGAATTTTTTGAGTTTGTTCATTTTGCTGG
>PCRM01000014.1 GCA_002771215.1 Candidatus Nealsonbacteria bacterium CG23_combo_of_CG06-09_8_20_14_all_40_13 | reverse complement strand
TTTTCTCACTTTGTTCGAAATAAGTCCAGGTATTCCTTGTTTCTCACTTTGTTCGAAATAGGCAAAGCCTTTTTCTCACTTTGTTCGAAATAAGGGTAAAATAAATTCAAGAAAGAGTTTAGTTAATGCCAAAAAATAGTTTTAGAAAAACCTTGGCAACTAAAGACAGAATTTCAAAATGTTTAGTTGAAAAATTATTGTTCTTGACAAAGAATTTTAAAAGTTGTATAATATAATAAAAGTTATGAGTTAGTTTGATTTTATTAAAGTTCTCTTGAATAAGTCCTACTAAGTAAGTAACTTGGTCGAAAAAATGTAAATTTGAGGTAAAAATGGAAAACAAACTTTATGTTGGCAATCTTGCTTACACGGTTGATGATGCCAAACTAAAAGAAATTTTTTCTTTGGAAGGTTTGGAAATCACGGAAGCCAAAGTCATCGTTGACAGATTTAGCAATCGTTCCAAAGGATTTGGTTTTGTCACCTTCAAAGATGATGAGATGGCAAAAAAAGCGATTTCTGAAATGGATGGCAAAGAGATGGATGGCCGTCCACTTAAGGTCAATGTCGCCAGACCAATGGAAGACAGACCTAAAAGAGATTTTCGCTAAGAGAAACCCAAAAAAACCGCCTGTCAAAGGGCGGTTTTTGGTTATTGAATAATTTTTCAACATAAAAGGGGACAGGTCCCTTTTTAAGGAGAAATTGATAAAAAATCCCTCCTTCGAGAATTATTTGAATCAGTTTTAAAAGATAAGTGATATATTAGGGGACGATTCCCGATGAAACTATTTTTTTGCTTTAGTTCTTGCCGTTGAGTTTAAAATTATTTTTCGAAGTCGCAAATTTTTAGGTGTTGCTTCCAAAAACTCATCATCTTGTAAAAAATCCAAGCATTGTTCTAAGGATAAAATTGTTGGCGGTGTTAAAATAACAGCAAAGTCGGAAGTTGATGAACGGACGTTGGTTTGTTTCTTTTCTTTGGTGACATTAATTTCAATATCTTCATCGCGATTATTTAAGCCGATAATTTGTCCGGCGTAGACTTCGGTTTGCGGCAAAATTATGCTAATGCCGCGGCCTTGAGCAATATTTAAGCCGTAAGCAACCGCTTTTCCGCTTTCGGAGGCAATTAAAACACCGCTGCGAAGTTTTGGAAGCATCGCGCCGAGTGCCTGGAAACGTAGAAATATTGAGTTTATAACTGCAGTTCCTCTTGTCATTGTAAGCAATTGGCTTCTAAGTCCCAAAAGCCCACGTGTTGTAATTTCAAATACAAAATGGGTTGTCCCGTCGCTATTTTCATCTTGAGAATGCAAAATTCCCCTTCTTTTGCCAATTTCTGATGTCACGGCGCCGACTTTATCACTATCAACATCAACGGTTAATTCTTCGATAGGCTCGCTCATCACGCCGTCAATTTCTTTAGTTATAACTTGGGGTTTTCTCACTTGAAGTTCGTAGCCCTCGCGCCGAAGTGTTTCAATAAAAACCGACAAATGCAATTCGCCGCGGCCAGACAAAATAAATTCGCTGCCGCATACTTCCATTTTCAGCGATACGTTAGTTTGCAATTCTTTTTTAATCCGCTGTAAAATTTGCCGTCCGGTGACAAATCGGCCTTCCTTTCCGGTAAAAGGCGAGGTGTTGGCAGAAACGGCCATTTTCAAAGTTGGTTCTTCAATTTTAATTGGTGGAAGGGCTACCGGATTTTGTGAATCCGAGATGGTATCGCCGATATTGGCATCAGAAACTCCAGTGATGGCAACAATATCGCCAGCTTGAGCCTCTGGTGCTTCCAGTTTTTTTAATCCATGATTGACATAAACTTTTTCAATTCGTCCCGAATCTTTTATACCGTCGGCATTTACTATTGAAATTGGAAGCCCTGCAATGGCTGTACCGTTAGTAATTCTGCCAATGGCGTATTTTCCTTGAAAACTGTCCCAATCCAAATTAGTCACCAGCATTTGAAAGAGCTTATTGGTGCCGGCTTTGGGCGCTGGGATGTATTTTAAAATGGCTTCGAAAATTGGTGTTAGGTCAGCGGAAGCTGTTGTATCGTTGGGCAATTCGTCCCAAGCTTTTCCTTCGCGGCTAATACAAAAATAAACCGGAAAATCAAGCTGGGATTCATCAGTCGCCAAGTCCAAAAATAAATCGTAGGTTTTGTTGAGAGTATTGGCAACGTGGGCGTCGCACTTGTCAATTTTATTAATCACGACAATTGGTTTTAGGCCAATTTCCAGGGCTTTTTTTAAGACAAATTTTGTTTGCGGCATCGGTCCTTCTTGGGCGTCAATTAACAAAAGTGCGCCGTCGGCCATATTTAAAGTCCGTTCTACTTCGCCGCCAAAATCGGCGTGACCCGGTGTATCAATAATATTAATTTTGACATTTTTGTAATACACGGCCGTATTTTTGGCTAAAATAGTAATGCCGCGTTCTTTTTCTTGATCAAAAGAATCCATAATCAAAACCTGAGACATAGCAGCTTCATTGTCGCGAAAAGTTTTCGATTGTTTTAAGAGCCCGTCAACCAAAGTAGTTTTGCCGTGATCAACATGGGCAATAATAGCGATATTTCTTAATTCCATACCCATATATTATACTCTTTTTTCGTCTTTTGTAAACCCTATTGGTTATTCTTTATCTTCAGTGTAAAATGATAGAACAAAAGATAGAAATTAATATTTTAATTTTTATGTTATAATTTAATCAAATGAATAAATCTCAGCTGGTACAAGAATTGTCTATCAAAACGGGCTGCTCGCCCAAAGAGGCGGCGGCAACCGTCAATGCTTTTTTCTCAACGTTGACAGAAACGCTGGCCAAAGGGGAAAAATTAGTCATTCCCAATTTTGGCAGTTTTACAGTCAGTGTTCGCCGCGCCCGCAGTATTTTTCATCCGCAAACAAAACAAAAAATAGCAGTGCCGGAAAAAGCCGTCGTGCAATTTCGCCCGGCCAAAAATCTCAAGTTTAAAGTCCGTCAGTCCTAATTATTTGGCAAACTCGGTCGCCCGCACCTCGCGGATGACATTAACTTTGATAGTGCCCGGATATTGCAGGTCTGTTTCAATTTTTTTGGCAATGTCCTTGGCCAGTTTGAGCGCTGACAAATCATCGATGTCCTCCGGTTTGACAATAATGCGCACCTCGCGGCCGGCTTGAATGGCGTATGATTTCTCCACACCGTCAAAACTGTTGGCAATATTTTCCAGCTCGGTGAGCCGTTTGATGTAATTGTCCAAACTTTCGCGTCTGGCGCCGGGACGGGCGCCGGAAATAGCGTCAGCGACTCTAACCACAATGGCCTCAACACTTTTTGGTTCAATGTCGTCATGATGCGCCTCAATGGCGTGCATCACATCTTCGGACATACCATATTTTTTGGCAATGTCACGGGAAATATGGTGGTGGGCGCCGGCAATTTCGTGGTCAACCGCTTTGCCGATATCGTGCAAAAGGCCGGCTTTTTTGGCAATGCTGACGTCCGCCCCTAGTTCTGAAGCCAACATTGAGGCCAAGTGTGCCACTTCAATTGAGTGCTGTAACACATTTTGGCCGTAAGAAGTGCGAAACTTCAATCTACCTAAAATTCTGACCAAGTCCGGATGAAGGCCGGTAATGCTCAAATCGTAGCAGGCGGTCTCGCCGGCTTCCTTGATCTCTTGAGAAATTTCTTTTTCCGCCTTGGCCACCGCTTCTTCAATTTTGGCCGGCTGAATGCGGCCGTCGGCAATTAATCTGTCCAAGGCCATTTTGGCAATGTGCCGGCGGACCGGGTCAAAAGAGGACAAAACCACCGCTTCCGGGGTGTCGTCAATTATCACATCCACACCGGTTAATTTTTCAAAAAGCTGAATATTTCTGCCCTCTCGGCCGATAATCCTTCCCTTCATCTCGTCCGATGGCAAATTAACGGATGAAATCGTGCTTTCGGCAACGTGTTCAGTCGCCAACCGCTGAATGGCGGAAGATAATATTTTGCGGGCCTCAATGTCCACCACATCTTGTGCTTCTTTCTTTGTTTTCTGAATTTTAGCCACCACATCTTCTTTGTATTCTTTTTCAATGGAATCCAAAAGCAGCTTTTTAGCTTCTTCTTTAGACAGTTTAGCCACTTTCTCCAGCTTGCCCTGTTCTTCTTGGCGCAGAAGCTCAATTTCGCTTTTGATTTTGCTGATTTCTTTCTCTTTGTAGCCGATGTTCTGACGTTCTCTTTCAATTGTGTCAAAACGCAAATCTAAATTTGCTTCCTTGCGGCGCAAGTTTCTTTCAATTTCTTGCAAATACCGGCGCTTTTCTTCCTCTTCTTTTTTGGCCGTCTCTTTTATTTTGAGTGCTTCATCTTTGGCCGAAAGTAAAAGTTCCTTTTGTTTGGCTTGTGACTTTAAATTTCTCGCTGAAGTTAAAAATCGTGCAATCCCTAATCCTAAAGCACCGCCAACTACTGCCGCGGCGGCGACGTAAATAATTAAATTTGTCATTGTAACCTTTCAAATTAATAATCATTTTATTCCCTATTTTTTGTTTTACGAGCTTTCAGCTCGTAAAACAAGGTTCTGAGGCGAAGCCTCACGGTTCTTATTTTAGCAAAAATTGCACAAAAGTCAATTTGATAAAAAACAGCCTTCTGGCTGTGGAGGGGTCAAAGCAATCAAAGTCAAAGAGGACGGTTCTGGATTCGGCTTCACTCACCACTGGTCTTTTAATCTGGAGATTAGGCGATTTACTGGCGGACCGGACGAGATTCGAACTCGTGATCTCCTCCGTGACAGGGAGGCGCTTTAAACCGGACTAAGCTACCGGTCCGCACTACACGCCCGTAAGCCAATCTTATCATAAAAATTGCAGTTTTTCAACTGCTGATTACCGGATTGACCAAGCGGGGTATAGATTGAATACAGAAAAAGCGAGCCGCTAGCCAAGAAATACAGTTTTAATAAAGAGTGAGCTCTTGGCAAAGAAGACAGTTCGGAGCCGAGCGGGCAAGGTGTCGAGCGAAACGAGACGAGCGAGGTGAGAATAACTGCAAGTGTTCGTTTTTTCTCGGCTGACGCCTTCGAAATAAGCTGATTTTCTCGCTGGGGCAATCGAGGCACTGTCTTTGTGACAAGGAGCGAACGATAATTTTGGCGCGGCGAGCGTTAATCTGTAGAGCGCACATTTTTTGGGCATGACAAGCATAGGTTTGCGTGGCGCAGGTGAGCGGCCCCTTATCTCGCCAGGCGCCAGACAAATGTCTTTTTTCTGACTTCGCTGAGCCAGTCGTTGAAGCCCTTTGGAATATCACCTTTTTTATCTTCAAGTTTAATAATGTGAAAACCAAATTCAGTTTTAACTAAATCTGAAATCTGACTTTTTTCCAAGGCAAAAGCGGCCTTTTCAAACTCCGGCACCATTGTCCCTGTACTAAACCAGCCCAAGCTACCGCCCTTATCACGCGAACCCGCATCCTCTGAAAATTCCTTGGCTAGCGCCCCAAAGTCCTCACCTTTTTTTGCTCTGTCTAAAATCTCCTTAGCTCGGTTTTCATCTTTAATTAGGATATGCGCTGCGTTAACCTGCATAATTTTATCGCTTTGAATTTTGGAAGCTAAAAGCTGACTAAGTATCAATTGTTTAAATTCTGGCTCGGAAATGCCATAAAGTTCGGATAAAACTTTGTCCACTTGGTCTTTGCCGCCAGATTCATCAATAATTTTTTGCCAATTGTCCGCTATCTCCTTGTCGGTCACTTTGACATTCATTCTTGAGGCCTGCATCTGAATAATCTCTGAGTCTATCATCTGGTCTAAAACTCGGCGGTAAAGGGTTTTTTTGTCGTCCAGCGGCTGGCTGGTCTTTTCAGAATAATTTCTCAAATAGCCGATTTGTTTTTGAAAATTACTTTCCCAAATCACATGATTGCCGATAAAAGCCGCCGGCAATGGGAACACCCTGACGGCAATTTTCGTGTAGCGGTTTTCCCACTCATATTTATACAAAACGACAGCAAAGAAAATCAGACCAATTAGATAAAGCGTCAGCAGATATTTTAAAGCGGCCTGACCAAATTCTTTGCTATTTTTTGGCTTGTGGCCGTAAAATCTGCCGATGGCAATGAAAAAATTCTTAACGTAAGAAAGCTTAAACTGCCGTATTTTTTGCCAGATGACCAGAAAAAAATTGATAATTTTGTTTAAAATTTTCCTAAAAATTGAACCGTCTGCGCCGGCACCGCTTTGTTGCATTTCGTCTTGTAAATTATTATCCATATTGACCTTCCTTTATAATTGATAATTCCAGCTTATGGTGGCAATGGAAATTAAATATACCAAACCTGCCAAGATTAAATATGACACACTATTTCTTAAAGTCAAGGTTGAAAGCATTGACTTGGAAACTAGCCCCCAACAAAGATAAAATGAAGTGATTATGATGATGCTTTTGGATTCCACATTGATCGGCCAAAAAGATAATACCAGAAAAATTTCCAAGATTAAAAAAGAAAGCAAAATGGCGTAGGGAAAGAGATTGCCAGAAGGTGATGTTTTATCAAGAGACAAAATTAAAAAATAATAATAAATAAAAACTAAAGCCAAGATAGACAGCATTTGCGCCCAGAGATAAAACAAACCTGAGAAATAAATATTGTAAAGAGTAAAAAGTGAAAAATAAAATGAAAGTAAAATTAAAAGGTCATATCTTTGCAAGACAAAAAAGAAATACACCGACAAAAGCGCCATTATCACCGACATAATTTTTAAGGGTGAAAGCGGCTGAAAATGCCAGAAACCGACCAGCGATGATATTAATATCAACAATAAAAAAATCTTCAAATAGGTTAGCTGTCGTAATTGGAGATAAGATTTAATCTTTGTAATCATCGCCAATAATAATATTTATGTCTGCCTTGGAATTTGTAGAGGCAGTTTTTTGTGTAGCTTGCACCTTAAATCTGTCGGTTAAAAATTTAATTGTAAAGGGTTTGTTGCCAGCAGTGTAATCCAAAATCTGGGTTTTTTTAGATTTTTCCGTTGAGTTGGCCACATTGACGATTTTATAGCCGTAGCTTTTCAGCATATCAGCTACCTGCTGGGCGGCGCCGGTTTTAGAGCTGGCGTTTAAAACCTCAATTTTGGCTGCTTCCGAAACTATATATGGCTCGCTGAATATCTCGTGGGCAATGCGCTGAATCTCTTTGAAATTGCCTGTTTTGGGCTTGAGATAGTAGCCGCCGTCATTGACAGAAACCAATGGGCCATCTGGACCATTGTCTAAAACCTTGGTGACTATTTGGTCAGCTGGCACATTTTTGACGATAGTTACCAATCTTTCAATTTCACTCAACGACAAATCTGTTTTAACGTGCTCGCCCAAGATTTTTAAGATGTCAGTCACTTTTTTTGGGTTTGCCAAAATGCCAACCGAGGTGGCTTTGGCGGCAATTATGGAAATTAATTTCTGCTGGCGCTTGGAACGATCAAAATCAGAGGTTGTTTCTCTGGAGCGGGCATATTTTAAGGCTAAATTGCCGTCCATCTTATGAAGGCCGGCCGAGAGTTGAAATGGATTATAGCCCTTCATCTGCACATCAGGATAATATGGGTCGTTAATCGCTTTATCAACATAGACATTTACTCCTCCTAACGCATCAACAATTTTTTTAAAGGCATCAAAATCTAAAACCACATAATAATGGATAGGCAAATCCAAAATATTGGCAATTGGCTTTTTAGCCGCTGTGCCGCCGCCGCCCTGTTTGTACATTTCACCTGAGGCATAAGCTTCATTGACCTTCGCCGAACCGCGGCCTTCAATGGGCACATAAAGGTCGCGCGGGATAGAAAGCAAAGCGGCTGATTTGTTTTGCGGATCAATAGAAAAGACAATTATCGTATCGGTGAGAGAGCCGCCGGGATGGCCTTTGCCTCCCATACCAAGCAAAAGTATATTAATGCGACCGTCGCCCTCGCCCTGCAATTGGGTTGGGGTAAGGTTGCCGTCAAAATTCAAAAAGGGGGATTTGCCTGTTTCATTTTCCTCTGTTATTTTATTGACCGCAAACAAAAAATTGGAACCTATCCAAGTTAAAATAGCAAATATAAGCAGTCCAACAACTAAGGCGCCAATTGTCCATTTTCTTTTTGACCGTGGCGCTGTGGTTAAGTTATGTTCAAAATCCAATTAAAAAACTCCTTAAAATTGACTTTTTTTTATTATAGCACAACTTTTTTTCCACAGCAAAATGGCTTGCCTTTTCTTATTTGCAATTTTGAGCATAACAGGGAAGTGCAATTTGGGAAAATTTGGGATTTTTTAATGTTTTATATTTTGCAAATGCTCTTTGCGCAATTTCTAAGGTGGAAACCTCGTGCGGAGCTCTCCCCTGCCCCTGCTTAGAAATTAACCTGTTATCCTCCTTGAACAAACCAAGCACCGGAATGCCGAGCGCCCAACCCAATGTATTGGCAACCGTTAAACCCACGCGCAGGCCGGTATAAGAACCGGGACCCAACATCACGCCGATAGCTTTCAGATTTTGAAGGTTTACCTTATTTTCTTTTAGAAATTTATCAATATTGATTAAAAGCTCCTGCGATTGATTTTTTTGGCTCTCCCAGTAATATTCTTTACTTAACTGACGACCGTTTTGCCAGTAAAGGCCGATGCCTGTTTTAAATGTTGAAGTGTCAATGCTTAAAATCATAATCAACTCAAAAGTAAAAATTAAAAAGTAAAAACCACAACTAAAAAGTTAAAAGTTTTAAGTTTTGCCTTGTAGTTTTACCTTTTTCGTTTTTAGTTTTAACTTTTAATTTTCTCTCGTTCTCTCCAATATACTCAAACTCTATCCAGATTATTTTTGCGGATATTTTTTCGAGGACGTTTTTTATCTTCTCCGCCCACTCAATAACACAAATAACATCTTTTTTTCCTAAAAAATCTTCCAAACCAAGCTCTTCAATATCTTGGATTTTTTCAATTCGGTAAAGATCAATATGACAAAATTTCATTCGGCGGTGATTTTTCCCAATGGAATATTCTTTAAGCAAGACAAAAGTGGGACTTTGAATTTTTTCTTTAATTTTTAAACCCTTAGCCAACCCCTGAACAAAAGTAGTTTTGCCCGCGCCAAGCTGGCCTGTTAAAGCCAGCACTTGTCCGCCGGTAATTTTTGAAGATATTTTTTTAGCTAATGCCTTAGTTGCATCGGCACTTTTACAAACAAATTCCATAATTGCCTTGAAAAATAAAAAATTAATAAAATAATCAATAAGGTTTCTGTAATCTTGGTTTGAATATACCAGTTAATAGAAGATTTTTCAAGCATTAAAGTCCCTTTGACTTGTGGCTGCAACTTGGAAGAATAAGAGCCAGCGACCAGTATAGTATATTTTTTTGTTTTGGTAATTTTTATTGTTTTAATTATTTTGGTTGGTTCTGTGACAATTGAATTTTGTTGTTCAACCGGCGGGGTTGTTTGATTTTCTGCAATTTTATTTTCAACGGCCGGCAAATTTGTCTGTTTAACCGCGGTAATTATTTTTTCTTGGAAAATATTTTCCGAGGCGGGCGTCAATGTTGTCGTCCAGACCCAGCCGTTTGGAAAACGAGTAAAAGATTGTCCTTCTGGTGCTTTAAGATAAGAAATAGAATCAACCAAAGTGCCATCTGAAAAATATAAATCGAGAGAATCACCATCATTGTTCAAAGCTATCCTAGTTTGCGGTCGAGTAAAAACCAAAAAACCCAAAGGCGCTATGATAGTCCCATTAGGAATTTTAAATTGCGTTTTTTTATCTAAAATCCAACCAGAAAGGTCAAGTGTATCTGAAGTTAAATTTTGCAGTTCAATCCACTCTAACTCGTTATCATTACCGACGGGGTCGGGTAAAAGTTCGGAAATGACAACATTGCCTTTTTGATAACTTGCCCAAATGCCCTTATAGACATTTTTGGCTTCTTGCTCTATCTCATCCCAATTTTGAGCCAAAATTAATTGATTGGCTTTGTCAAAACGTTTCGCTAATCCTTCCCGTAAAAGTGAAAGATTCAAAATCTGCTCATTTAAAATTATTACTGCTAAGGTGCGACCAAACTCATCAATCTGTTGCGCTTTTTTAGGTGAAATCAGAATTTCAACTTCTTTATCAAAGACCATTTGGAAAACAAAATCTTTTGCTTGCTGATAAAAAGGAAAGCCAAGTTCGGGGCTGTCTATACCCAAAAGACGTATTGCTGTGGGCAAACCAGCAAGATTTTCTACTTTTAAAGTATCTCCATCAACCACAAAATTGACTTTCGAACGAAAATAAATCGCTCCACAACTAAGATTTAAAAATTCTGAAAATTGATCGAGATTTTGAGGCAAGGGTTTAATTGGACTATTTTCCTCTGCTGGGGTTCCACCTTCTTTTTGAGAAATATACCAATTATCTTGCGACCTTTCCAAAGAATAGCCATCATCATCCCCACCGCATTGGTTAGAATAAGTTACCTCTGAAAACCAAGTTAAACCTCTATCAGCACTCAATTTTAAAGTATCGCCAGTGTTTTTAAGCGACATTGGAACTTTAAAAATTGTTCCTGAAAATTGAGGATAGTCGGTTAAAAAGGTTGCAGGATCATCAGCTAAAATTGCAAATTGAGCAGGTTGAATAATAGTTGAACCAGAATACAAATTTAAAGTATGATTTGAACCATCAGAAAATCGCCAAGAATTTGCTCCTGAACCCGCAATAATTTTAACTTCTTCGTTACCAAAATTATAAATTTCTACCCATTCATTGCCATCGTCAGAACCCGGAAAATCATACATTATTTCGGAAATCTGTAATTGTGGCGGTTGCTCTTCGGCGAGCGCCGTTTTGGGCAAAAATAAAACAATTGCGGAAGCAATTGTGAAAAATATAATCCAAAAATTAGCGTGTTTTACAATTTTATTTCCCCACCCTTTTCCAGTTGTTCTTTGTCTATTTTACCTTCTTCACTTTCTTCTTTTTCTTCGGCTGGCGCGGAGGACTGCGGCGGTTTTAGTTTTTCTTGGACTTGGCTGACGGTCGCCATCTTGCTTTTCAAAACGCCTTCGCCTTCTAAACTTTCTTTTTCCCTTTGCTCTTCTGCAATTAATTTTTTCTGCAATTCCATTATTTTCGAAGCTACTTCCACTGGGTTGGGGATCGACGACAAACTGATAGTTTGAGAATCTTCACCAGCGGTTTCAGCCCGTACATCGCCGTAGGAAAATAAAGTTGGCAAAAATCCTTTAATTTCTCCCGTCGTATTTTGGATGCGCAAAATCGGCAGTACGGAAATTGAACGGTCAAAAATGCCATTTTGGAAAATGTCAATAATTTTACGCTCGGTAACAATGACAATATCGTAGTAAAAACTAATCCATTCTATCAAAGCAATATTGACAATGAGCAAATAATAAATTGAGGTGCTAAGGATTATTACATTGCGCCAGGCAGTTGAAAAAACATCGCTGTTTACAGCTAAAATCGGCAGGGCAATTATAGGCATGAGTAAAAGGAAAAATCCCAAAATGATCGGTCCCAAAAATGCCGCCCAATGTTTGTGAGTGAAAATGATAATTTTTTCGCCTTCAATTTCATGACCGGGAACCGGAAAATGGTATTCCGCCATTTTATCCCCCGCCGAATAAAGCCGATAAACTCTGACTCCAATCAGATGTTAAAATAAACAGCAGTGTGATAAGTATAATTATTCCAATAACAATAGCATACATCCTAAAGGCCTTAGGCGTGGCATCACCCTTCATCCTCGCCTGCCAAAGCCGAAAAATCATATAAGCATTATATGCAAAAAAAACTATGAGAAATAGGAAATAAGCTAAAAGTATAAAAATCATTTTATCTTATCTTGTTTTTAAATATAGCACGCTAAAAACCATCTGAAAAGATATTTTTTCAAAAATATTAAAAACCGCTTGTTAAAACAGATTAAAGACAAGATTCAAATTTGCAACTAAGGCAAATAATTTAAGGGGTTAACCCTATTACCATATTCCCAAACCTCGAAATGCAAATGAGGTCCGGTTGACCAACCTGTAGAACCCATATAGCCGATTAATTGGCTTGACGAAACTTCCTGACTAGTCAAAGCTGTCATGGAACTTAAATGACCATACAAAGTGGCAAAACGTGCATTATGATAAATGATTATATAGTTACCATAACCCATAGAACCTTGGCTACCGATATAAACAGTTCCCCCTGCTGAAGCATAGATAGGTGTTCCCATAGCATTAACCAAATCAATTCCTGTATGGGGGGTAGAAGGATTAAAATTCCAAGGCTCGCCAAAATATTGAGAAATATAGATATAATCACAAGGCCAGGAAAGTCCGACGGTTGAGGTGCCTTTGTCACGCACATTAACGGCTTTTCTTTGCGAGGCGATGATGTTGGCAATTTGCGAGTCCAATTGGGCACCATATTTTTTGGCTTCATCAATTTTAGCCTGCAAATCTGCCATTACAGCGCCAGCTGTATTTAAAGCAGTGGTCTTTTGCGATTTTTGCCCTTGCAAAGTTTTTTCATAATTTCTCTGATTTTTTTGCAGTGCCTGCAGTTGAGCGCTTCTGTCTTCCAGTTGTTTTTTCTGTCCTTCTAAATCACTTTTAATCTTTTCAATTTTCGCAATATCATTTTCAACCTTCATCTCCAAGGTATCAAGATAATCTGTGTAACTTATTACCGAAGAAATATTTTCCGAGCCCAAAACTAAATCTAGCGTACTTCTGTTGGCTATTTCATACATATCAACCAAAGTCATATTCAGGTTATCATTTTGAACTTTTAGTTCTCCCTCTTTCTGCCTGATATCTGAGGCCGTGGATTCAATATCTTTTTGAGTTTGATTGATTTGCACCTGCGTTTGCGTGATTTTTGTCTGCGTTTGGTCAATATTGCCGCTTAGCTGATTAATAATTTTATTCAGATTGTCTGCTTCTTGCTGTTTTTGTTGAGCGGCTTTTTGATTTTGTTCTATTTGGCTTTGTAGTTGTTGTCTTTGTTTCTGTAAATCAGACAAAGTGGAGGCCTGGGCGGTATTGGTTAAAAATGGGCCAAAAGTAAAAAACACCAGCAACAGCCAAAAAAAAGGAGTGCAAAGTTTGATTTTGGGTTTTACCCCCTCCAACTTAAACATTGTCTGCCTTTGTTTTACTAACGTAGCATAAAAAAGGTTAAATTTCAAACTTTAAGATATCTGTGGGCGGAGAACAGAGAACAAGCAATACCAATGAATGAACCTGCTCCAAGCTGAAGCAGAAAAATACGCCAAAAATTCAGACCAAAAAATAAATTCAAATCAAAAGCCACCGTCCCAAGATAGGAACTGACCATCGGTGAGATAAAATGAATTGCCAAATAAAGGAGAAAAGTTGATAATATGGAGGCCAAAATACCGTATAAGGCGCCCTCAATAATAAATGGTATTCTGACAAAAAAGTCGGAAGCGCCCACCAGCTTCATAATTTCAATCTCATCCTTGCGCGTAAAAATCGTCAACCGAATAGTATTTAAAATAATCAAAACTGAAATAGTGATGAAAATTAGGGATATTATCCAGCCAATTTGTTTGATAAATTTGGTAATATTAATCAACCTTTGAATAATATCTTTATTGTTTTCGTAGGAAATGCGTGAAATTAAAGGTTTATAATTGTCAAAAAATTCGGCCACTTTACTCAAATCTTCCGGATTGTAGGCCTTGATTTGTAAGCTACGGGGCAAAGGATTTGAATCCTTGGTCACCAGCTGTTTTGTCCTATCTTTAATGGGCAAGGTCTGCCAAATTGATAATGCTTCGTCTTTATCAATATAATGAGTTGATTTTACCACTGCCATTGTGGCCAATGCCGTTTCTAAACTCTGAATTTTTTCTTCTTCCACATTGTCGTAAAAAGAAACTGTCATATCAATTTTGCTTTTGACAGATTCAGAGGTAGCTTGAATAACTAAATTTAAAATAGTAAAAATACTGATTGTCAACAAAGTTATCGTCATCACAAAAGTAGCAGCTAACGAGAGCCAGCGGTTGCGCCAGAAGTTGGTTAGGCCTAATTTTAAAATCCGTTCTAAAGTGACAATTTTCATATAATGTATTTCCCCTGCATTTGGTCAGAAATTATTTTACCCTCGCGCATCGTCACCACTCTTTTTCTCAAATTATTGACAATGTCCCTATTGTGCGTGGCTAAAATGACGGTTGTGCCGGCTTGATTGATTTTTAACAACAGTTGGACAATTTCTCTGGCGTTGTCATGGTCTAAATTGCCGGTTGGCTCATCGGCAATTAGCAGGCGGGGAGCGTGGACCAGGGCGCGGGCGATAGAAACGCGCTGTTCTTCGCCGCCGGATAACTCTTTCGGATAGCTGTTGGTCCTTTCCGCCAGCCCAACCAGCTCTATTATTTTCGGCACTTTATGAGCGATTTCACCCTTGGTAGCATCGCAAACTTCCAAAGCATAAGCCACATTTTCACAGACATTTTTGTTGGGCAAAAGCTTATAATCCTGGAAGACCATGCCGATTTTGCGACGCAAAAATGGTAGTTCTTTATGGCGTAATCGGTTAATATCACGGCCGGCAATAGCAATGTGGCCTTTGGTCGGTTTTTCTTCTCTTATCAACAATCTTAAAACTGTTGACTTACCCGCCCCTGAGGGTCCGACCAAACAAACAAATTCACCTCTTTTAATTTTTAAATTAACTTTATACAAAGCAATGATTTGACCGTATTTTTTGGAAACCTCATTAAACTCAATCAGGGGTCCTTCCTGTTCTTTATTGGGCTCGCCGTTTTCATTTTTTTTGTCAAAGAAAAATTTCATAACCCTCTTTTTATTATAGTAGCAGAAATTGTCAATGTCTGAAAGAGTCTAAAAAGCATTTTACCTTGACATTCAGGTTGGTATATGGTAATCTTAATTGTCCTGCTGCAAAAGTCGAAGGCAGAACCTAAGGCCAATCCTTGAGTTCTGTCTTCGACCCAATAATAGCAACCACTTTAACCATAAAATTAGGTTGAGGACAGCTAGACAGGCAACAGGATGAAAAAATCCCTCCTGACTTTGGGAGGACTTTGGTTGGTTGGCAGTGATGCCGTTTCGTTTTTTCTTGTTTTATTCCACCCCTCACCCGCCCTTTTTTCTCTTGGTCTTCTTGGACTTGCCGACATTCCCCTCTTTCTACTCTCCCTTATCTTCCGCAACAAAAACAAATCTTCAACACCCTTCTACAACACCCAGCACCAGTACAAGCAATTCTCCGATTTTTCCCCCGATGTCCAACAAGACCTGATGGCAATACAGCAAGCCATCCAAACAAGATAACACAACCAACACGTAAAAGCCCAACCAACCCACTCCCAATCTAAAAAAGCCCCCCCCATTTTCTTCTTTTCCTTCCGGGGGCTTTTTCTTATCCTAAATTTATAGCTAAAAGCGAGTTTGCAGCTCTCCGAGCCGGTGGCCGAAGCAAAGCGTGTTCTGAAAAACAGGAGCGAGACGCCAGCCTACAAAGTTGGCTGGCAACCGCACAGGAAGACCGAGCAGCAGCGAGGGCGCTCCTGTAAAAGGGACAATTTTTGGGGCGCGGCGAGCGACTATCTTGAAAGCCACTTCTCCAAATCCGAGTAATTAGAACTATTAATAATATCTTTTTTCTCCAGCCACCCTCTCCTTGCCACCGAAACCCCAAAGTGCATCAAATTAAGATGTTCAATCTGGTGTGAGTCGGTATTGATGGCAAATTTCACCCCAAAATTTTTGGCTTGGCGGCATAAGCTGTCTTTCAAATCCAAGCGGTTGGGGAAAGACGAAATTTCTAAAGCGGTTTGCGTTGCAGCAGCTTGACGGAAAATCTCATCCCAATCAACTTGATATGGTTCGCGCTGGCCTAAAATCCGACCTGAAGGATGACCGATTATGTCCACATGAGGGTTGCGGCAGGCGGCGACCAATCTTTTTGTCAGTTGTGACTGCGGTTGAAAAAAAGAGGAATGTATTGAGGCAGTCACTATCTCTAACTTTTCCAAAACTGAATCGGGTAAATCCAAAGTTGCGTCTGCCTTAATATTCACCTCGGCTGACGATAATATTTTAATCTGATGATATTTTTTACCCACTGCTTCAATTTCTTCTTGCCGCTGGAAAAATCTTTCTGGCCCTAAACCTCTGGCCACGCCCAAACCGATAGAATGGTCAGCAATAGCAATGTAGCGATAATCAAGCTGAATGGATTTTTCCACTAACTGTTCTATTGTGGCAAAGCCATCAGACCAGCTGGAGTGCATATGCATATCCCCTTTAATGTCGGCCATTTCAACCAGTTTGGGCAATTTGTGCTCTAAAGCCGCTTGGATTTCTCCGCTGTCCTCGCGCAATTCCGGCGCAATATAATCCATACCCAATGTTTGGTAAACATCTGTCTCTTGTGGACAAAGGACTAATTTTTCTCTGCCTTTTTGTAAAATTTTTATACCGTGTTCGGACAGGGAAAAACCATGTTTTTCAGCCCAAGTACGCAGGGCAATATTATGCTCTTTGGAACCGGTAAAATGCTGCAAAAGCGAGCCGTATTGCTCTTTGGGTAAAATTTCCAAATCAATCTGAATATTTTCTTGATGAATTATTGTCGCTTTGGTGTCACCCTTGGCTAAAACTTGCAAAATATTTGGCTGGGAAACAAAAAAATCAATGGTTTTGGCCGGCGTTTTGGAGGCGGCGATAATATCAATATCGCCGACTGTTTCCTTCCAGCGCCGCAGAGAGCCAACTGCATCTGCCTGTAAAACTTCAGGACGTTTTTTCAAAGCTAAAACAATATCCTGGGCAATCGGCATGGCGAAGGTCAACAATTTCCGCGTGCCCATTCTTTTTAGAATTTCAATCCCGCGCAAAATATTTTGTCTGGTTTTTTCTTGAAAGTATTTTGCGGCCTGTTTTGATTGAAGTTTTTTCCCCAGTTGCTCAATTGTTTTAACCTTTAATTCTTTTACCAGTTTGACGGCCGTCTTGGGACCAACGCCGGGAATTTGCAAAAATGTTATTTCAGATGCCGGTACCTTCTTTTTTAAATCTTCAAGATATTTTAATTTTCCTGTTTTTAAGAGTTCTTCAATCTTCAAAGCAATGCTTTCGCCGACACCTTCAATATCCTCCAATTCTTTAATACCGCCATGTTTGTAAATGCCAGATAAATCTTCACCCAGCATCCTCACTGTGGAAGCCGCCCTTTCGTAGGCGATAACACGAAATCTATCTTCACCTAATAGGTCCAAGATTTCAGCAATTTGCAAAATTGTTTGAGCAATTTGACTGTTGGTCATTTAGTTCAATTATATCACAAAAGATTATAGCCGAACGTCTCAAACTAAACAAACCAAATCAGCATGGAAAAACCAAGACCGAGCATAATCACGGCCATAATCAGCCGCATGAGACGTTGATGACCCTCTTCAAAATTGAGCATTTTTTCCACAACAAGGCGGTTGGTGGCAAATAGAAATATGATGATGAGCGGTAAAATAAACATTAAATTATAAAGTAGAAGATATGATATGCCTTTCAAAAATGTGGTTTTGGCGGAGATAAGCCCCAATACCGCCAAGTAAATGGCGCCTGAACAAGGAAATTCAAATATACCGACTAGCAGACCAACGAATGCTGCCGCCGGAATCGTTGCTTTGAAAGTGTATTTGGAAATAATTTGCCGCGACCCAACTGATATCCGAGTTGAGATAGGCAAATTTGGAAAGAAAAAATCTTTTAAATTGATCAATCCAACAATAATAACAATGGCGGCGCCAATTCTGATCATAATATGAGGGATGGAAAAAATATGCATAACTCTTAATATACCCAAGCCAATCAAAAAATAAGTGATATAAACTGAGGCAATGTAGGACAAGCACATTAAAATAACAATTTTTCGGTTGCGGCGCAGGGTTAATAACAGCCCAATAAAAATTAATAAAATAGCAATAGCGCAAGGGTTAAAGCTGTCCAGCAGTCCTGTCGTAATGACCAAAGGCAATAGAGGTTTAGAAAGCATTTAGAACATTCTCCTATTATCTTCCATGACAGTGTTTGTATTTTACTGGTCGTCCATCAGATTTTTTCGCTCCGCATGGGCAGGGTTCATTACGACCGACTTTATGTCCAAATTTGTGCCCGGTTGAGGCAATTTGCTCGTCTTTTTGTCTAACTGTAATCGTCACACCACCCTTGCCCGCAAATGGCTGTTGTGGTTGTTCTCTGACGGTCGCCGACCCAGAAGGGTCTCTGCCCTGGAGGGCCGCTTGTGAAGTTGGCTCTACGGATAAATTTTCAAAAGTGCCGGCCGCCATTGATTCATCCGCTCCAACTGCTGAAATTGGTTTTTGAAACAGATTATTTGATAGCAAACTTACTTGCTGCGGTACAACTTCAATCCTCATTAAAACGGATACTACCTCATTTTCAATGGCCTTAAGTAATCGTTGAAAAAGATTGTAGGCCTCTTGTTTATATTCAACCAATGGGTCACGCTGGCCATAGCCACGCAGACCAATTCCCTGACGTAATTGCTCCATAGTATTAAGATGCTCAATCCACAAAGTATCAATCACCCGCAAATAAATTTGCCTTTCCAGTTGATTGAAAACTTGCGGGCCAATTTTGTTATATTTCTCAAGATAAGCTTTCTTTTCTTCATCATTTAATATATCTAAAACATCTTGATGTATACTTTCTGATTGTAAAATCTTGCGCCTTTTGCCATAAATAGTCTGGCGATGCATATTTTGCACATCGTCATATTCAAGCAAATGTTTTCTAATATCAAAGTTATGACCCTCCACTCTTCTTTGAGCAGATTCAATAGAGCGGCTAATTAATGAGTGAGAAATAGGCATGTCGTCGGGCAAACCCAGCCTTTGCATAATAGATTTAAGCCGCTCGCCGCCAAAAATACGCATCAAATCATCATCCATAGAAACGTAAAATTGGGAAGCGCCTTGGTCGCCTTGTCGGCCAGAGCGGCCGCGCAGCTGATTATCAATGCGACGGGATTCATGCCGTTCTGTGCCCAAGACATAAAGACCACCTGATTTTAAAACTTGTTGATGTGCTTTTTCCCAATCTTTTAAATTTTTCAAAGGCGTGCCGCCTAAAATAATGTCCACCCCGCGGCCAGCCATATTGGTGGCGACGGTTAAAGCGCCTGGTCGGCCGGCTTGAGCAATAATTTTCGCTTCCCGCTCGTGGTGTTTAGCATTTAAAACTTCGTGTTTAATGCCAGATTTTCTAAGCAATTTTGATAAAATTTCCGATTTTTCAATAGAAATTGTACCAACTAAAATCGGCTGGCCATTTTTGTTTTTTTCTGCAATATCATCAATGACGGCTTTAAACTTTGCCTCTTCGGTTTTGTAAATTTTATCTGAAATATCTTCCCTAATCATCGGCCGATGAGTGGGAACGCTGGCCACTTCCAGTCCATAAATCTTAATAAATTCTTCCTCTTCGGTCTTGGCCGTGCCGGTCATACCGGCTAATTTTTTATACAGTCTAAAGTAATTTTGAAAAGAAATTGTAGCTAAAGTTTCCGATTCTCGTTTAATCTCAACGCCTTCTTTGGCTTCAATGGCCTGATGCAGTCCCTCACTATAGCGGCGGCCGTGCATCATGCGGCCGGTAAATTCATCAATAATAATTACCTGATTATCCTTAATTACATAATCTTTATCTTTCTGAAAAAGCGCGTGCGCCTTCAAAGCTTCTTCCAAATGATGAACTAAAGAAATATTGCCGGTTTCGTAAATATTGCTCACACCCAGCAACTGTTCCATGTTTTTAATACCATCGTCAGTCAAGGACACAGCGCGTATTTTTTCATCAACGGTATAATCTTTGTCTTTTTGTAGATGAGGCACAAGTTGGGCAAACCGCTGATATAGCGAGGTTGATTCTTCTGCCGGCGCCGAAATAATCAATGGTGTGCGGGCCTCGTCAATTAGAATTGAGTCCACCTCGTCAACAATGGCATAATCCAAATTGCGCTGCACAAGCTGTTGTAAAGAGCCAACCATATTGTCGCGTAAATAGTCAAAACCAAATTCGTTATTAGTGCCGTAGGTGATGTCGGCGGCATAGGCCTCTTGCCTGCTAATCGGCACCAGATTTTTCACATCAAGCATCGGCGACTCTTCTTCAACCTGCTTATTGTAGAGTAAAGAAATTTCATGCCCAATGGCGGCCACTTTCAGATCTAAGGCGTCATAAATCGGACCCATCCAGTCAGCGTCACGGCGCGCCAAATAATCATTGACAGTAACCAAATGGCAACTCTTGCCTGCTAAAGCGTTCAAATATAATGCCAAAGTTGCGGCCAGTGTTTTACCTTCACCAGTTTTCATTTCGGCGATTTTGCCTTGATGTAAAATAATGCCACCCATCAGTTGTTGGTCAAAATGTCGCTGGCCAATAGTTCTTTTTGATGCTTCCCTGACGGCGGCGAAGGCCTCCGGTAGGATATTATCCAGCGTCTCGCCTCCGCCGGCTGGCGGATTAAGACGGTTTTTAAATTGTTGCGTTTTATCTTTTAATTGGCTATCGGAGAGTTTAACAAACTCATCTTCTAAAGCATTGATTTTATCAACGATTGGCTTGAGTTTGTTAATATGTTTGGCATTTTGATCGCCAAATAATTTATCTAAAAAACTCAT
>PCRM01000009.1:7829-8524 GCA_002771215.1 Candidatus Nealsonbacteria bacterium CG23_combo_of_CG06-09_8_20_14_all_40_13 | reverse complement strand
CGTCATAAATTAAAATACCAAGTGCCTTTATCAATGGGGGTAGGTGGGGCTTTTGATATGATTTCAGAGATTATCCCACGAGCACCAGTTTGGCTGCGTAAAATAGGACTTGAATGGTTATGGCGGTTCTATAAACAGCCTTCACGTTGGAAAAGGATCCATAGAGCGGTAATAAGGTTCCCTTCGGCGGTAATAAACTCAAAAAATAAGTAAAAAATACCAGCCGACATGTTTAGTGTCGACTGGTAAAGACAATACACAAAGATAAAGGAGCCAATTGGACGATTAGGGTTCGTAATACCATTTCCACCATTCACAAGAGGAAGTGGGCATGATGCTCATTTCAGGTATGTCGGCTTCTTCCGCAAATTTTGTTACTTCATCCGTTACAATATCTAAAATTGAGCTATCATGGACATGACAATATTGGCAAGGTCCATCTCCAATGGGGATGCTAACAAGTGGTCTTTTTCGTCGGGATAAATGACTGAACCATCCTTTACGGATACGAACTTCGCACAGTCTATAACCGGGCTCTTTCCGTGCAGTATC
Source organism: Candidatus Nealsonbacteria bacterium CG23_combo_of_CG06-09_8_20_14_all_40_13 (assembly GCA_002771215.1). Lineage (GTDB taxonomy): Bacteria > Patescibacteriota > UBA1384 > UBA12157_A. The sequence continues at coordinate 7,972 of PCRM01000009.1, read as the reverse complement.
AGGATTATCCCAATAGGGCCAGACCATCAGAGGATTAGGAAAGTTTGGTTGCAATCTGTTTCGAAGTTGAGACATCATCTCTCCCAACAACTTCATCCTTTTGGGCATAACATCTTGATATACTTCCACCCTTGACATTTTAT
>PCRM01000009.1:0-7785 GCA_002771215.1 Candidatus Nealsonbacteria bacterium CG23_combo_of_CG06-09_8_20_14_all_40_13 | reverse complement strand
GGTAATAAAACAGGTTATAATTATTACAGATAATAGGAACCTCGCCTACGGCGAGAACCCTTTTTCTCGCTGACGCTCGAAATTAAAATAAGAATATTAGATGATTAGAAAAATAGAGATTTCCAATAATCTAATAATCTAATTATCTAATAATCTAATTATCTAATAATCAAGGAATTTTATGGCAATTTCACCATTTATGGCGGCAATCAATCAAATTTGCGAAGAACGAGGTTTGGCTAGAGACATCGTCGTTGAAACAGTTGAAGCAGCTGTAGCGGCGGCTTATCGCAAGGACTATGGCCATCCGCGGCAAATTATTCACGCCCGTTTGGACCCTGAAACCTCACTATTTAAAATTACCCAAGGTTTTGAGGTAGTGGAAGAAGTAGAAGACGCAAATTCACAAATTACGCTTAAGGATGGCAAAAAAATCAAAAAGGGAGTGAAAATTGGTGATGAAATTGAAGAGCCCCTCCAACCGCACAGTGATTTTGGCCGCATAGCCGCCCAAACCGCCAAACAGGTTATCACCCAGCGCATTAGGGAAGCAGAACGCACCTTAATCTTGAATGAATTCAAAAAGAAGGAGAGGACACTGATTAATGCTACCGTTCAGCGCATTGAAGGTAGCAATATTATTTTGGATTTGGGCAAAACTACAGCCATTATGCCTGCTTTAGAGCAAATTCCAACCGAACATAATTATTTGGGCCAGCGTCTCAAAGTTTATGTCAAATCTGTAGAAGAGACCAATAGAGGACCTAAAATATTAGTTTCCCGCTCCGATACCGGCTTGATTTCCGGCTTATTTGCCTTGGAAGTGCCTGAAATTACCGCTGGCACAGTTGAAATTGAAGGTATAGCCCGCGAAGCCGGCAATCGAACAAAAATTGCCGTTGCCAGCAATCAAGAAGGCCTTGACCCGGTTGGTTCATGCGTTGGCCAGCGCGGTACGCGCGTCCAGTCAGTTTTAGCTGAAATCGGCGAGGAAAAAATTGACATTGTTTTGTACGCTAAAAAGATAGAAAAATATATTGAAAATGCTTTATCTCCAGCCAAAATTGAATCAATAAAAATAGATAAAAAAGAAAATAAAGCTCAAGTTAATGTGGCCGCCGACCAGCTCTCTTTGGCCATCGGCAAATCCGGACAAAATGTTCGCTTGGCGTCAAAATTAGCCGGCTACGCCTTGGATATTGTTAAAAAAGAAGATAAAGCTGCTAAAGAAATTAAAACAAAGAAAATTGAATCAGGCGATCAGATTGTCACCACTGAAAAGATGGAAGTAATAACCAAACCAGCAAAAGAGGGAAAAAAGAGAACAGTTAAATCCTGATTGCTAAATAGCAAATCACAAACAATATCAAAATCCAAATGCTCAAAAATCCAAAACAATCCGTTTAAAACATTAGCCTGCCCGTAACGTTTCGCGTAACGAGGCGGGCGGGAACATTAAATATTTATATTTGTTCGGAGCTTGGAATTTGTAATTTAGAATTTAAATCATAAGGAGATATATGCCTAAAGACGATATATTTAATAAATTTTCCGATAATTCTCGGAAGGTGCTAATTAATGCGCAAAAAATCGCCAAAAGCATCAACAGCGCGATTACTTCAGCGCATGTCCTCTTAGCTATTGTTTCAACAGAAGGAACTCTTTCACATGATATTTTAAAGGACCATTTGATTTCCGCTGACCAAATTAGATTAGTAATCAGTTTGAGAAATCTTAGGCCCAAAGCTCACAGCGGTTTAACAGTTGAGGTTAAAAAGATATTAAAGTTGGCTGTAAAAAAAGCCTCGGAGTTTGGCCATACCAGCGTTGACCCTGAACATATTCTGTTAGCCGTGGCCAGCAACAAGGACTGTTTAGGATATCAAATGATTGCTCAAATTGGAGTTAACCCCAACCATATAAAACAGCAAATTGAGAGATTGTTTGATGAGCTGATTGAAGTTGATGAAATGATTCAAAAACGATTAGACCAGACTAAAAATATGGGCGACCAAAACAATCAAGATTTTATTGGAGAACCTGACATTGATATTCCTTCGGCGACTTTTCCCACCTTCCAACCAGCAAAAAGCCGTTCTGGCGCGTCAAGCTTGGACTATTTTGCCACTGATTTAACAAACTTAGCCAAAGCAAGCAAATTAGACCCGATTACCGGCCGGGATAAAGAGATTTTAAGGGTGATGCAGATTCTTAGCCGCCGCACCAAAAACAATCCGGTTTTAATTGGCGAGCCGGGCGTCGGAAAAACAGCCATTGTCGAAGGATTGGCCCAAAAAATTGTTGCGCGCCAAGTGCCGACTAATCTGCAGTCAAAAAGAATTTTGATGCTTGATTTAGCTCTGCTGGTAGCCGGTACAATGTACCGCGGGCAATTTGAAGAAAGAATTAAAAAGGTAATTGATGAAATTATTAAATCGCAAAACACGATAATTTTTATAGACGAATTGCACACCATAGTTGGCGCCGGCAGCGCCGAAGGTTCAATGGACGCCGCCAACATCCTCAAACCAGCTTTAGCCAAAGGTCAAATCCGTTTGATTGGCGCCACCACCTTAGATGATTACCGCAAAAATATTGAGAAGGACACCGCCCTTGAACGCCGGCTGCAGCCGGTTAAAGTGTCAGAGCCGACAATTGCCGAAACCATTAGTATCTTAAAAGTGATTCGTCCTAAATATGAGCAGTTTCACCAAATTAAAATAACCGACGAAGCGATTTTGGCGGCAGCCGAACTTTCAGCCCATTATATCAACGACCGTTTTTTGCCGGATAAGGCCATAGATTTAATTGACGAAGCCGCCGCCGCGACTAAAATTGAAAACCCTGTTAAAAGTAAAGATGAGACCTTGAAGCAAAAATTAGAAGAGAAACTGGCAGACATTACTAAGCAAAAAGATATGGCCGTTAATAAAGAACAGTTTGAGAAAGCAGCCCAACTGAAAACAGAGGAAATCAGATTGCTAAACGAACTGGCGCTGTTTTCTAAAAAAAACAAGCCAGCAACGAAAGTTATTGAAAAAGAAATTATAGCTAAAATTGTCTCGCAGTGGACGGGCATTCCTTTGCAAACTCTGATTAAAGACGAAAAAGACAAATTTATCAATTTGGAAAAAATTCTCAAAGCGAAAATTGTTGGTCAAGATGATGTATTAAAGCTAATTTGTCGCGCTGTCCGTCGTTCAAAAATCGGCATTGCCAACCCAAACAGACCTATCGGCTCTTTCATATTTCTAGGCCCAACCGGCGTAGGCAAAACTGAATTGGCTAAAGTGATAGCCAAGGTGGTTTTTGGGGAAAATGCTTTGATTAAAATTGATATGTCTGAATTTATGGAACGTCATAATGTTTCAAGATTGGTTGGCGCGCCGCCCGGCTATGTCGGCTACGAAGAAGCGGGTAAGTTAACTGAAACCGTCCGTCGCAATCCCTACAGCTTAATTTTGTTTGACGAAATAGAAAAAGCCCATCCGGAAATTTTTAATATTTTACTTCAGATTTTAGAAGATGGTGTTCTCACTGACGCCAAGGGCCGCAAAGTTAATTTCAAAAACACAATTATTATTATGACTTCCAATATTGGCGTCAGAGAGCTTTCCCACGCCGCCATTGGTTTTCACGCCAAAGAATCGAAAATCACCAAACAGGCGACCAATGAGTATCGGCAAATGAAAGAAAAAGTGCTGGAAGGATTAAAAGAATCTTTCCGACCCGAATTTTTAAACCGTGTTGACAAAGTGATTGTTTTTAAACCTTTGACAATGGATGCAATTTTAAAAATCGTCAACCTGCAACTTGACGAATTATCAGCCAAACTGCACCAAGAGGGTTTTGCCATCTCTTTTGATAAAAAAATTGCTGATTTCATCGCTACTAAAGGTTTTCACCCAGAGTTTGGCGCCAGACCAATCAGACGAACTATTTCTGACCATATTGAAGATCAACTTTCGGAATTTATCCTGCAGGATAAATACAAAAAAGGCGACAAAATCAAAGCTAGTGTTGAAAAGGGTAAAATTGTCTTTAGATAAACCTGAAGTTTTAAAAATTATAAGGTTTAATAAATGGCTTATGAACAATTCATAAGAGATTTAAATTATCTGGGTAAGAAAGACCTGGATAGAATTAAGAAGGCCTATGAGTTTGCCCAAAGCGCTCATCAAGGGCAATTTCGCCAAACCGGTGAACCTTTTTTTAGTCACTCGGTCGCGGTAGCTAAAACTTTAGCGTTATGGAAATTAGATGCTGACACTATTATTGCGGCCTTACTTCATGATGTTTTGGAAGATACTACTGTTAAAATTGATCAAATTCGACATGGATTTGGCAAAAATGTCGCCAATTTAGTTGAGGCAGTCACCAAATTAGGACGCATCCGTATTAAAAAAAGCTGGTTTCCCTTTAAGCCATCAAAAAAGGAAAATCTGGCTGATTTTGAGAGACAAGCTGAAACACTGCGCAAAATGATTATAGCTATGAGCCGCGATATCCGGGCAATTTTAATTAAGCTGGCCGACCGATTGCACAACATGAAAACTTTGCATGGTGTTGAGCAACAAAAACAGGCAAGAATTGCTAAAGAAACGCTGGAAATTTACGCACCCATTGCCCATCGATTGGGTATGAATGAACTGCGCGGCGTCCTGGAAGATTTAGCTTTTCCCTACGTCTATCCCGCAGAATACAAATGGATTACTGAATTGGCCGTTCCAGTTTATAAAAAACGTCAAAAATATTTAAGTAAAATCATCAAAATTGCTTCCAAAAAAATGCGGCAGGAAAAGATTAAGTTTGAAATTCACGGCCGGGCCAAACACATTTATTCGCTTTACAGAAAGATGTTAAGACACGATAAAGACCTCTCGCAAATCTATGACCTGGTGGCTGTAAGAATAATCGTACTCACCATTGAGGATTGTTATAAAGTTTTGGGTATTCTTCACGCTAATTGGAAACCCTTGGTGGGCAAAATTAAAGATTATATTGCCTTGCCCAAACCTAATGGCTATCAGTCGCTCCACACTACTGTTTTTTGCCAGGCAGGTGAAATTGTTGAGTTTCAAATTCGAACTGTGCAAATGCATGAGCTGGCTGAAAATGGCATCGCCGCCCATTGGCATTATTCCCAAGTTAAAACCTCAGCAAAGATGCCCAAGGAGACCTTAATATGGATACAAAAATTAGCCCGTTGGCAAAAATCATTGCATAATCCAAAATCATTATACGAAGATTTAAAATTAGATTTTTTTAAAGATAGAATTTTTGTTTTTACACCAAAAGGGGACATTAAAGATTTGCCTGCTGGTGCCACATCTGTTGATTTTGCTTATGCCATTCACACACAAATCGGCAACCGTTGCGTCGGTGCCAAGTGCAACGGAAAAATGATTGGCTTATCAAAACCCTTGGAGAATGCCGATATTGTTGAAATTTTAATTGCTAGAAAAGGCGGGAAACCAAAGAGAGATTGGTTAAATTTTGTCAAAACTTCTTTGGCCAAAAATCATATTAGAAAATTTTTCAAATTAGGTCCGGTATCTTGAATTAATAATAAATATCAGGTAGAATAAAGTCAGTTTAAGTTTCAGAGGAAAGGTATTTATGGCTGATAATAATCAACTGCTCCAAGCCCCCCGCGGTACTTACGACGCCCTGCCGGAAGAGCAAAAATACTGGCGATTTATCAAAAAAAAATTTAACAAAAGGTGTGAAAATTTTAACTTTTCCAGAATTGACACCCCGTTTTTTGAGTACGCAAATCTTTTTACGCGTTCTATTGGTGAAACTTCAGATATTGTCTCCAAAGAAATGTTTTATCTGGCGAAAAGAGGCGAGGGCGAACCTGATTTAGTTCTAAGACCCGAGGGTACTGCCGGTATTGTCCGCGCTTATATAGAACATGGCATGCAAAATTTGCCTAAACCTGTCAAGCTCTATTATTTTGGTCCAATGTTCCGCTACAGCCGGCCCCAATCAGGCAGATTTCGTCAATTTTTCCAGCTGGGATTTGAGATTTTCGGTGAAGACGACCCCTGCAGTGATGTATTGGCAATTTTACTCAGTTTCAGCATTTTAAAAGATTTAAAACTCACTTCCAATATCATTTTGGAAATAAACAGTCTTGGCTGTAAAATTTGTCAAAAAGATATTCGCAAAACTCTAACTTCATACTTTAATCAATACAAAGAATATCTTTGCCCCGAATGTTTCTCTCGTTTGGCAGAAAACCCTTTGCGCATTTTGGACTGTAAACAACAGCGGTGTCAATCGCTGGTGAAATCCGGCCCGCAAATCGTCGACCATCTCTGCCAGGACTGCAAAGAACATTTGCAAAAAGTGTTGGAGGGGCTTGATGAACTTGGCATCACTTATGATTTAAATCCAAGTTTAGTGCGCGGTTTGGATTATTATACCCGGACAGTTTTTGAATTCCGCGACAAAGCTGACGAAACGCGCCAATCCTCGCTGGGGGGTGGGGGACGCTATGATAATTTAGTTGAACAATATGGCGGCCCGGCCACGCCGGCTGTTGGATTTGCCGCGGGGGTAGAAAGAATTATCAGCAAATTGAAAGAATATCAAGTCAAAATACCCCAAGTCAAAAAACTTGATGTCTTCCTGATACAAATTGGTGATAAAGCCAAAAAGAAAGTTATAACGCTTGCCAGAGATTTAACTGACCAGGGGTTTTCATTCAATTGTTGTTTAGGGAAAGACAGTTTAAAGTCCCAATTGCGCAGTGCAGACAAATTTGGCGCTACTATCGCTTTGATAATCGGGCAGAGAGAAGCACTTGATGATTCTGTGATTTTACGCAATATGCTGACAAGCAGCCAACAAACTGTCAAAATTAATAAACTGGAAAATATTTTAAAAAAACAATTGCTGAAAGCAAAACAAGCCAGCGAGCAAAAAAATAACTAATCTAAGGAGGAAAAATGCGAAATGAAATGAAGTCCGCCGAAACTCACACTGAAAGTACACTACGTAGTAGGTTTTTCAGTAAGGGGGAAGGCGGAACTAGCGCTCTAAAAATTGTTCTCATTATAACAATTGTAGGCCTTATTAGCTTATTACTTTACTTTTCAATCACTAACTTTTATCAATCAAACCAGGTCGGCGAACCTGCTTCTACTCCAGCTCAATCGCAAAATGAAAATATCTCAACCCAAAATACAGCACCTGGCTCCCAACCAAGCCAAAATCAATCGCAAAATACTAATTTGGCGACCGCAACAGAAGTTACAATTAAAGCTCTAATGACCAATCCGCAAAATTATTTAGATAAAATTATCCAAATCAAAGCCAAATTTTATGGCTGGAAGCAGGCTCCGTCTTCATCAGTCACCTTTGACAATCAAAGTTGCTTTGCTTCCAGAAGTGAATATGCGCTGGATGATGGCACGGGAACAATTTTTCAAAATAATGCTCTTTTATACGATAGCAATGGCACTTTATTAGCGCTGTCCATCGAAAGCCCGGTTCAAGATGTAGTTTTGAAAGCAAAAGTAGCGCTTAAAACCGAAAAAGAAGTTGGAATGTCTGCCTCCGAAATCAAGTGCGTCTTTTTAGAAAAACCATAGTTTGAGCTCAAGAATAAACCCAATTTCTAATTTCTTATGTCTAAATTGGTTATTTTTTTTAGTTATTGTCTCATTAGTCATTGGGATTTGATGAGAAATTAGGACAATTAGGTTAATTGGTCATTCTTATCTAAATATCCTCACCTTCCCCATCCAGCCAAAGGTATCCTGCAGGGCCTTGATG
>PCRM01000006.1:8455-9673 GCA_002771215.1 Candidatus Nealsonbacteria bacterium CG23_combo_of_CG06-09_8_20_14_all_40_13 | reverse complement strand
ATTGGTAGCGGAGACTATGCGGGCGAGGATATAATTATCAATGGTCATGTAATGATAGCAGGAGGCACTTATAATTGGAAAAATCTAACAATTAGCCCAATGGGAATTTTAGATTCTCAAGGTGAGACTATAACCTTGAATATAAGCGGTAATCTACGGATTAACTGGGGCTGGACGGGTTGGCCAATGGTACCTTCTCGGGGTGTATTAAGAACTAGTGGAAATGAGCTAGTTACCAGAACTTTTACTCTTCCTAATGGAACAAGTCTAACTGATACACGCGCGGGAGAAAATGCAGGTGATTTGACTATTAAGGCCATTTCTGTTGTAAATCAAGGACAAATTATGGCTAATGGGTATAGCGGAGGAGATGCCCAGACTAATATAGAACCTGTGGGTGGTGGTGGAGGAGGATACGGAGGAAGAATTACAATTATTGCCCAGCATCTTCAAAATTATGGGTATCTTTTCAACCAACCGGGCACAATAGGAGCTAATGGTGGAAGTGGAGGACGAGGAGCTCGGCATGACGACAGAAATGCAACGACAAGAGGACGACCCGGTGCTGGAATAAATGGTTCGGTAATGAGTACTGTTAGCCTTAATGAAGAACAAAGAAATGCTCAATATCCCAATTACTATAGCTGTACCCCAAATGAATATACTGATGATGATAATGATTGGGGTGGTTGTCCAGGTTATAGTGGTCTAGGAGGTAGTGGAGGCAGTGGTCTACAAGAAGGTGCATATCCTGAGGGCAATGATGCCTATGGCGGCGGCGGAGGTGGTGGTTCTGCTGGAATAATTAATCTTTCAATATATAACTTACAAAATAAAGGACATTTTGAGGCGAAGGGAGGCGATGGAGGAAATTCTGCAGGGAATAATCCGGGTGGTTCAGGAGGAATGGCATCTTTCGGAAAAGATTTTACCAAATATACTTCTTCTGGATTTCCTGGTGCCCCAGGTGGTCAAGGAACAGGCGGTGGTGGTGGTTCCGGAGGTTTGGTTGATATTGAAGAAGGAACAGGTTTGGCAAAAAGTGGGCTTTCAATTCAAAAAACTATTTTGAAGGGGGATGTTGATACCAATAATGTGGATTTAGATAATGCGGCTCAAATTGCTTCAAATATTGGACCAGGGGAAATAGTAACGGTAAGATTAGAAGTCGTCAATTCTGCCGGGCAAGAGAATGTGACTATTACTGACGAAATTTTA
>PCRM01000006.1:753-8389 GCA_002771215.1 Candidatus Nealsonbacteria bacterium CG23_combo_of_CG06-09_8_20_14_all_40_13 | reverse complement strand
AAATTTTAACTGATGGTGCGGAAAAGGACTTTTTAAATCCTGGCACTGGAACTGCAGGTTATGATCCAAGATGGCGGAATGCCACAGGAGGGTGGAACGTGAGTATTACCACCTTGCCTGGTAATAGACCTGCTATTCAATTTCAAGCTGCAAATCCATCTCTGCCTGGTGCTGGAGCTTTACCAAAATATGGTTCGGCGATTTTCTCCTATAATCTTAAAGCACCAGATTAATTTTAAATGATAAAAAGCAAGGGTATTTATTTTAAGATTATCCTAACTATAATTTTATTTTGTGTTCCTGCGGTTTCCTTCGCCCAGGAGCGTTTATTTAGTGGAGAAGCATCTTTGAAAATAGGCGATTATACTGTCTCAAAGTCATTAGGGAGTGTACTTAGGCAAGATTTAAGCAATTTTTTTTCAGGGCAGGCGACTTTGTCAATTGGCGGGCTGACTGTGGCCAAATCCATTGCTTCAATTTTAGAAAATTCGGTTTCCAATACTTATCTTTTTGGCGGCGAGGCAAGTTTATCAATTGGCGGAATGACAGTAGCCAAAAGTAAGGCGCAGGCATTACTTGTTGCAGTGGTTAAAATTTTTGGCGATATTTACTTTAAAGACGCTTCTTCAAAGTTGGGCCTGGGTGTGACACAAGGCCAAGGGGTAGGTGCCGCTGCCAATGACTTTTTATACTTTGAACCACCGGTAAAATTTGAAAATTACACCATGGCGACTTGGAATGCAGGTACGCCCAGCAACAGAAATGATAAAATGACAGATAATATCAAAAAATTGATGAAAGCTATAAACTGTACCATACCTGCTAATACTACCATTGGTGATCCAATCTCACCAACTATCTTTAATTTAAACCCAATAACAAATTGTTCTTGGCAAGAATCGGGTCGGCCTGCGGATAATTCAAATAGAACTCCGGACGGACAAATTTGGTATTTTTCAAACCAAAACGGTCTTACTTTAAATAATGTCACTTTTCAGGGCAAGGGAACAATAATTGTAAACGGTAATTTAAATGTTAATGGTAACATTTATTATAGTGATTTACCTGGTCCTATACCAGCCTCGGCAGGTTTTATTGTTTGCACAATGGATAGTGCCACTGGACAATGCAAATCCGATACCACCAACGTAAATATAACAAATAATGTTAGCAACTTAGTCGGGGCATATTTTATTCCCAACGGTACATTTGATACCAATGCATCGGGAGGAGAAGGAAGCGGCTTAAATTTTACAGGTTCCATAGTGACAAAAGATATAAATATTGACAAAAGCAGAAGCACCGATTTAACTGATCCAAATGCCGGTTTTAGTTTAGTATTCAACTACGACCCAAAAGTTGCCACTTCGCCGCCGCCCGGCTTTAAGAAGTTTGTAGAATTGGGCTGGTCAGTCGTACCGTAAGAATACAATTTTCAATTTTCAGTTTTCAATTTATCCCAAAGGGACCCCTTCGGGGCAATCAAATTCCAATGAAACAATTTCGAGCGAAGCGAGGCAGGTTCTTATTTTCAAACAGTTTGAAAATTTAAACATTGTAAATTCAATGAAAATCGCAAATGAGAAATTGAAAATTAAATAATCTATTTTTGATATTTGAGTTTTAACTTTGAATATAGTATTATAAAGTAAAGCTGTGGATAAATCCCGCTGGGCGGGGTAACGAGGTGAGGAGGGGTTTTGCCCGAAGCTGAAAAATTATCTAATGAATTAGACATTCCGACAGAGGGACTTGAGGAGAAAAAGAAAGTTGCTCCATCTGTTCTCTTTTTAACAATTATTTGCATTATTGTAATTTTGGCTTCTTTGCTGATTTATTGGCTGAATGTTGGCAAAGCATCAACGCTCAAAACTCTGGACGCCAAAATTACCGATTTAAACTCCCAATTGAGCTCCAAAGAACTGACGCAAACTGATTTGAAACTACAAACTTTAGCCGGCCAAATTGCCGGCTTGAAAAAAGCCAATGCCAATAAGACAATCTGGTCCAAGCTTTTTGTTGAATTGCAAACAGTTACGCCCAAAGACGTGCGTTACACTAATTTTTCAGTGGTGGAAGAGGGGACTTTGACGCTGGCTGGTGAAACCGCAAGCTATACAACACTGGCTAAATTTTTAGTGTCGCTGAAATCATCTGATAAGTTTAGCGATATCAAACTGCTGTCCGCGGCCACCCAGCAGTCGACAGCCGGCAAGTCAAGCACAACAACTTTGACTTTTTCAGTCAGCTTGAAAGTGAAAACGCAGGCCTTGTCAGAAAAAGCAGTTACTCCCCAGAGCGAAAATCCAGCCGCTAACTCATCAATGGAGGTTAACCAATGAAATCAATGAAAAATGAAAGCATTCTCATTTTAATTTGTTTGGCTTTGATAATTTTGGTTGGCTGGCTTTTTGACAAGCCGCGCCTAGCCGCGCTTAAAAGCCAAAATACAGATATTGTCGCCAAACAGCAAGAAGTCACCGATACACAGAAAAAAATTGACGACTTAAAAACAGTTGCCGGACAAATGAAAGCCGCCGATGCGCAGATTCAACTGTTAAACCTTGCTTATCCGTCAGATGCGGGCATTCCAGAAATTTTAGTTTCTGTGGAAGCAATGGTTGGCAGGGCAGGACTGACAGTAGTTTCTATTGCGCCTTCTGCTGGCGAATCTTCATCAGGCGGTACTGCCGAAAGCGGACAAGTGCCTGTCAATATCATTGCCAGCGGCAGTTTTTCCAACCTTTTATCGTTCACTCAAATTTTAGAGAAAAATTTGAGACCAATCAAAATTAAATCCATTTCAATTTCCGCTCAAGCTGCTGATAGTGCCTCTTCTTCTGCCAGCTTCAGCATCGCCTTGCTTTATCAGCCCGCCAGTCAAGCCAGCAGTTCCAGCGCACAAACTAATGCGTCGGCAACAGAAGAAGGAGCAGCGTCCGGCACAACCGCACCGACGCCGCAAGCCACACCTTAAGGAGAAATGATGAAACGACCAAAAACAATTCTACTTTGGACTTTACTGCTAATTATTACTCTTGGAGCTTATTTTTATTTGTTGGTCTATTATACAAAACCCTCCACAGCCGATGTGGACGCCAAAGCCAAGAAAATTACTCCCGTTGACCTTGGCATTCTCAAGACAGATTTGCAGAAGCAAACGTCTGGTTTAGAAGTAAATGGCCAAATCCCGGTAACCGTCAATAAGGATGAACTCGGCCGCGATAATCCTTTTGCTGGTTTTTAATTTGGAGGGTAATTGATGGAACAGGTTATAGAACAACCAACTGTTGCGGAAAATATTTTAGACATACTGGAAAAAATGGGAAAAATTCCCCGTGATGATTTAGTAGTGCTAAAAGATAAATATCGGCAAGACCCTGACGGCTTGGAAAAAGCACTTCTGGGCAGACAAATAGCCAATGCGGCAGAAATAGCCAAGGCCTATGCCTCCTATTTCAATTTGCCTTATGTTTCATTGGCTGGCAAAAAAATCCCCCTTGACATATTGCAAAAAGTGCCGGAAAAAGCCGCGCGGGAATATTTAATCTTGCCTTATCATTTTGAAAACAACATTTTAAAAATTGCCCTTGCCCAGCCGTGGCGGCTAGCCAAGGGCCGCAAAGGCGTAATTTCTGACATTCGAAGAAAAAGAAATATCAATATCGCTTTAGCGATTACGACGCCAGAAGATTTGAAAGAGGGATTGGAAGGCTATAAACAGAAACCGCCCGTTGAAAAGCCAATTGAGCATCCTAAAGTAGCGGCTCCCAAACAGGAGAAAAAAATTGTGGAGCAGTCGCCGCCCAAAGCCAAAATTCCCTTTGTGTCTTTGAAAAAATTGGATATTCCGACCTTTGTGCTGCAGAAATTTCCGTTTGAAATAGCCGACAAGTACCGCATGGTCGTTTTTAGTTCTTTGTCCAACGATAGAATATCTGTAGCGGCTGAAAATCCGTTAGAGCCGCGGGTGGCAGAAATTTTAGATTTTATCCGTCGGGCCAATGAGTTAAAAATTGAACTTTTTCAGACCAGTAAAGATGATATTGATTTTGCTCTCCAGCTCTATTCTGCCTCAACAATTATTCAGCCCAAACCCGAAGTTAGACAAGCGCCTGCTAAAATAGAAGCGGCAGCAGTAAAAAAACCGCCAGTTGCACAAAAGCCGAAAGAAGGACAGGCCAAAGAAGAAGCCAAAGCTCAAAATAAGGTGCCGGAGGTTACCTCTAACGAGCTGAAAATTAAAGAAACCCTGTCCAACGCGCCAGTTTTAACTGAAGAAGTGGCCGAAGAAGAGCGCAATTTGGACACTTTTCTCGGCAAGCCAGTCACCACGGTTGAGCAGTTAGAAGAGATAGTGAGAAACGGCAATGTGCCGCAAATTGTGGCAGCAATTTTATACCTTGGCGTTAAAGAAGAAACATCCGACGTTCATTTGGAGCCAAGCGAGCAGAATTTCAGAGTCAGATTTCGTATTGACGGAATTTTGCAGGATATTTTAAAAATGCCGCTTTCTTTGCATCCGCCAATTATTTCCAGAATTAAAATTTTAGCCAAACTGAAAATTGATGAACAGCGGATTCCCCAAGATGGACGATTTGACCTGAAGGCAGCCGGCCACAACGTTGATTTGCGTATTGCCACCTTGCCCACGGTGCGCGGCGAAAAAGTTGCCATCCGTTTACTGGATAAAACTACTGGAGTAAAGGATTTGACCGACCTGGGTTTTATGGGTAAGGGTTATGATATTTTAATTTTAAATATTCAAAAGCCCTATGGCATTATTTTGGCGACCGGCCCGACTGGCTCGGGCAAGACGACTACCCTGTATGCTGTTTTGAACCGTTTAAATAAACCTTCAGTCAACATCGTCACTTTGGAAGACCCGGTTGAATACGAAATTGCTGGTTTAAACCAATGCCAAATAAAACCTAAAATTGGCTTCTCTTTTGCGGACGGTTTGCGCAGTGTGGTGCGCCAAGACCCCAACGTCATTATGGTTGGTGAAATCCGCGACACGGAAACCGCCGCTATGGCCACTCACGCCGCCTTAACCGGTCATTTGGTTTTGTCCACTCTGCACACCAACGATGCGGCTTCGGCCTTGCCCAGGTTAATTAATATGGGAGTGGAGCCATTTTTAATCACTTCATCAATAAATGTCATTATTGCGCAAAGATTAGTTAGAAAACTTTGTCCTTCTTGTCGTAAAGAATTTGAGCTGCCTCGGGCGGTAATGATTAAGGTCAAAAATGAATTGGAACAGATGAAATTAAACGAGCCGCTTAAGTTTTACAAATCAGTCGGCTGCAATCTTTGCTCCAACGGCTATCACGGCCGCATTGGGATTTATGAGGTTTTGCCGATGACAGACAAAATTGAGGATTTAGCCGTCGCCAAATATCCGGCTTCCAAAATTAATCAGGCAGCCATTGGCGAAGGTATGATTACGATGCTCCAGGACGGCATTTTGAAGGCCTTAAAGGGTTTCACTTCCATTGATGAGGTCTTCAGAGTGACAATGGCAGATTAAAATATAATCAAATTTACAAAAATCATAAAATGAACAAATCAGAAAATGCTAAAGTACAAAAACTAATGGGTATCGCCATTCAAAAAGGCGCTTCCGACCTGCATCTTGCTGTTGGTGTGCCGCCGACATTGAGAATTGACGGCAAATTAATGGCCATTGCCAACGAATCAATTTTGGACAATACACAGGCAATAGGGCTCATTGAAGCGTTGATGAGTGCAGAACAGGTAGAAAAAGTCAAACAGCGCAAAGAGTTGGATTTTTCCTTCGGCTATCAGCAAACGAGATTTCGTGTCAATGTTTATTACCAAATGGGCAATCTGACGGCCTCTCTGCGTTTGATCCCGACTAAAATTAAATCCTTGAAAGAATTGGGTTTGCCGCCAATTTTGGAAAAATTTGCCCTGCCTTCACAGGGTTTTGTCATTATTACCGGCCCCACCGGCCACGGCAAATCCACCACTTTGGCTGCCTTAATTGATTATATTTCTGACAATCGTTCAGAGCACATTATTACCATTGAAGACCCGATTGAATATGTTTTCCAACAAAAAAAAAGCATTATTTCGCAGCGAGAATTGGGCAACGATACCAACTCGTTTGTCCGCGCCCTGCGCAGCGCCTTGCGTGAAGACCCAAATGTAATATTAGTTGGGGAAATGCGCGATTTGGAAACGATTGACGCGGCCTTAACTTTGTCAGAAACAGGCCATTTAGTTTTTACCACTTTGCACACCAACAATGCGTCCCAAACCACCGATAGAATTATTGATGTTTTTCCGCCATACCAACAACAGCAGGTGAGAATGCAGCTGGCCAACGTGCTGTTGGGCGTGGTTTCGCAGAGATTAATCCCGAAGGTCAATGGCGGGCGGGTGGCGGCCTGCGAGATTATGATAGCCAATTCGGCTGTGCGCAGTTTAATCCGTGAGGGCAAAACACACCAATTGCCCAATATTATCCAAACTTCAGCTTCTGAAGGGATGATTTCTTTGGATAAGGTCTTAGCCGAGCTGGTCAACAAAGGCGATATAACTATTGACGACGCTTTAACTTGGTGCATAGATCCCAAAGCATTCAAAATGATGGTATACTAATAAAAAGGGACAATTTTCAATTCATCATTCATAATTTATAATTTATAATTCCGAACAAAAAAGAGGGACAATGCGCATACCTTTTATCCATTCAGTCAGCATCAATGAGAAGGCATTTTTTGCCCAGCAGCTTTCAACTATGATTAATGCCGGCTTACCCTTGACGCGCTCTTTGGATATTTTGGGTCAGCAGACCAAAAATCCAGTGTTCAAGGATGTGATTTTAGAGGTTACCTCTGATTTGGAAGAAGGCGTCAGTTTCTCCAAAGCAATTTCCAAACACCCTCAAGTTTTTAACAACGTTTTCGTATCTATTATCCGGTCGGGCGAAACATCTGGCAAATTAGATGTGGTTTTGAGCGAGCTGGCCAAGCAGCAGGAGGGCGACGCCCGCTTTATGTCCAAATTGCGCAGCGCTATGCTTTATCCGATTTTTATCTTAGTGGCTATGCTGGTGGTGGGCGCTTTAATGATGGTCAAGGTGGTGCCGCAAATAACGCAAATATTTAAGGAGTCCAACGCGCATCTTCCCTGGGCAACGCGGGCGCTTATTGCTACTTCTGATTTTATGGTTAAGGATTGGTGGCTGGTGCTGGCAGTAATTTTTGTTTCAATAATATTTCTGCGGTTTTATATCAGGTCAGAACAAGGCAAATATGCTTATAACTGGCTTCAAATTTATTTTCCGCTTTTTAAGCAGTTGTCTTCCGATTTATTTATGACCCGGCTGACACGCACAATGTCTATGCTGGTCGGCTCCGGCGTGGAGATCATCAAAGCCGTCGGTATCGTTGCGGACGTGATGAACAACGGAATCTATAAGGAAAGTTTAAAGCAGGTTTCATCGCAGATTGAAAGAGGTATTCCTATGTCAGTGCCTCTGTCGCAAAACCCGCTTTTTCCGATTTTACTTTCCCAGATGATTGCAGTGGGGGAGCA
Source organism: Candidatus Nealsonbacteria bacterium CG23_combo_of_CG06-09_8_20_14_all_40_13 (assembly GCA_002771215.1). Lineage (GTDB taxonomy): Bacteria > Patescibacteriota > UBA1384 > UBA12157_A. The sequence continues at coordinate 820 of PCRM01000006.1, read as the reverse complement.
GACAGGCAAATTAGATGAGGTGCTGAAAAATTTAGCCAATTATTATCAAGAGGAAACAGATAATAAA
>PCRM01000006.1:0-687 GCA_002771215.1 Candidatus Nealsonbacteria bacterium CG23_combo_of_CG06-09_8_20_14_all_40_13 | reverse complement strand
TATGCCAATATACAATCTTGCCCAAATACAATAAAAAGTAAAAACTAAAAAATAAAAAGTAAAAACTACAACTTAAAACTGAAAACTATATACCAATAACCCATAACCAATTCATAGTTTGCAATTAGGTCGACAGACGATAAAAAGAAAATAAAATTTTCGAAAGGAGGTGAGAAAAAATGTCAAAACTTAAAACTAAAAACTTAAAACTGAATAAGGGTTTTACTTTGATTGAACTTCTGGTGGTCATTGCCATTATTGGTATCTTGGCCACTTTGGTTATTGTTAATCTTGCTTTGGCTAGAACAAAAGCCAGGGATGCCAAGAGAGTTGCCGACTTAAAACAAATACAAACTGCATTAGAGATGTATTTTGATGATAATAGTAAATATCCCCAAGATACAGGAACCAGACGAGTAAGTACCAATGATGCTCAGTGGAATGATGCGGCTGGCACCAGTACTACTGATTTAGGTGGGGACTTAAAGTCTTTTATTTCTCCTTTACCCTTAGATCCGCTTAATACTCCACGTAGAGCATATTACTATGTTGCTCTACCAGCTTACAATCCCGGCAGCGGCTACACAGGGCCTACCGGTCCTATCTATTATCTCATTAACCAATTAGAAAGAGATACTACTGCAATGCTTAATGATGGAGGAAAATGTAATAATGCTTATGAACTTT
>PCRM01000004.1 GCA_002771215.1 Candidatus Nealsonbacteria bacterium CG23_combo_of_CG06-09_8_20_14_all_40_13 | reverse complement strand
AACGCCGTTCATAATAATTATCAGTGGATTTTTCCATTTAGTGCGTACAAAAGGATGTGAGGCAATAGCAATACCGCCCTGTTTTTTGATTTGTAATAATACTTCGTGGGCGGAAAGACCTGGCTCTATTTTTTCTTTTAGAAAAAGACCAAGAATATGACCTTGCTGGCTGGAAATTTCTTCGCCGACAATAAGTTCAAAACGGTAATTTTTTTCTTTGGTAAGGGTTTGGGCTTTAAGCGAACCTTCTAAAGTATCGTGGTCGGTAATGGCAATAACATCTAAATCAGTATAATGCTCAACATAATCTAAAATTTCTTCCACCGACGGCGCGCCGTCGGAATAGTTAGAGTGGATATGCAAATCTGCTTTGCTTAGCTGAATAATTTCTTCAATTTTTTTAAGGCCTTGTTTTGGCATAGGTTTATTATATAACAAAATAGGTTGGAGGAATAAAAAAACAGTCCGACGTTATGCCGGACTGCAACTGTCAGTGACCCTCTGCCACCGATTACAAGGTTCAAAAATTAACTCACCAATATTCTCCTTTTCTTGGACAACCCATGACAAGAGATATCCCTTAGTCCCACCCAAACCATATATTATGCATCTTAGTTTGGTATTCGGATTGAGGAGTACCAAGGTCTCTTGTTCTACCGAGAATTCTTGAGCCATCACCTGCACGCCATTTTTTTCTTCGAGCTCCGGATAGTAGTAAGCGCTCCACCCCATGGCCGTTCCGCTTGCCGGATGATAGCCAAGCTCATCTGGTGCCGTTCCGCACTGAAAGCAAGATCCCTTTTTTTGTTCCAGCCGATTGCCTCTTTGTTCGTGTCTAGGACACTCTTGAACGTAATATTCTGTTGAGGTCAAATCGCAGTTACAAACAAGTAAAACCAACGCCTGTTTGCTTTCGAAGGAAGTTACATCCCTTCGTAATGCCAGATTGCCCTTGGGGTTTTCGTAAATAGTAACCTCGTCTAAGAGATCGCCATCAGTAATGTCTGGCCTAAAACCGAGGATTTGGTATTGATTTAGTAAATCTCCGAGACGTAGACAGTCAAAGGGGAACTTCTCTTCGCCAGTGCCAGCCTTGGTTTTCGCGATGCCGATATTAGGTCGGTAGTCTCCGCTTTCTGGATCATATTTTACTGTAAAACATTGTGCCAACAGTATCATCTCCTTTTGATTGAAGACAGGTTTTTAATGAACTTCAAAGACAAGATATATAATAACATCAAATTTGCTCAAAGTCAATAGATTATTGGTTTTTGATGTCATATCTTGGCTGACCGAAGGGAATTCTATCTGGCGCCGATGATTGCGCGCCGGACATAGAAGCCGGAAAAACCGCTTGCGCGCCAAATCTATCAGTGATTTTGTCCAACGCCTCTGAAACGGCTTTGGATTTTTCAAAATTCGCAAAAAGTGAAATTTGCACTCCCCTACCTTGGGTTAAATTAAAAGTAGTGACAGACAAATAAAGGATTTTTTTATTTTTTGCAATTTGCTGGAAAAGTTTGAGAGCGTGAGAAAGCAAAGTTTGGCTGTCGGAAAAAGCGGCAGTCTTCATTACTTTTTGCCAACCGCTATGATAAGGTTTGTTCTCTAAAAATCTGGCTGTTAAACAGACACCACCGGCCGCAAAACCGCCAGCGCGCAAACGCGCTGCAACTTTTTGGCAAAGTTTAACCAGAACTTTGCGCGCCTGGTAATACTGTCTAAATTGCGGCGCCAAAACGTGCGAGTGGCCCAAAGTTTTGGTTGCGCTGTACGCTTGCTCTATTTCGTAGCCACGTAGCTGCAAGAACCAAACCTTGCCCAAATGGCCTAAAAATCTAGACAACTGCGGCAAGGTTTTACTGTAAAAAGCGAAAGGCGTAGCAATACCGATATTTTTTAAATTGGCTGCCATTTTGCTGTTTATACCCGTTAAATCAGTTAATTTTAAGCCCTGATAAAAAGAAGCCAAATCCTTTAACTTAACAATGGCAATAGTGTTGGGTTTTTTGCTTTCAGCGGCAACTTTGGCTAAAAATAAATTTGGGCCAATGCCGACAGAACAGGTTAAATAATCTCCTACTTTTTCAGTAATATCCTGTTTAATCGCTTTAGCCATTTGTAAGGCCGTTTTGAAATTTTGGTCAGGTCCAGTTAGCGTAATTTTAAATTCATCTATACTTAAAATTTTCAAAAATGGCGAATGACTTTCCAAAATTTTGATTATTTGCTGATGGTAAAAATAATACAAAGCCGGTCTGGACTGAACAATTTTAATTTGAGGGCAGATGGCTTTTGCCTGTTCGACGCTGCATCCTGTTTTGACACCATAAATTTTTGCTTGTTGTGATTTGGCGATTACGCAGCCGGTATTGCCTATATAAGGAGCCACGCCAACTGGCTTTTCACGTAAATTTGGTTGAACCTGTTGCTCCACAGAAGCAAAGAAGGCGTCCATATCCAAAAATAAAATTGTAAAATCTTCTGGTTTTTGGCCGTATTCAATCATAGCTGTATTTTATCACACAACCGAACAAAATCCAAACAAACTAATTTTAAATGAAGCTCCCCGCAGCGGCGGGGTATCCCTCCGAAGCAGAAATTTCTTCACATTCATCCGTGAGCTTACGCTCTCGGTTTTCTGCGAAGGGGGATAAAAAAAGCCCAAAGACCATGTTCTATCTTTGGGCATTAGTTGAGTGAGACATCACTAGTCAGAAATGGGTTGCAAAAGAGAAAAGCAAAGGATGCGGCCAAATCGGCAACTACGCAAATTTCGTCACACAGCGCCTCTATGATTTCAGACAGGTTCAACGCTAATTTGTGCTCGGTGATTGTTTCACTAAGCGCCTGCTTGAAACTGCCTTTGTCATAAACAAAGTGAAGCCGCCTGCATAGTTGGCAGACCATTTTGAATTGGTGGGGAGAGTATTCTTCCAGGGTAAAAGCCACAAGACCTAGTTTGAAATAGGCAATCCTTCCTTTCTGAATTTCGACAATTACGGCAGTATCTTTCAATTTCCTCCTCCTTAGCAGGTTTTGGCTTTTTTAAGTTTTTTCGGTGCTTGCTGTAATTGTTGGCTGCGGCCTTGTTTTAGGCAAAACAAAACCGATTATATGCAAGATAAAGCCGGCTCCGATGACAAAATAGGAACGGAAAATAAGTGGTGAGGCATAATCTTTAACCATTGCCGAGATGGCAGGAATCAAAGCGTTGGTAATTAATGGATTGGCCTTGATTTGGCTGAAAAGGTTTTGAAAAATAGCGGCATTCGCTAAAATATACCTTAAAAATAACGCATAGATTAAGAGGCAAACGCCGGCGGTAAAAATCGTCCGCGCAATTCTCAAAACCGCCAACCTCGGCGAACTGCGAGCAAGCATATAAATGCCAAATAATATCAGTAAAAGCAAAATCGGCAAAGCCACCAAAAGTACGCGGTAAATATTGTAATATTTAATCGCTTGTTGAGTTGATTTGTTTTGTTCAATATAATTTTTGAGGTCTATTTGGTCGGGAATGGCCAACATATCATTAGTATTAGAGTTCTGTAGCCCTAACTTTTCTTTAATCGGCAAAAGCGAAATTTGCAGTTGTGGATTTTGGCCTTTCAAAATCTTGGGAATAGCCGCTAAAAGCGGCTCCACGATGACTTGAATGTCTGCTGGTTGCAAAGTAGATTTTAAAACTTGTTTTGCCGTCTTATTATTTTGGGGTCTGCCTTCCTTTGTGCTGTTGGCTATCAAATCCGGCAGATTATCGCTTAATTTATTGTATAGATATATTTCATTGAAAATTTTTTTATAAAAGTTTGGATACAGTATTGTTTTTTGATAATTTATAAAATCCATAAATGGAATAAAAAGAACGATAAAAATAAAGGATAACAAAGCGCTTAAAAAACCTTTCATAAAAATCTCCCTTGTCCGCCGTAGCCTTGTCACCGACAAGCTATAGTCGCTTTGGCGACGGCGCGGCGAAGGCGGATTACCTTGACCAACAATGAACTTTGCTGATGTATTTTTTTGTTTTTGCTTACTTTCATTTTAGCAAAATTTGCGGCTTTAATTTTTGACTTTTGTTTCATCACTTGCTTAAATTTTCTCTTCATCAAAAAACCTTTTTAATAAATAACGCAATCATAATAATAGCTAAAACCAGGTCAAAAAATATGGAGGCAGTAAAACCGACAAAGGCGCCCAAGCCAGCTTTTAGCGAGGCTTTAAGTTGTTTGTGAACGGCTAATTCAAAAAGGATTGCGCCAATTACTGGGCCGATAATCAGACCAAAAATCCCGAAAAACAATAAACCAAAAATAATGCCTGTTAAAGCTCCAAAAACTCCCCAGGCAGAGGCCCCAAATTTTTTAGCTCCTAAAATACTTGAAAGATAATTTAATAGCGTTGACAAAATCGCCAAGCTAGCTAAAATAATCAGGGTAGTCGTTGAAATGAATTGAAATTTTGTCCAAGCCGCGTATAAAAAAATACCAAGAAAAATTAAAGGGACACCTGGCAAGAACGGCAAAAAAATTCCGACCAAGCCAGCCAGTATGATGCAAAAAGCAATAATCAAAATAATAATTTGAACGGCATTCATCTTAACCTATTTCGACCCCGCCGCTGCGGGGGAGAAAAAAGGAATACTTGGACTTATTTCGAACAAAGTGAGAAAAAGGCTTTGCCTATTTCGAACTGAAGTGAGAAAAAAGGAATACTTGGACTTATTATATCATTTTAAACATTCGCTGTATGGCATGAAAAAAACCGATAACCACAATAGCCATAATTTCCATACCGATTCCAAAGATGTAAAAAGGTCCTAAAAACTGCAGGATTGGCTTTAAAAAGTTTAGTGATACAACCAATGATAAAATGCCAAATATAACAAAAATGAAAATGAGTGACCAAAAAGTATTTTGCAAATCTTCTTTTGAAGGGGACATAGCGAAGCTCAATGACAGTACTAAATACATAAAAATATATGTTTGCCAGTTTGTCCAATCAAGCGTTTTAAGATTTTGCAAAAAATGATTGATGAAATTTCCCACCAAATCTTGAGAAAATTGAAAGTTAAATGCCGGTAAATTCAAAAAAGAGGGGGCAAACAAACGGCAAATTAAATATAAACCAGCCGTGGCGCCGAAAATTGGCGCCATAGCAATTAGGAAAGGGCCTAAGATGGGAATTTTCGACTGCGAGTGCGTAACCTGTCCCCCACTTCTGGAAAATAATTTAATAGAATGAATTTGCGCGCCGGAGATTAAACAAGTAAAAGCGTGCGAGAGCTCATGAACTACAACTCCTGGGAAAACAATAACATAATAGATATTACCAAAAAAAGTGCGTTCCAAGACGTATCTTAAGGCGTAGCCAAAAGCCAAAAGCAATGATAGCCAAATTATAAATGAAAAATGCATTTATCTTAGACCCAAGACGACAACAATATCGTATTTGCCGACAATGGCATTATCTTGCTTGCTCGACGTTTCTCGGTCTTCAAGCAGTTTTTCAACCTCATCGGCAATATTCTCTTTGCCTTCTTTAAAATAAATAATAGTCGTATTGTAGCGGTTTTTAGCATTTCCGATACTGTCAACTTTCCAGCCATCATTGACCAAAGTTGTTTTGATTTTTGCGGCTAAACCGTTGATAGTGGTTCCATTGAGAATTTTTATGGATACTGTTGATTTGTCAATGGTTGCTGGAGCAGTGGGAGTAGAATTTGTCTGAGCGGCAGTTGGTGCTGCGGTTTGCGTTTCTTGTGGTGAGGTACTATCTTCCTTCGCAGTTTGGACTGGTTCTGGTGTCGGCTGGCTTGAAGAAAGTTTAAAAAATTTAAGAAAAGAAGTGGTTGACAAGGTGGCAAAAAATACGGCGGACAGAATAATTAAAATCACCAGCATTAAAAGATTTTCTTTTTTCTTTCCAACCTTAAGTTCCTGCTCCAACTCCTCTTCTATTGGTTTCTGTTTTGATTGTGGTGTAATTCTTTTGGCCTGAATTGGAATAGGTCTTTTTTTAGGATTTCGGATAATGTCAATACTTTTATTCATTTTATTTCGAACCTCAGTGAGAAAAAAGGAATACTTGGACTTATTTCGAACCTCAGTGAGAAAAAAGGAATACTTGGACTTATTTCGAACCTCAGTGAGAAAAAAGCTTTGCTTACTTCCAATGGCTTTGTTGAATATAAGTGTCATGGGGTCTGAATTTTTTACGACAATTTTCTACCCGTTCACCTATTATTGTAATATTTTTTAAGTCAGCACGCAAATAATGAAGGTAGCCGATATCCTGTGGGTTAAAACCCATCAAATGTACGCCTAAAGTATCCGCCGCTAATGAATCTTGGCTGACAATGGCAATTTTCAGCTCTACCGGCTCGCCGCCGACTGGGCCATTTCTTTCCATGCCGACAAACCCATCAATCACCGCCAAGTCCGCTTTAGTTTTTTCATAAAGTTTCGCGATTGTCTTATTAGTTGCTTTTGGCCCCTGATGAATAGCAGATTTATAATCGTGAAAAGGCCGGCGCAAAATAATTTTGGAAGCAATATTTAAAGGCCGAAAACCGGATTTAATTAACGAACCGACAGCCATATTTTTAATAGAGAGCGTTACAATAACACTGTCATGAGTTTTCATTGGATTAATGGATATTCTATAAGGAGCAAGTGCTAGGGTTTTGGCAATTTGCAGTTTTAAGGGCTTGAGATTTTTATTGAAACCCTCAGCTATTATACCGTTATCGTGATTCAAATCCATCAATCTGACGTTAAATTCTTTCTCTAATGGAAGGTAATTATAATTTTTGTATCCTTCAAAAGCATTGCCGATACTAGCTCCTTCACCAACAATAATTTCGCCCTCATAAAAGCTTCTCAAGTATTTTAAAACCGCTCTGACCGCATCAGGGTGGGTGGCGGCCAGCTGTCGCCGGGTAGTCACAAAATTTGGTTTTATAAAGATATAGCCCTTTTTGCCGACTTTCTTGGCTATATCAAGTTTAATTTGCTCGGAAATTTTACCCAGGGCGTTTTTAATATTTTTGGCTCTATCATCGCCTTTTACTAAAACAACAACCGGTTTTTCACTTTTAGCCATATAATTATCCTTTGCTTCATTATATCACTTTTCAGAAGCAATTATCGGATTCTTATTTCTTCAAATTCCACTTTTCTTTTAACAACCAATTGTTGGATGTTTTTTTGTTTTGGGGAAAGCTGGGAATTGCTCGTTTTAAATTCAATAAAAATTATTTTATCATTTTCAAACTGCACGCCGTCAATCGGACTGCCCAAAAAACGAAAATTCTCCGGCAGATAGGGATAATCCCGTAGAAACGGCATAAACTGCTCTGTCATTTTTCCATAGCGGCTAGAAAGCGAGCGGTGGCTGAATTTGAGTTCTTGAAGTTTGAGCCAAAGGTAGCGGACAGCAATCAAAAGAACAATTATTATGCCTGCTAAAATAATGATTGTATTTGTCAAAAAACCTCCTTGATAAAAATTTCGCTCGCAATTGCCACGAAAACACGCAGTTATTTATCCCAGCGGATAAATACTGCTCGAATCTCGGCCTCGCTCCTCCGACATTCGTCGGAGACCATGCTCACTCGGCCTACGAACGGTTTTCTTCGGCAACAGCTCGCTCATTTTAAATTCTTTATTTAAATTTTCTAATTACTCCCATCACTTTTCCCTGCACGATAACTTTACGGCTGTAAATTGGCTTGTGTTTTGAGGAGGCAGGTGCCAGTTTGATACGACTTTTTTCTCTGTAAAATCTTTTTAAAGTGGCATATTCGCGGTCAACTAAAGCCACGACAATGTCGCCGTTTTTAGGGCTGTTGATTTTTTTAATGATAACGTAGTCGCCGTCGTGGATGCCCTCATCAACCATTGAATCTCCTCTTACTTTTAGAGCGAAGACATCAGGGCCGACCATATCTTTCGGTACATCAATTGTCTCCGATGTACGTATGGCCTCAATCGGCTCCCCTGCCGCAATTACGCCCATCAGCGGTATTTCAAAAGTTCTTTCTTCAAAGGCGGGCGTCAACTGAATTGAGCGGGCCAGTGTCGGCTCGTTTTGCAGGTAGCCACGTTGCTTTAGCGCCTCAATATGCTCGGCCACTGTTGCTACCGAGCGCAGAGCAAAATAATCGGCAATTTCCCTAAATGTCGGCGCATAATCGTGCCGCTGGATGTAGTTGCTGATAAAATCCAAGAGTTCTTTTTGTCTTTTGGTTAATGGTTGCATAAACCCTCCTGTCTTCATTTTACCGAACAAACTCCGAAGTTGTCAAGGCTACCATTTTGTCAACGGGGTCAAAGGTCAGAGGGGATCAGAGGGGACGGTTCTCAAAATATCCTTCAAATCAAAAAAATAGTGATTTAAATGATAGTAGATTTTTATTTTTTCGTTATTGGTCTGTGTTAAT
>PCRM01000040.1 GCA_002771215.1 Candidatus Nealsonbacteria bacterium CG23_combo_of_CG06-09_8_20_14_all_40_13 | reverse complement strand
TTAGTTTAGAGACGACCGTCATTTTAGTTAGCTCTAAACCTGTGGACAATTTTTAATTTACTTCTTATAAAACCTGATACTTGACAATGTGGGAGATAGAGTTAAAATAGTGGTGTATTGTGGATAAAAGTGGGGACAAGTCATAAATTATGTGGATAATATAAAAAATGTTTATTGGTGAATTTCATCATGTAATCGACCCCAAAGGCAGAGTGGCTATTCCTTCAAAGTTTAGGCTGATTTTAGGCAAGGATGCTTTTGTGACAAGAGGAATTGATAATTGCCTTTTTGTGTATCCCAAAGAAGAATGGGGCAAATTGGCTCAAAAATTATCGCAACTGCCAATTTCTGACATTAAAGCCCGAGCGTTTTCCAGATTAATGCTTTCGGGGGCCGGTGAGGTTGAGTTTGACAGGCAAGGGAGAATTTTGTTACCCGGCTATTTAAGAGATTATGCTGGTTTGAAAAATACGGTTTGCGCCGTCGGTGTCTATAACCGTATTGAGATTTGGGATGAAGCCAAATGGAATGAATATAAAGGCAAGATGGATAAGGAAACAGAAGCAATTTCAGAGCATTTGGCCAATTTAGGTGTTTAAGCTCTTCCGGAATTGAAAATTGAAAATTGAAAATTTAATAATGAGATATCTGGTCAGTAGCAGGGTTGCCCTTAAACCCTAATCCTGTAAATTTCGCGAAGCGAAATCTGCGGAATTATGTGGTAAAGGCGAAAACAAAAACATTTGTTTTTTTAAAAACAAAAATATCAAGGAGGGGACCCTTTATCGGGTTCATCCAGTCCTGCTACTGGCCGATAAATATATTAATAACCATTATTCAATCTTACAGTGTGCGTGGAAAAAAGATGATAGAGCATAGAAGCGTCCTTTTAAAAGAAGTAATTGAATATTTAAACCCCCAACCAAACCAAGATTTTGCAGATTGTACCGTAGGAGAAGCAGGACACGCCGCAGAAATTTTACACAGAACTTCTCCTTCTGGAAAGTTGTTAGCTATTGATTGGGATAAATATTCCCTTGAAAGGGCAAAAGCCGAATTAACCAAATTTGAAGACAGAGTTAGCTTTGCTGGCGACAATTTTAAAAATTTAAAATCAATCGCTGAAAAATTTCATTTTCGAGATTTTTCGGGCATTTTTTTTGATTTAGGTTTGGCTACTTATCAAATTAAAAATCCAAACTACGGCTTGTCTTTCCAGATTGACGCACCGCTGGATATGAGGATTGTGCCGCAGGCCGGCAAAAGCGCCGCTGAAATTGTCAACCGCTACAGTTTGGAAAAATTAATTGATATTTTCAGAAATTACGGCGATGAAAGTTTTGCGAAGCCCATCGCGAAAGCAATTTTGCAGGTGAGACGACAGCGAAAAATTGCCACTACCTTTCAGTTGGTCAAAATTATTCAAGCAGTGAAAAAGGTACATAAAAAGATTCATCCGGCGACGCAGGTTTTTCAAGCGTTGCGAATAGAAGTAAATGAGGAATTTGACAATTTGAAACAGGGACTGTCGGCTGGCGCAGATTTACTCAAAGTTTCCGGCCGGCTGGCCGTCATCTCATTTCATTCCGGCGAAGACAGAATCGTAAAACAATTTTTCAAGGCCAGAAAAGACTTAAAAATTATCACCAAAAAACCTGTTAGGGCAAGTTTGCAGGAAATAAAAATCAATCCCCAAAGCCGCAGCGGAAAACTACGAGTGGCTGAAAAACAAAAAATGGAGGGTTAATGCTTATCACAAGAACCAACGCTTTAGTGCCGGGAATGCGCAAAAGAACAATTGGCAGGCAAGTTCATTTTGGACCTGTATTTTTGAAATTTATTACGGTGATTATTTTGGCAGCTGCCGCCATTTTCTATTTGGCCTCAACTACTTTAGGTGCAACCTCCAATTACAAACTGCAGCAATCCCAGGAAGAGAAAGCCAAACTTGAAGCAGAAAATCAAAGATTGCAAATTGAAGCGGTGCGCCTAAAATCTTTAAACGAAATTAAAAATAGCACTCAAAATATGAATTTGGAACCTTTCCGCAAGTGAAATTAGGTTTTTCAAAGAATTTAATGTATAAAGAAACTGATTCATTTCACAGGCGTTTAATATTTATAACAGCTATTTTTTTGTTGCTGGCAATGGTTTGTTTTGCCCGTCTTTTCCAAAAGCAGGTTTTAGAGCATAAAAGTTATCTGGCTATGGCAAAAAATCAGTATTTTACTCAAAAGGATATCCCAGCCAAAAGAGGCAAAATATTTGCCAAAGAAGGGGTGACTACTGTCTCTGAACTTGGAGCCAAAAATAAAGGATTATTTCCGCTGGCCACCGATATTCAAGAATATCAAATCCTAGCCGTGCCTAAAAATATCAAAAATCGTGAGGATACTGCCTTAAAATTGTCCGCAATTTTAGGCATGTCCAAAGACGAAATTTTCGCTCAGATAAATAATAACAAACCTTACATTCCGCCTTTGGCTAAACATTTGAACAAGGACAAAGCTGACCAGGTAGCCGCTTTAAATATCACTGGTGTGCTCACCGCAACCGAACAAGACCGCTATTACCCAGAGGGTTCCTTGGCTGCCCACATTTTAGGTTTTGTTAATTTTGAAGGGCAAGGCAACTATGGTTTGGAGGGATTTTACAACGACGAATTAAAAGGTTTTATTGGAAATTTGTTAGCCGAGAAAGATACCAAAGGCAGGTTTATTTCTATTGAAGGGGAAACAGCTGCGCAAAACGGCACCGATTTAGTGCTGACCATTGACCATAATATTCAATATATGGTGGAAGAAAAATTGAAAGAAGGTATCAAACAATACGGCGCGGAGGGCGGCACCATTATTGTTCAAAATCCCAAAACTGGGGCCATTTTGGCCATGGCTTCACAGCCAAGTTTTGACCCCAATCAATTTAACCAAGTGCCGCAAGAGCAACAAAATGTTTTTAGCAATCCGGCCATTGCATCATCTTGGGAGCCAGGCTCTGTTTTTAAACCGATTGTGATGGCGGCGGCTTTAGACACTGGCACAGTTGAGCCAGACACACAAGGCGTATTTTCCAATATGACCACTGTACAAGGTTATGAGATTCACACCGCTCAAGATAAAGCTTTTGGGCGAGAAACTATGACTCAGGTTTTAGAAAACTCTGACAACGTAGCAATGGTCTGGGTGAGCGAAAAATTAGGCAAGGACAACTTATATAAGTATGTGCGTGATTTTGGCTTTGGCGATGCTTCAGGAATTGATTTGCAGGGGGAGGCCAAAGGAGAAGTTTCGGATTTAAAGCAGTGGCGCGATATCAACAGGGCTACTATTTCATTTGGGCAGGGTATCGCAGTTACCCCGGTGCAGCTGATTTCGGCTATTTCAACTATAGCCAACGGCGGCAAGTTGATGAAACCTTATATTGTTGATAAAATGGTAAGATACGACGGGAAAGAAATTATCACCGAACCTAAACAAGTCAGACAGGTGATTAAAGAGGAAACAGCCCAAAAATTAACCGCTATGTTGGTGTCGGTGGTGGCAAAAGGTCATGGCAAAAAAGCTGGGGTTGAAGGTTATAAAATAGCGGGCAAAACCGGCACAGCCCAAATTCCCAACTCGTCAGGCGGTTATGAGGAAAAAGCGCACATTGGATCATTCGCCGGTTTTTTCCCAGCTGACAACCCTCAAATTTCAATCTTAGTTAAATTTATTAAACCGAAAAATGTGGAGTGGGCAGAATCCTCAGCGGCGCCCGTCTTTGGTCAGTTGGCGGATTGGTTAATTAGTTATTACCAGATTCCTCCAACGCCGCCGGCTTCGCTTTAAAATAGGCAAGGCCTTTTTCTCACTTCGTTCGAAATAGGCAAAGCCTTTTTCTCACTTCGTTCGAAATAGGCAAGGCCTTTTTCTCGGCTTCACCTCAAAATAAGAACCTGCCTCGTTGACACTTGGCAGAACCTTGTTTCTTGGCTTCACCTCAAAATAAGAACCTGCCTCGTTGACACTTGGCAGAACCTTGTTTCTTGGCTTCACCTCAAAATGAAAAAAATATTACTTAAAATTTTACAGGCAATTTTGCGGATGTATGCATCCGCTCTTTTGAAATTGAAAAAACCTACAATTGTAGCTGTTACCGGCAGCGCCGGCAAAACCTCAACCAAAGAAGCGCTCTTTGAAGTTCTAAAAATAAAATTTAAAAAAAATATTTCCAAATCGTACGGCAATTTGAATAATGAAATTGGTTTACCATTGGCGGTTTTTCATTTCAAAAGGACTTATTCGGGCTTAGAATATTCAGCGGTAATTTGCTGGATTTTCTTGAAATTTTCGCTGTATGTTTTGAAAATTTTACCCTATCCCAAAGTTTTGGTTTTGGAAATGGCCGCCGATAAAATCGGTGATATGGCTTATTTAACAACTTTTGTTAAACCTAAGGTGTCTGTCATTACCAACATTGCCAGCGCTCACTTAGAAAGTTTCCAAACTTTAGAAAATGTTGCTAAAGAGAAAAGGAAAATTTTAGAAGTTTTGCCCAAAGACGGTCTGGCCGTAGTTTCCAGAAATGATGTCGAAAATTATCAGCTGGGCTCAAGGACTCAAGCACAGGTTAAGTTATTTGGTGAGGATAACGCTCAAGAAGAAATTTGTCAAATTGTCGGAGAATATTTTGGTATCAAGAGGGGAGACATCGAAAAAACTTTAACGCAGATCAAGCCGCTGGCGGGTCGGCTCAATTTAATCTCAGGCAAAAATGACAGTTGGATTTTAGACGACACCTACAATGCTAATCCGGCCTCTACCATTTATGCCTTGCAAAACTTGCAAAAGCAAGCGAGTAGGTTGAAAGCTGAACGAAAAATTGTTCTTTTGGGCGATATGCTGGAGTTGGGCAAAGATGCAATTGCGCTGCACCAGCAAATTGGCGAGCAAATCAGACAGCAAGCTGATATTTTTGTCGCAGTGGGCGAAGCAGTTAAAGCAGCCAAACCGGATTTTTGTTTTTCCAACCCGCTTTTAGCAGCCGAATTTTTGTTGAAGAAAATCCAGCGAAAAGATATAATTTTAATTAAGGGCTCGCAGGGTATGCGTATGGAACAGGCCGTAGAAAAACTGATGGCTAACCCAAAGCAAGCTCAAGAAATATTAGTTAGGCAAAGCGCATCTTGGAAAGCTAAACCATTGGTGAAGGCATAAAATGGAAGAGATTATTTTAGACAACATTGACATTTCCAAAATTTTTTTACTGACGTTTTTGTCTTTTATTTTGGCCATGGCCTGGACGCCATTTTTAACAGATATATTGTATAAATTTCGGCTCTACAAAAACATCAGGGCGAGTTCAACCCCTGTTTTTACCAGCTTACATCAGGAAAAAGAAAAGACGCCGACTTTAGGCGGGGTTTTAGTTTGGGGCACAGTTTTAATCATCACGCTGATTTTAAATTTATCGCGCAGTCAAACTTGGTTGCCTCTTTTTGCCTTAGTCACCACCGGCATTTTAGGGTTGGTGGACGACTTGTTAAATATTAAAGGCATCGGGCCGGAAGGTGGGGGCTTGCGCGCCCGCCACAAATTAATTTGGCTGATTATGATTGCCGCTTTAGGCGCGTGGTGGTTTTATTACAAACTTGACTGGAACATTATTCATATTCCTGGCTGGGGCGATTTGCAAATTGGTCTTTGGTATATTCCTTTGTTTATTTTTGTCATTGTTGCCTGCGCCAACGCGGTGAACATCACCGATGGTTTAGACGGATTGGCCGGCGGACTTTTAGCGTTGGCATTTTTGGCTTTTGGCGGAATAGCTTTTGTGGAAGGCAAAATTGGCTTAGCTGGATTTTGCGGCTCAATTTCTGGCGCTCTTTTGGCTTTTTTATGGTTTAATATTTATCCGGCTCGCTTTTTTATGGGGGATACGGGTAGCTTAGCTTTGGGAGCGACTTTAGGCGTGGTAGCGATGCTGACCAACTCGGTTTTGGCATTACCGATAATTGCCTTAGTTTTTGTAGTGGAGACGCTTTCAGTAATTTTACAGGTTTTTTGGCGCAAAGTTTTCAAAAGAAAATTATTTTTGTCGGCGCCCTTGCATCATCATTTTCAAGCCATGGGCTGGCCGGAAACAAAAGTGACGATGCGCTTTTGGATTATCGGCGCGGTGATGGCGGTGTTTGGCTTTGTGGTTGCTATAATTGGCAGGGGATAAGAAATCAATTTTTAATTTTCAATTTCTAAAAACAACATCCAATTCAAACCTGTTATCTAAACAAAGGACCAACGATCGTTGGACGATTTCGAATTTGAACCTGCAAAATTAAGTTAATTTTAAAAAATGTTGAAATTTTAGAAATTTTGGATTTTAAATTTTAATTTTGATTTTTCTATAGGTTATGTGGTATCCTTAAATGGAGGGATTTTTTATGTTAGGACGGATAGAGGAGATTGACCAAAAAATCATTCAAGTTCAAAAAAGCACGAAAACCCTATTTTCTTTTTTCGCTCCTTGGCATCATTATTGCCGTTCAAAATGTAAACCCTACTATTCTTGGCACCTCAACCCTTTTTCAAAACTAGCCCATTGGACTTTTTTAATTATATATTGTCTTTCACTTTCTCTCATAATTGTTAGTCTTTCTATAGCTCCTCCTGCCCCACCAACCCAAGCCGCAATTTATACTAATACTTCAGCGGATGTGGTGGTGGGGCAGCCGGATTTTACTACTGGCACTGCTGGTACAACACAGAGGCACTTTAAATAGAACGGGGGTGGTGTATTCTCCGACGGCAAAAGGCTGTTTATTGCGGATGGCAGTAATCATCGCGTTCTCATCTACAACTCTATCCCTACCTCTAATTACGCCCCTGCAGATGTAGTTATAGGTCAACCTGATTTTGACACTGGTACTTCAGGAACGACACAGAACAACCTTAAAGACCCAACTGATGTATTCTACGATGGCAAAAGGCTGTTTATTGCGGATTATAATAACCACCGTGTCCTCATCTACAACTCTATCCCTACCTCTAATTATGCCCCTGCAGATATAGTGCTAGGACAACCTGATTTTAACACTGCTATTTTAGGTACGACACAGAGGGACTTTAATACCCCACGTAATATATTTTCAGATGGCGAAAGATTATTCATTGCTGAGCGTAATAACAATCGTGTCGTCATCTACAACTCTATCCCTACCTCTAATTACGCTCCTGCAGATGTAGTTATAGGTCAACCTGATTTTGACACTAGCAGTTGGGCAACAACTCAGAGTAAATTTTATGGTCCGCATGAGATATACTTCGATGGTAAATTGTTTATTTCGGACGGCTTTAATAACCGTATCCTTATCTATAACTCTATTCCCACTACCAATGGAGCACCTGCAGATATAGTTATAGGTCAACCTGATTTTAACACTCGTACTTCAGGAACGACATCCCAGAAGTTTTCAGGCCCCTATGGTGTATACTCTGATGGCAAAAGAATGTTTGTTACTGATATGGGTAACCACCGTGTCCTCATCTACAATTCTATCCCTACCTCTAATTATGCCCCTGCGGATATAGTAATAGGTCAGCCTGATTTTACCACGAAGACCTCAGGTACAACACAGAGAAAACTTTATGGCCCGCTTGGCCTATTCTGCGATGGTAAAAGGCTATTTGTGGGGGAATACAATAACCGCCGCGTCCTCATCTACTACTTAGGTCCTCAAAACTCCTCTTTTTCAATCAATAATAATGCCTTGTATGCAGACGCTCGTGAGGTAGGCCTATCTTTATCTTCCCAAGGTGCTTATCAAATGTTAATTTCAGAGAGCAGCAATTTCTCTGGTGCTTCTTGGCAAACATACTCCTCTTCTCCTACTTTTACTTTATCTGATGGTGAAGGAGAGAAAACCCTCTATCTTAAATTGCGAGATCAAGCTGAATTTGAAACAGAGACATTTTCTCAAAAGATTACTTATGATGTAAGCCCACCCTCGGCGGTGACTATTTCTAATCTGCCTTCTTCTTGGGCTAACTCAAACCCAACCTTGACATTTGCTGCCACCGATGTTGGCTCAGGGATAGATCGTTATGAGATTAATATTAATGATGGCGGTTGGAATACAGTTTCTGCCACCTATACACCCAACCTACCCTCAGGCACTCACACTCTTCAAGTTAAAGCTTATGATAAATCTGGCAAAGTTTCCTCTGCCTCTTCTGACAAATTATATCTTGATTTAGAGCCCCCCACTTTTAAACTTTCCCAACCCTCTTTAGATAAAGCCAACAAAACTACCACCGATACTGGCTCAATTGTTCTTGCGGGCAAAGCCCAAGACCAAAAAACTCTCTCCGGTCTAAAAGAACTCTATTTCACCGTCAATAATTCCCAAACCAAATGGAAGGTTAACTTAGATAAAGCCGGCTACTTTCACTACACCATTATTAATCTAAGGAAAGGTGAAAGTACTATCCATTTCAAACTGGCTGATAAAGCTGGCAATCTTACCTCTTTTGATTTCAAAGTAGAAAACACGGGTTTTGGA
>PCRM01000045.1:14251-16653 GCA_002771215.1 Candidatus Nealsonbacteria bacterium CG23_combo_of_CG06-09_8_20_14_all_40_13 | reverse complement strand
TTTAATCGGGAATTCTTCAGGCGCTTTTTCTTCTTTGACGGCCGTCTCTTCGCTCTCGAAGCTTTTCTCCAGCGCTTCTGAAGTCGGCTCTTTAGGCGATAAAGCAATGATATTGTCCGCTACAATTTCCGTGCGTTGCCTCTTGGCACCATCTTGAGCTTCCCAGCTTCTGGTTTGTAAGCGGCCTTCAACATAAACCTTTTTGCCTTTGGATAACAGTTTTTGGGCTATTTCCCCCAGTTTGCCCCAAGCGACAATTTCGTGAAATTGGGTATCTTCCTGCTGGTTGCCGCTTTTGTCTGTCCAGCGGCGGTTGGTGGCAACGGCGAAATTAGCGACCGACTGGCCAGAAGGAATGACCCGCAAATCCGGATCCCTAGTTAAATTGCCAATGATTTGAGCGCGGTTTAAACTAAACATTTCGACCTCCCGTTACTCCTCTAATATTTTCTTTAATTTTTCATCAAGGGCTTTCAAGCGTTCCTCTTCATTTTCTAAATTAATTTCTTTTTTCGGTTTAACATGCTCCTCTTTTTGAACGGCTTTTTTGACTTTTGGTTTTTCAACTTCTTTTACTTCTTTCTTCTCAACCTTTTCAATTTTCTCGGCTGGTTGTTCAGTCGTCTTTTCCACTGACCTGTCCACCGAAGTTTTAACGAAGCCGGATTCTTCTTCAACTTTTTCAATTTTTTCAACCTTTGGTCTGGCAGTAATTTTCGGCTTGACTAAAATTATGTAGCGCAGAATATTTAAATTTAATTTTAACTTTTTTTCCAAAGTTTGCAAATCTCCCGGCACAATTTCCAAATTGCAGACAAAAAAACTGCCGTAGCTTTCTTTTTTAATCCGGTAGGCCAATTTTCTCTTTTGCCAGAAATCCAAAGACAGCACTTTGGCGTGGACTTCTTCAATTGTCTTTTTGACTTCTTCCGGTTTTTCTTCTTTCAAAATAAGCGTTACTTCGTATGTCACTTATTCACCTCAAGTAGAGGTTACCAGATGTGAAAAAAAATATCAAGGGCTTGTTAAAGATTCAATCTTTTGCTATCATAAATTCACTACGATGAGAAGGGGGAATGCACCTTGAAAACCATTGCCTTTGACCTTGACCCTTGGATTGCTACTTTACCTGCTCCATTTGATAGACTTCCCTCGGGATTTATGGCTTCTTTTGGTAACTTTTTTCCATTCAATTTTCTTTCGTCTTACATTGTCCAATTTTGCCAAGTTCGGCAGGAAAGTAAAGACACTTTAGTCGCTCATCGTGAAAACGGAGATAAGATAATTTGTGTCACTTGTCGACCTTCTTGTTGTCGGGAAGCTACAAAAAACTGGCTCTGGAAAAATGATATTCCTTTTGATGATTTGATTATGGGCGCCAATGATTTTGACTCCAGAGAACGTTTCAAACTTTCCGTTTTGGGGCAGCATGATGTGGACACTTATTATGACTTAGATAAAGGGCTGGTGGCTAAATTTGAAGAACAAAAATCATGCCTTGGGAGAAGTTAAATATTAAACTTCTCCTTTTTTTATGAAAATTTAAAATATACTACATCACCATCTTTCATTTGCCAGTCGCGTCCTTTTGTTTCAATCCATCCTTTTTCTTTGGCCGTCTGCCAGGAGCCAGCGGCAATTAATTTTTCAAAAGTGATAACTTCCGCAGCGATAAATCCCTTTTCCATATCCGCGTGGATTTTGCCAGCGGCTTGCGGGGCTAAAGTCCCTTTGGCAATTGGCCAGGCCTGCACTTGCTCTGGCAGTAATGTATAAAAAGTAACAAGATTTAAAATTTTATAGGCCTCCAAAATTACGCGTATTAAAGCCGACTGTTTTACCCCCAACGATTCCAAATATTCTTTTTGATCGCTCTCGCTCAAATTTAAAAGTTCCGCCTCCAATTTAGCGCAGACCGGCAAGGTGTCGGCCGGCAAATTGTACTTTTGCGGCGAAAAATCTTTCAAGTCCTTCTCGTCCACATTGCAGACGTAAAAGACTGGTTTTTTGGAAAGTAAATAATCTGCCTTCGCAGCACCCTCACTTCGTTCGGAATCCGTTTTATCAATATCTGCCAATTCCAATTCTGTTTTGACAATTTCCAAATCATTTTGCGGGTCAATTTTGCCTTCCACGTGAGCAATTTTATCATTGGCAAATCCTCGCACAATGTGTAAAATAGCCGCCACATTTCTAATTTCGCCTAAAAATTGGTTGCCCAACCCCTCGCCTTTGTGCGCATTTTTCACCAAACCGGCAATATCAACAAGTTCAACAGTAGCCGGCAATTTTTTAGGTAACTTTAAAACCTCAGCAATTTTGTCCAGCCGAACATCCGGTATTTGAACAACGCCGACATTAGGTTTGATGGTAGTAAAAGGATAATCGGCCACTGGTGCTTG
>PCRM01000045.1:8908-14220 GCA_002771215.1 Candidatus Nealsonbacteria bacterium CG23_combo_of_CG06-09_8_20_14_all_40_13 | reverse complement strand
AGTCCGCACTGAAAGTAGAGGACGCAGTCCCTTTTTCAGTAAGGACGAAGTAGGGCCAGCGTTAGGTAAACCTATAATCCCGATGGATAAATTCATAAGGTTATCATATCGTATCAATAGGCCCCTTGACAAATAAGCCGACATATGGTATAATCGTTAGTTATTCTTGAAGAACATTAAAAAAGCTCCTTGGAGCCCTCTTGATTATCTGGTATAAAGGTAATTAGCAGGGCTTTAAAGGAGCCAAATATGCTGGCGAGCATTGTACGCAAGGAGGGTGATAACTGATGACAAGTCAGATTACACCTGTAACAGACGGACAGATTGCGCAGGTCAAGACACTCGTCGAGGCAGCCGTTCGCAAGAGCGGTCTCGACAAAGACGGTCTCCAGCTGGTCATCGCCAACGGCGATGGGCTGCAGGGCCGCCTCGTGCCGATTCTCCAGGAACTCGGCGGTGCAGGTCCCAATCCTTACGAGGATGAGCGGACCAAGCAGAGCTACTACTACCCGCCGAAGGGTTGGACAGTTCCGAGTTTCTCGGAACAACTCCAGCGACTGGGTAACCTCCTTCCTGGACTGACCCTGCCCACGCAGGCGCCTGAGATTGCCGTTCCTAAGGGTTTCGATAGCTTCGCCATCGTCCCCAAAGTCTCGGCTCTCGGTCGCATCTTCAGCATCCAGGACCCCTACGGGGCTGGCTACGGACAGGTTGTCGAACAGCTGCTCGGTCTCATCGACAAGCAGCGGAAGTTCTACAACTGTCGCAAAGGCGAGCTGGGTCCCAACTACATCCGTATCGAAAAGCGCGTCCGAGGACGACTCCAGATGACGGAAAGCAAAGCAGGGGGCGATTGCCTGGTGGTGCCGATTTCCTTCGGCAACCTCTACGCAGGCTACAGCCCCCGCAACGCTCGCGAGACGGCTCTTCGCGCCCAGCAGCTTCCGTTTATCACCGTGCAGGTCGCAAGCCTGCTCCTGGTGATGCCTGAGCGACTGGTCTCCTATGACGACCTCTGGATAGATGTTCCTGGGGACCAGTACGACTGGCTCGCGGACGGCGACTGGTCGAACTCGCTGTGTTTCGACTTCATCGACGTCCGGCTCAGGTTCCATGCTAGCGACGCTGTCTATGCTGACGGGCGCTATGGTTCTGCCGTCGCGTTCCTCGGAGTGTAGGAGCTTGGTTTTCGGCTCCTTGGACCTTTTGGTCCTTTGGTCTTTGGCGGGGTGGGCTTTATGCCCACCCCGTTTCCATATCTAAAAAGTTTAACAATTTATATAAATTTCATAAGCTAATGTACTTTAGTTCACGGACTAAAGTCGCTTAAATAGTCATTTTGGTTAGCCAGAGTCTTATTGGGAATTTCCCATTGAGAGCGTGCGATACCAAAAAATGACACTCCTTGCCTTTATTAAGAACAGAGGATGTATAAAAGCTGCCTCTAAATAAAATACAGCGAAACTATAATTTTAGTTCGCAGTGATAAGGACAAATAAAAGGCAATAACTGGAACGCGGACGGCGACTGGTCGAACTCGCTGTATTTCAACTTCAACGACGACAAGCTCAAGTTCAATGCTAACGACGCTGACTATGCTAACGAGAACTATGGTTCTGCCGTCGCGTTCCTCGGAGTGTCAAACTTTTATACTTCTTATCCAACCTCCAAGCATTTTGCCAATTTCTTGGAGCATTTCCTCTAAAGCGATATATCCTTTTTGGTCAATCGCTTTAATATCGTAGCTTAAACGAATTAGCAATTTTATTAGGTCGAGTTTACTGCTGGCTAAAATAAGTTTGTCTTTCTTTAAGGAGGGGTCGATGCTCGAATTACCAACTAAAAGGATTTCCTCAAGCATTTTAAGTGTATTTGATTCAATAGTTTGTCCCAAGGTATATTTCTCGCTTTTAGGAAATTTTCCTAAATAGCTATGGAAAGTTTTATAGAATCCATAAATTCTTTGGACAATAGGCAAATTTTGAGTAAAATCATTATTCATAAAGGCACCTATAATCAAATTATATCATTAGAAAATCTTTTTACAGCGTGGGAGGAATTTAGAAAAGGAAAGAGAAATAAACCCGATGTTTTATTGTTTGAACTGAACTTAGAAGATAATATCTTCAAATTACATAATGAACTCAAGATTGGTGCTCAGCGAGAAATAGCCTATTTACAATTTCGAATTTCAGACCCCAAGCCAAGAACTATTAGTAAAGCGTCAGTTGCCGATAGATTGCTTCATCACGCTATTTATCGTCATCTACAGCCATTATTTAACAAAACTTTTATCTTTGATGGTTTTTCTTGTCGAAAAACTAAAGGCACTCATAAAGCGTTTGTAAGAACTGTCCAAATAGCAAGAAAGGTTAGTAAAAATTACACAGGTTCTTGTTGGGCTCTAAAATGCGATGTAAAGAAGTTTTTCGATAACATTGACCATCGGGTCCTTATTGAACTTTTAGAAAGACGAATCGACGATAAACCATTAGTTAGTTTGTTAGGCGAGATAATCGGAAGTTTTGCAGTAAAACCTGGTAAAGGTATGCCTCTTGGGAATTTAACCTCTCAATTATTTGCCAATGTCTATATGGACCCCTTGGACAAGTTTGTTAAACATAGATTGAAAGTCAAATACTATTTAAGATATGCCGACGATTTTTTATTGCTTGGGTCCAATCCAAATGAACTGTTGGGTTACTTTATCGAAATAAATAATTTTCTAAAAGATAAACTGAAGCTTTCGGTGCATCCAGACAAGATTATTTTGAGAAAGCTAAATTGGGGTATAGATTTCGTGGGCTACGTTGCTTTACCCAAGTATACTTTGCCCAGAAAGAGCACGGTCAAAAGAATTTTTCAGTGTCTCGCTAAGAAGTTGGAAAGCGAACCAGAAAAGGCGAATGAGAGTCTGCAATCATATTTAGGGTACCTGAAACACGTAAACGCCTATAAAATTTCTCGTAAACTTAAAGAACAGTTATCAGATAATATACAATAACTAAATTTTGGCTGCAGGTGTTTTAGAGTGCACTATACGACCTAAATGGTCCCTATGGGTTATTATACGGTCTTTTCTTGGAGCGGGGGCAGTATAAACGAACCTGAAACGTAAAGTTGGACTAACGAACTGGAAATTGCGATGTTTAGCATACAATCCTAACTTTCTTTCATTATTAGTTGTGGTAGTGTCGTGTGAGCTCCTATACTTAGAGCCATATTTATACCTTAATTATTCCTTTACTTCCTTTTTCCATTAACTCTCGCACTAATATTTGTACTTTATACTCTGGAACCACCTCAATTCTGAAATTTCCAACATTTCTATTGTCCAAATCAAAACTATAAATTTGTTCTGGCCCTCCGTATTTATTTAATTTTTGATAATCGTACGCATTCATTATATAGCTGCTCACGAGCTCTGGCTTTTTATCAGGACTTTTCGATTTAAAGATTGTGGCAACAAAATGAGTTTTTGGTTCGTCTGGGTAGTCTTCCATTTCAAAATATGTTAACCCAGGCCGGGTTTGAGATGGTTTTTCAACCAATTTTTTACCAAAAATTCTTAGCATTCGGCTCTTTTGAGCTTTGACCTCTTGATGAAGTTCTGGCATTGATTTATAAAATTGCCCCGGCAATTGTTCTTGAGGTTCTATACCTTCTTGTTCAATTGGCATTTTTACTCCTTTGTTATATTTTAAGTTTTTTTACGGCGTCAGTCCAAGATACATAATCACTTTGGCTAATTTTTCGGCGCTGTGGCGAATTAAATTGCCCGCCTGTGCCAAATCGCCTAAATAAATTTTATATTTAGAATTAATAAAATCATTTTTGTCATACAGAACTGGGTAAGATTTTTCTTTGGCGTAAGTTTTTAAAAGTTTTGGCGGAAATTTACGGTTGTTGACCAGCACATGATCTAAAATATTTTTTCCCAAATATTTTTCAATTTGGCAAACAAAATCAATCGCCTTAAAATTGTGGGTTTCGCCAAATTTAGTCATTAAATTGACGATATATATTTTTTTGGCTTTGGATTTTTGTATAGTTTCGGAAACGCCTTTTACCAACAAATTTGGAATAATGCTGGTAAAAAGATCACCCGGTCCTAACACAATAATTTCTGCCTGCAAAATAGCATTTTTAACCACCGGATTTATTTTTGCTTTGGGCGCAAGCCAGACTTTTTCAATTTTCAGCCGGCCATCGCGAGCGTGGGGTTTGTCAATATTTTTTTCCCGATAAATGATTTGGCCATTTTCTAATTTCGCCACCAGATGAGTGTTGTCGGTGGTCACCGGCAACACTGCACCTTCAATTTCCAAAAGTTGGGCAAGTTGGACTACGCCTTTTGGAAAGCCGCCGGCAATATCTGCCAGCGCGGTTAAAATTAAATTACCGACATTTTCCTTAAAATTATTTCTTGGGTAGTGAATTTGATAATCTAACAGCGCTCTCAAAAGGGCCTTTTTCTTTTCATCAGCCAAAGAAATAATGCAGTTTCGCACATCGCCCGGCGGCAACACTCCCAGCTCATCTCGCAAAAATCCGGAGTGGCCGCCGGAATCGGCCATCGTCACAATGGCCGTTAAATCTTTGGTAAATTTTTTCAGGCCGCAAAGTACCGGGATTGTCCCTGTACCCCCGCCCATAACAACAATGCGCATAATTTGCCTTTATTTCGAGCACAACGAGAAATAAGGAATACTTGAACTTATTTTATAGCAATATAATATTAGCACAAAAATGAAAAAAACAATGTTTTTTGGCTTTTAAATTTAGAACAATTTATTCCAGTCTGAACGTATCTAAGATTTGCTCAATTAGTTTGCTATCTTCCTTTGCATTTTCCGCGGCGGCAGAAACTTCATAAATTTTATTATTTCGGCTAAAAAATATCTTGGCAGTCAAACTGCCGGTTTTTTTATAGCATATCAATAAATATAATTTTTTAGTTTTTTTTTGAAATGTGAGGCCTTTGGATACAACTTGGCCAATCTTTGCCAGAAGGCCTTGGAATGGTTTGAATGCTCTAAATGGACTAATTCATGATAAATGACATAGTCGACAAGTGCCTGCGGCAGCAAAATCAGCCGCCAATTAAAAGATAAAGTTTGGTTGCTGCTGCAGCTACCCCAGCGGCTGGACTGGTTGCGTACGCTTATCTTGTTAAAGCGGAAATTATATTTTTGCGCCAGTTGCCTAACCCGATTTTCAAGCTTAGTTTTGGTATTTTTCAAAGTTTTTTTGTTGTAAGATTGATTTGTCAAACGGATTTTGCCGCAACTATCTTTGTCAATTTTGCGTAA
>PCRM01000045.1:0-8891 GCA_002771215.1 Candidatus Nealsonbacteria bacterium CG23_combo_of_CG06-09_8_20_14_all_40_13 | reverse complement strand
CTGCTTTTATTAAAAAATAGAGAGCGCTTTGACGGCTCTTTGTTTTACATTTTTGTGTTTTTGTATACGCTTGGCAGGTTTAAAATTGAGTTTTTCCAAGTTGGCCCCTATTTTTACGGCTTGACGGCAACGGCTTGGGTGGTGGCGACAACCTTCATTGTAACTTTAGCTTTTTATCTTAAACGGACAAAATGGAAATTTTGGTCTCTTAAATAATTTTGGGCCGCTCTTTTTTTGGACTATTTTGGGATTTAGCGCGCTCCTCAACAATTTGAGTAATTTTTTGCGAGGTTGAGAAAGGATTGTCAACTTTTAAAATTTCAAAAGCAGCCTCCTGCCCCGATGTCTTAATCAAAACATTGCCGAAATTAAGCATCGTCTGCCAAAAACCTTTAATTTCATAAGTGATATCGGCAATTTTTTCCAAAAAAACTTCGGAAACTTTGCGGTGAAAAAAACCCTTTTGAGCCACTGCTAAAATTCGTAAATTGGTCAAAATATAAACATTATTTTGCCAAGTGAAATAGCCGCGAAGAACAAAATATCCGCCAATTAGAAATGACGGCGCAAAAACATAGAAGAAAACCCACGACAAACCAAAGAACATAAAAATTGTTGCCACCAAAACTGCCAGCGCCAGCATTTCAAAGGCGAGTTTGGCCAAAGTCCAAGGATGCTGGTGGAGGACAAAAATAATATTTTCGCCTTCTTTTTGACCCTCAAAAGTCATATTTTCACTAAGAAATTTTTCCCGCGGGTTCATTGCTTCGTCCCCTTTGCTTCACTTTTTCTAAAAATATCAAAATAACCGCTAAAATTATCATAATTGCTACTAAAGAAATTGCTGCCCAAAATTTGCCTTTGGTTTGGGAAAAAAGAGCCGCAATCGCAAAGCCCATGGAAAGGGCATAAAGCAGTAAAACCGCCTGCCGCTGGGAAAGGCCGGCTTTCAAAAAACGGTGGTGCAAGTGTTCCCGGTCAGCCAGCCAAGGCGCTTTCTTGTTTATAATTCTCCTTAAAACTACCCAAATGGCGTCAAAAATGGGAATGCCCAAAACTAAAGCGGCGGTGGCAATTTTACCGCCGGAAATAATCGCCAAAACAGCGAGCATAAAGCCCAAAAACATAGCGCCGGAATCGCCTAAAAATATTTTGGCCGGATGAAAATTGTAGGGCAAAAATCCAAGACAGGCACCGGCCAAAATTACAGAAAGCATTGCCGTGCTTGGTTGATTGACGAACGTCTGCAAAGAAAGAACAAATAAAGTGGCGGCGGCGATAAATGAGACACCAGTTGCCAAACCATCCAGTCCATCAAGCCAATTGACCACATTGGTGATTAAAACAATCCACAAAATCACAAAGGCCGCGCTCCAGCCGCCCAGCACAATGACATTGCCGAAAGGATTAGACAGCCACCAGATTTTTACTCCAAAAATCGCGACCAGCGCGGCTGCTGCAAACTGCAAAATTAATTTCCAAAACGGATTTAGGCCTTTGATATCGTCATAAAGGCCGGCTGCCACAATTACCAAGCCGCCGAGCAATACACCCAGCAGATTTTTATCAATACCAAGTGTTTTTTCTGCAATAAAAGCCAGTTTGAAAGGTGCAAAAATCAAATATCCGACAATAATTAAAATAACAGGGATAAATATAGCCAAACCGCCTATTCTGGCGATATTTTGGCTGTGAATTTTTCGCGGTGCAGGCACATCAACGAAACCTTTTCTCAAAGCAAATCGGCGCACCAGCGGAGTTACGGCCAGCGCCAAAACAAAAGTATAAATAAAAGGATAAAGATATTGCAGCATCTTAGCTCAAGTTTAACAGATTTATGGAGCAAAAAAAAGCGCTTTATATTTTTAGAACACTATTTTTTCTTGTTTCTGATTTTACCCCAGTCCTTGGCGTAAAAAACTGTCTCCGTAATCAAATCGTAATCCAAAATTTCGTCCTGCTTAAACCAGATGGCAATTTCCCCTTTGGCCTCATCAACTGAGCCGGAAGCATGGACTAAAGTGTGGATTGCTCGTTCAATATCGTCGGCCAGCTCATATGACTCAGCGCTGTAATCGCCGCGAATTGAGCCAATGTCAGCGGCCAAGGGGTTGGTCGCGCCGGCGGTTTTTCTGCCTAGCGCTACGGCGTGCGGCCCCTCCCACACCATCAACAGCAGCGGCCGGTCAACTAAATGCTCAATCAAGCGCGCCCGTGTGCGCTTGGCCAAATCCACTGGACCCATTTTGGGATCAATACCTCGTGATTTGTAGTTTTCAAATGTTTTTGTGCCTGATGAAACATACCAGGCCTCATCGTCGGGGTAATGCGTCTCTACCTGCTGGCGGTTTGGCGAAACTAATTTGCAACCAACAAGTTTTAAGCCCCTCTTTTCAAATTTATTAATAAATTCGCCGATAAGTTGGCGCTGGATTGATTCAGGTTTAATGGCGATAAGAGTTTTTTCGCTGTTTTTCATTTTTTCCTTTCACTAAATTTTTAAAATTTTTGCAAATTCTTCTTTATTTTTAAATGGTCCGACGATGGCTAAATTTAAACGCTGTGGCAAAAATATTTGTCTGGCCAATTTTTGAATATCATCTGCGGAAACTGCCATTGTTTCCTTTATTACTTCTTCTGGACTTTTTATTTTTTTCCAAAACATTAAACTGTCGCCCAGAAATGTAGCAGTCGATGAGCAATCTTCCAAACTTAAATATAACCTTCCTTTGAGATTTTCCTTCGCCCTATCAATTTCGTTCTTTGGTATTTTAGCAGTTTTAAACCTGTTAAATTGCTCCAAAATAACTGGTATGACGTCTTGAATTTTATTTAAATCCACGCCAGCGGCCGCGCCGATGGCCCCAGTTTCAATAAAGTCCCAATAATCGGACGAAATGTAATAGGCCAAACCTCTTTTCTCGCGCACTTCGGTAAAAAGAAAACTTGACATTGTCTCGCCCAAAATATTGTTCAAAACTCTCAAAGTCGGACGACGCTCGTCAGTGCGCTTGATGCCCCTGAATCCCAAGACCAAATGAGCCTGGTCTGTTTTTTTATAATGAATTTTGACTGACGGCTGCGTTTGCTTTTCCGTAACCTTGATTAATTTTTTATCACTTTTGGTTTTAATTTTGGAAAAACATTGAGAAATTTTGGCCAGCCAATCTTGCGGCTTGCCTTTGCCGGCTACGCTAATAATCATATTTTCAGGCGCATAAAGCCCATCACGGAAAGCAATCAAATCATCCTGAGTAAGTTTTGGCACGGTTTGCTTGGTGCCGGCGACTGACCAGCCCAAAGGTTGCTGGCCGTAAAAAAGCTCTTTAGCCACATCCAAAACATAACTTTGCGGCGTATCCTGGTACATATTAATTTCTTCCAAAATCACGCGTTTTTCTTTCTCAACTTCCGCTTTGTCAAATTTTGAATGAAAGAGGATATCAAATAAAATATCCAAACCCAGCCGAAAATGCTCAAATGACGCTTTAATCCAAAAGCCAGTTTGTTCTTCCGAGGTATAGGCATTGTAAAAAGCGCCAACGCTGTCCAACTCGCGCGCAATATCTAAAGTGGTCGGCCTTTTAAAAGTTCCTTTAAAAAACATATGTTCCAAAAAGTGCGCCAAACCCTGTTTGTCTGGTTTTTCAAAACGGGAACCGGTGCCGACTGAAATTTCTATTGCCACGGCCTTTGTTTCCTGCATAGGCGCACAAATAACTTGAAGACCGTTGGCTAGTTTAAAAACTTGATAATTCATTTTCACCTTAAATAAATTTAAACTCCTTGGTTTTTGAATTGAGCATTTTGTTTGATATGCCGCCAGATCCACCAGACAATGCCCAATATAATTAACGCTAAAATTACTGCATCAAAGCCATGGAAATAGCCGCGTAAACTTTCCCAATTTTCGCCCATCTTCTGACCGAAATACGCCAAACCCAACGTCCAAGGGAAAGAACCCAAGAAAGTGTACAAAATAAAACGCCAAAAATTAACTTTCCAGATGCCGGCCGGAAAAGAAATATAGGTACGAATCACCGGCAAAAGACGGGAGAAAAATATTGTTGCTTCGCCATGTTTTTTGAACCAATTTTCGGCGTGCTCAAAATCGCGGTGGGAAATCAAAATATACTTGCCTAGACGCCAAATTAGCGGCCGGCCGCCGAAATAACCTAAAACATAAGAAACAACAGAACCAACCACGCACCCAAAGGCGCCTGCTACTGCCGTCCACCAGAGATTGAAATGTCCCTGCGCCACCAAAAATCCGGAGAATGGCATTATGACTTCCGAAGGCAGGGGAATGTTGGCTGACTCAATGACCATTAATAAAATAATACCCCAGTAACCGAGGGTGGAAATTACGCCAATGATAAATAAAGAAATTACTGACAATATTTTTGCGGCCATTTTATCCTTTTATTTGGTAACCAAAGAAATAGTAAATCAACAAAGTCACAGCGAAACCCAAAACAGCGCCCAAAAAGATCTGCGCTAAAGTATGGTTTTTGCGATAAACGCGCGCCCAGCCCAAAGGTAAAAGAAACAAATAAAAGGGCCAAAACTGAATGCCAAACAGCATAATTAAAACCGTCACCATACCGGAAAATAAAGCCATATGAATAGATATTTTCCAAAATAAAGTAATGACGGCAATGAGGGCAGCGTTAACGGTGTAAGCCGTGGCAAGCACTAAAATCGGCTGTTTTACGTCTAAATAATAAAATATTATACTACCAACAAGAGCTGATATAGCGATAATGATAAAAGGCCACTTTCTCTCTTTAAGATGGCTGATATGCAAATCATAAATTGCCTTGGTCTCCAAGCCCCAAAGTATGTAGGCGCCGGGGATTAGAGCTAAAAAGAGAAAACCAACAAGTAGGGAGGGCAAAAATTGTCTTAAATCTTTAGCAAAAATAAAAGACAAAGCAGAGAAAAATGTCAGAAAAATCAAATAAGGAGAGAAAAGTAATGATATGCCAAAAGAAAGAAATAATAAAAATTTTTTCATCAGATTTTCCATTTAACGAAAAGTTTAACGAAAGGGTCAACAATAAAATCAAGCGGTGATTTGATGGCCCACACAAGGGCGGCGGCCACAAATCCGAGACCTAGGCCAGCTACAATATCTAAAGGCGTGTGAAGCGCCACCGCTACTCTGGCAATAACAACCACTAAAGAAAAACAAAATAATATCCAGCTCCAGCCCTTCATTCTTTCAAAGAAATAAACAAAGGTCAGCGCAAATAAAGCGACAGCGTGCTGTGAAGGAAAAGTGGCGGCTTCGTTTTTGTGAAAAAGCGGATCCTGCCAAGCCTGCGGCGGTAGTTGCGGACCGGGCAAGGCGAGCCAATGCGAGGTGAGTGTTGCTAAAATTAACCAGCCCAAAATTACCGCCAAAAAGGCCAAAATGGCTGTTTTTTTACTGCTGATTGAACTGCCAAAAAAGGTTAAAAGCAACGAGACAGGAATAATAAAAATGCCATAAGCGGCACAAAACTGGAAGAAATTTAGCAGCCAAGTGTGGTTTTGGGCTAACTGATACAAAAAATAGGCGATATTATAATTCATTAATTTAATTTTATTTGATTTTGCTAAATAGAGCAATATGTCGTAAAATGGAAAACAAGGAGAGACATGGAAATCAGCAGCGAACTTGATAAATATTCAAAGCAGTTTCTTGTTTATCTTGAAGTTGAAAAGGGACATTCTCCCTTGACTATCCGCAATTACCGCCATTATTTGGGAAGATTTTTTTCTTGGGCAGAAAAACAAAACGCCAGCGGGCCGGCTGATATTACCTTGGAGCTGGTGCGAAATTTCAGAATCTATTTAAACCGTATTGGCGGCGAGCAAGAGCATAACCTTAAAAAAATTACTCAAAATTATCACCTCATCGCCATTCGCTCCTTCTTAAAATATTTAGCTAAACGCGATGTTAAATCTTTAGCGCCAGAAAAAATTGAGCTGGCCAAAACCGGCGAGCGGCAGATAAATTTTTTAAACAGCGAAGAAGTTAACCGGCTAATTTCTGCCCCGAAAACCGACAATTTAATTGGCCTGCGCGACCGCGCAATTTTGGAAACTTTGTTTTCTACCGGTTTGCGCGTTTCAGAGCTGTGCAGTTTGAACCGCGACCAAATTAACCTTAAATCCGGCGAATTTTCAGTTAAAGGTAAAGGTGGCAAAGTAAGAGTTGTCTTTTTGTCGCAGCCGGCAAAAACAGCGATTGAAAATTACCTCAAGAGGCGCAATGACAAAGATAAAGCTTTATTCATCCGCCATGGTCGAAAGAAAAAACCACTCCAGCCGCTGCCGGAAGAGCCAAAAAAAGGTTGGCGGCTGACAGCGCGAACAGTGCAGCGAATTTTAAACAAATATGGCAAAAAAGCGGGTATTGTCAAAAAGGTATGTCCCCACGCGATCCGCCACTCATTTGCGACGGATTTGCTCATGGCCGGCGGCGATATTCGCTCGGTCCAGGCCCTATTAGGTCACGCCTCCATCACCAGCACCCAAATTTACACCCATGTTACCGACCAACACCTGAAGGAAATTCATCAGGCTTTCCACGGCAAACAGAGAAATGAAGTACAAGAAAAGCCAAAACCTGAGACAAAAATAGTTCCAAATGAAGCTTCCCGCAGCGGCGGGGCGAAGGAGAATAAAAATGGGTGAGTTAGACCCAAGTTTTCAGCCCGAACAGAAAAATTTAAGTCCTGAATCGAAATATCTGGATATTGAAACAATCAACACAGAAGATATGCTGGCTATTTTGGAAAAGGGCCAAGTTGTCAATGTCCGACCAATTGAAGAAGATTTTAAAGTAATGCCGCACAAAGATAAAGTCAACCTTGGGAATATTGTCCCACATAAAGATAGAACTTTGGAAGTTGAATTATCGCTGCCGGGAAAAGGCAGTTTATTGGTCGTCTACAAACCCTTGTCAGGAGAAAATAAAGGCCAACTCGGTAAACCCTTTGACCCGCCTGAAAATTCAAGTCCCAGCTGCAACAAGGAAGTCGGAAATTTTCTAGTTGACACTGCTTTAGGCTGGGAGCTGATTGTGCCCACCATCATCCGTGAGGATTTACCAGAAGGCAAAGGCTCATTGCGTCCGTTTATTCATGGCAAAACCTTAGATTTAGCCTCAAAGGAGCAAAAGCAGTCAATTTATGCCGGCGAACAGTACCAAAAATTGGCTGTTTTTGATTATCTTTTAAGCAATATCGACGGCCAGTCTGAAAATGTTATTCTTTCAAATTTAGGCGGAATCTATGCTATTGACCGTTCATTAACACTTTTCTCTGATTACTCGGCGAGCGAATGGCCCATGAAAGGCGCAAGATTAAAAATCGGCTACGACAACACGGCAGATCCACCACAACTTAAAGAAAAACCACTGCCGAAAAATATTTTATCGGATGTAGAAGAGTTACATACTCAACTGATAGATGAAGAAAGCGAATTGCACCGCAATCTTTCAACTGTTTTAAGCAAAAATGAAATTACCGCCCTATCAAACAGAGCAAAAACAATGGTTGAACAGAAAATATTCCTGTGAGTTGGCATTAAAATGATTAATGAGCTACCCCGCAGTTGCGATTTGGCTGAACAGACCTTTTTGCCCGGCGGTTTTTTTTATTTCGAACGAAGTGAGAAAAAGGCTTTGCCTATTTCGAACGAAGTGAGAAAAAAGGAATACTTGGACTTATTTCGAACGAAGTGAGAAAAAAGGAATACTTGGACTTATTCAAAAATCTAATGGCTTTTTTTAATATTAAACAATTTTATCTTGTAAAATTTCTTCGCCAAGTGGTTTGAGCTCATTTAAATTTTGGGAGTTGCCAATTTGCTCCCATAAGTTGCCGATGTAGCGCTGAATTAACACTGGTTTTAACTCCTCCCAGAACATTCTTCTGTCGGCGGCGGGCAAAATACTCTTAAAAGTTTGTAAAAATTGGCGAGCTAAAACTTGTGCCTTGTGGTTATTGCGAAGTCGATTATAAAAATGAGCGATATCATAGTAAAGCGGCTGTTTTACACTTGCATGTTCGCCGTCAATAACGCCAATTTTCCCGTTAATATCATACAATTGGCAAGCCGTAAAATCGCCATGCCCCACACTGGTTCTGAGATTTTTTTGCGATTTTTCTAAAATTTGAAAAAAATCGTCTAAATTCATTGGAATTTGAGTTGCCCACTCTTTTGAGATAGTCAACAATTTTTGGCCAACTGATACTTTCCGATTTTTATTTTGGGAAGATTTGGCGAAAATGCAGTCGGCACGAATCGGTAAATTTTCAATTTCGTAAGCCGCTTGAGCAATCTGGCCGATTCTCCCTATTACGTTTCTCATATCGGTTGAGTGAGGACCTACTAAAGGTTGCCCGGGGAATCTTTCTGCAATAAAGTAAAACAATTTGCCGAAATTTCCGCAAGTAAAATTTTTGGGTACGCTAAAACTGCGTCGTTTTGATGCCGGCACAAAGTTAACCGCCTGATTCCAGGCATATTCATTTTTTGTTTTGGGCGAAACGACTAAGGTCGAAGATAATTTGAAAATGGCATTTTTACCTTGATATTTGCCAAAAGCGCACAAATGCCGCCATGGTTGAATAATCCGTTCCGTCTCAAAACCTAAACTATCAAGAAATTTTCTAACAACACTTTGGTTTAAAATTCTTCTTTTCGGCCAGCCGCGTTTTCCTTTTACCATGATTAAATAATAACTTAAAATTGTGGGCAATGTAAGGATTTTGATGTAAAATGATTTTGGAGGATTGATGTCTTTATTAATTGGAATTATAGGTTTACCTAACGCTGGCCCTACTTCGTCCTTACTGAAAAAGGGACTGCGTCCTCTACTTTCAGTGCGGACTATG
>PCRM01000036.1:2661-11651 GCA_002771215.1 Candidatus Nealsonbacteria bacterium CG23_combo_of_CG06-09_8_20_14_all_40_13 | reverse complement strand
TCTTGAGGAACGATGCGACGAAAGGTTCTTATCAGCGAGTGAAACGAGCGACAAGGTTCTTGAGGAACGATGCGACGAAAGGTTCTTATATGTCAAATAAAACAAAGGTGTTAATTGTCATCATCATTGTGGCCATAGCGGCGGCTTTGGTTTGGTTTTTAAATGTTAGAGACAATACATATCAAATTTTCAGCAAGTGAACCGCTAAATATTTTTAAGATCAGAAAGTAAAAATGAATATTTTAGAAAGAATTGATGCCGATTTAAAAAAGGCGATATTGGAGAAGAATTTACTCGCTTGCGATACTTTAAGAATACTTAAATCCGAAATTCACAATAGTGAGATTGCCCAAAAAGGGCAATTGTCAGATGAGGAGATATTCAAAGTAGTCAATTCTCAAATTAAGAGAAGAAAAGAAGCCATTGCCGCATATGAAAAGGCCGGCCGACAAGATTTAGCTGCCAAAGAAAACCAAGAATCAGAGCTCTTAAAAGCATATGCACCGCAGATGCTTTCAGAGCAGGGGATAGAAGCCAAAGCCAAACAGGTGATAGCTCAAGTTGGCGCCCAAAGCAGCGCTGATTTTGGCCAAGTTATGGGTCCGCTAATGAAGGAAATTGCCGGCAAGGCTGACGGACAGATGGTTTCTGCCGTTGTCAAACGGCTTCTCGGAGGCAATCTTTGAAAAAAATATTTAGATACAGCGTGCTTTTAGTATTGACCCTTACCACGGTCAATTTTTTGTTTATCTTCTTTTTAAATTTAATTGCCAAAATTTATCATTTTAATTTGTTCTACTCTGGTTTAATGTTGGCTTTAGCTTGTTTTTTAGCAGCGACTGTTTTGACAATAATTATAATTTGCACAATGCCGGTCCTGCGAGAATTTTTAAATACTTCTCGTCAGAAAACCAAACTGGAAAATTTATCGCACCCATTAATGATGAGATTAGCCAAAGAAGCTTCTGGCACATATCATCATAGTTTAACGGTGGCTAATTTAGCCAATAAAGCGGCTAAAGCAATTGAAGCAGATTCAATTTTATGCCGTGTAGGCGGTTATTATCATGATATCGGCAAGTTAAAAAATCCCCACTATTTTATGGAAAATCAAAAGGCTCAATTGGCCATTAAAGACAGGCAGTTGTCAAAAATAATCATTAATCATGTTAAAGATGGAGTTGCCCTGGCCAAAGAATATAATTTACCCCGAGAGATTATTGATTTGATTTTGCAGCATCATGGCACTATGGCTTTGCAGTCCTTAGATTTTAAAAACAAAATGATTTATCCCGGCCCCAAGCCGCTGACCAAAGAAGCGGGCATTTTAATGCTGGCTGATGCTGTTGAGGCGCAGATAAGAACTGTATCTAAACCACGTAATTCAGATATTATTCATATCTTAGAAAAAACTATTCAAGAAAGGGTTAATTCTAAA
Source organism: Candidatus Nealsonbacteria bacterium CG23_combo_of_CG06-09_8_20_14_all_40_13 (assembly GCA_002771215.1). Lineage (GTDB taxonomy): Bacteria > Patescibacteriota > UBA1384 > UBA12157_A. Next base: position 10,213 of record PCRM01000036.1, on the reverse strand, counting down.
CAACTTGAGTTTTGCGGTCTTACTAATCGCGATTTGAAAAGAATTCAAGAGGCCTTCTTAGAAATGCTTTTAGCTATGTATCACCAGCGTCTCGCTTATCCCAAACCATAATCTGCAGGCAACTAAATTAAACAAGATTGTGGTATCATAGAATTAAAGCATATGAATGAAAATGAACAGGGCTTAGTAAGTTCCGAGCCTAGGTTAAATTTTAAAATAATCCTGATAATATTCATCGCGATTGGCCTCTATCTTTTAATTCCTAAAATAATCGGGCTGCAATACACTTTGAAACTTATATTGGCCGCCAATAAAGTATTTTTAGTATTAGCTTTAATTTTTGAAATTATCAGCTACGTCGGCGCCGCTTGGCTTTTGGGCATAATATTGTCCCGCCTTGGTTATCGTATAGCTTTTATGGACCGCTTCAGAATTGGTTCAATTGCCGCTTTTGCCATTCATTTTTTTCCGGTTGGTTCATTGGGCGAGGGAGCAGTTGATTACTACTTTTTAAGAAAACGAAAAGTTGAAGCCGGTTCAGTACTGCTGATGTTAGTGCTAAGAATTATTTTTACCTATCTTGCGTTTTTGGCTTTATTCTTACTTGGTTTGGCGCTGGTGCCAACTCACGGCTATTTATCAATTGCACCTAAATTGGTTTCACTCGTTTTATTTTTAATCATCGCTACTGGCATTGTCTATATGTTTTATCTCTATAAAAATAAGGTTAAATTCAAACAAGTTTGGTTGAGGTTTTGGGGCTTTGTTAACCGAATCATTACCAGATTTTCAGCCAAGACGGTTAAAGAAGAAAAAGCAATTGAAATTTTTGAAGATATTTATCAAGGCATTGGGCTTTTTAAGGATAAAAAGAGAACATCAATTATCGCCGTTCTTGCCGGTATTTTATATTGGCTTGGCGATGTATTATGCTTTTATTTTGTCTTCGCCAGCTTCAGCTATAAAATTTCTTTTGGGGTGTTAATATTTGGCTACGGGCTGGCAACGTTAGCGGGCATGGCCTCGTTTATTCCGGGCGGTTTGGGCGTCACGGAGGGCTCAATGGCTCTGCTTTACAGCAGTTTGGGTGTGCCCGGTTCATTAGCTTTAATTGCCATTTTAGTTTTTAGATTTTTTTCGTTCTGGATTTGGATTCCAATCGGCTTTTACTCATATCTAACATTGAGAAAAAATGAAGCTCTGCCGACAGGAGTCGGCGGTATCTTCTCCTCTTTCGGCGGAGCGAAATCCGTTCACGGTGAATCCGTTCAGGATGAATCCGCCGAAGCCCCGCTTAGCGGGGCGAAGGAGGATAAATGACTAGCTTTTTAAAAATTTTATCTTTATTTTTGATTACCGGTTTAGTTGTTTTTATCGCCGCTTATATTTATAACGGTCCACGCAAAACTACATCGGTACAGACATCAGCTGGGAAAGAAGACAATACTGGTCAGCCAATTAAAAACAGCGAAATAACCTTGCCAATTTTGATGTATCATTACATTAGAAATTTCCAAGACCCCAACGATAAAATCGGCACTGATCTGTCAGTTTCACCGGACAATTTTAACCAGCAAATGGCTTATTTAGCCAAACAGGGTTGGCAAACAGTATCTTTGGAAGACCTTGCCAATTACTTTGAAAGCGGCAAGACAATAAACCCCAAATCAGTCATAATAACATTTGATGACGGCTACGCAGACGCATATCAAAATGCTTTGCCGCTCTTGGAGAAATATAAATTCAAGGCAACTTTTTTTATAATTACCGGCAAAGTTGAAAAACCGGGTTATTTAAGTTGGAGCCAAATAGCAGAGCTGGCCAAGGCGGGAATGGAAATTGGCTCACATTCTGTCTCGCATCTGGATTTATCAAAACTTGACACTGACAAAGCTAGAGTTGAAATTTATAACAGCAAAATAACTTTGGAGGAAAAATTAAATTTGAAAATTACCGCCTTTTGTTATCCATCGGGCGCGTTTGACGATGAAACAATCCAACTTGTCAAAAATGCTGGTTACCAAACGGCCGTCACTACAGTAAACAGCAAAGAGCAGACAAAAGAAAATATTTACAAATTAAAACGGATCAGGGTTGCCGGCAGCGAAAGCATAGCATCATTTGAAAAGTCAATTTTACTAGAGTAAAACTGAAAATTTTAATCGCCAACGAGAGTCAAAATACTTTCGCCGCTGCTAAAAACTTTAATGGAAGGGTTTATCAGACAAAATGAATTATTATCAAAGGCCGATTTCTGAAATTTTAAATGAATTGGGCGCTGGAATTAATGGACTAACTGACGAGCAGACATTTTTAAATTTGCAAAAATTTGGGTTGAACCGTTTAAAAAAACTTAAACAAATTCCACTGTTCTTTATGTTTATTAATCAATTTAAAGATCTCATGTTTATTATTTTAATTAGTATTGGACTGATAGCGCTAGTCATCGGCGAGCCCAGAGACACTCTAATTATTTTTGCCATTGTTTTAGTTAATGCAGTAATTGGATTTATTCAAGAATATAAAGCTGAAAAAATTTTGGCGGCGTTTAAAAAACACTTGCCGTCATTTTCTAAAGTAATCAGGAACGGTAAATTGAAAAAAGTTTTAACATTTCAATTAGTGCCTGGTGATATTCTCACTTTAGAATCTGGCGATGCCATCGGTGCAGATGCCAGATTAATTGAAGCTTTTGATTTGAAAACTAATGATATTGCCCTAACTGGCGAGTCACAGCCACAAAAGAAAAAAGTTTATCAGATAACAGAGGAAAGAACATTATCTGATATTGATAATATGGTTTTTATGGGAACTTTTGTCGCTGAAGGGGAGGGAAAAGCCGTAGTAGTCAACACTGGTACACAGACTGCTTTTGGCCAAATTGCCCAACAAAGTCAGGAGATTAAGGAACAGCCAACGCCGCTGCAGAGAGAGCTTCATCACACCAGCAAAACAGTTGCAAAAATAGCTATTGCCGTAGCTTTTATCGTTTTGTTTTTACTTTATATCGTAGGACGTAATTTTAAAGAAAGTATGTTATTTGCGATTGCCGCCGGCGTAGCCATGGTGCCCGAGGGTTTACCCGCCGCTATGTCCATTGCTTTATCACTGGGCGCTCAAAGAATGATTAAAAAAAATGCTTTAGTGAAAAAATTACTCCACGTTGAAAGTTTAGGTTCGGTCACCACAATTTGCACTGACAAAACCGGCACTTTAACTACCGGTAAGATGAGCGTGGTTAAAACCGCTCCTGCTTTAGATGACGAATTTATGACGACGGCTATTTTGTGCAATGATGCTATTTTAGGGGAAAAGCCGATCGGCGAGCCGTTGGAACAGGCGCTTTTAAATTATGCAAAAAACCAAAACATTAATTGTGACCAAGTGAGAAAAGAAAATCAGCGTTTTTTTGAAATTCCTTTTTCAGCTAAAAGAAAAATGATGACAGTGGCCTGCAAAAATGGAAAAGGTATTCACTCTTATACCAAAGGGGCTTGTTTAGAAATATTACAAAACTGCGATTTGCCCGAAAAAGAAAAGGCAAAAATAATTTTAAAAAATGACCAAATGGCCAAGGAAGGGTTAAGAGTAATTGCTCTCGCAATGAAAAAATTAGCCAGTGCAAAAATTGATAAAGAAAATTTAGAGAAAGATTTAACCTTTGTTGGGCTTGTCGGTTTGGCCGACCCGCCGAGGGAAGGTGTGAAAGAAGCAATTAGAATTTGCCAAAAAGCCCAAATAAAAGTAATTATGATTTCTGGCGATTACGGCTTAACAGCCCTAGCCCTGGCAAAACAAATTGGCTTGGCTAATACAGAAACTCAAGTTGTAACAGGCCAAGATTTGCACCAGATGGATGACCAGGGCTTAAAAGAACTTTTAAAAAAAGAAGGAATTTTTGCCCGAACTGAACCAGGACAAAAAATGAGGATTGTTAAAAACTTGCAGGAGATGGGAGAGGTGGTGGCCGTAACTGGCGACGGTATTAATGATGTACCCGCTTTAGTTAAAGCTGACATAGGAGTGGCAATGGGTCAAATTGGCACCGATGTCACCAAGGAAGCGGCGGATATGATTTTGTTGGATGATAATTTTGCCACTATCATCAATGCTGTCAGAGAAGGCCGTCGCATTTTTGCCAACGCCAGAAAATTTGTATTTTATGTATTCTCGTCTAATTCGGGAGAATTGTTTGCGCCGCTTATAGGAGTTATTTTAGGACTGCCCTTGCCGTTAATCGCTGTACAAATTTTAGCCATTGACCTTGGAACTGATGTTTTGCCGTCACTGGCCTTAGGAGTAGAAAAAGAAGAAACAGGCATTATGAAACAACCGCCATATTCCAAGACAGAACGGATAATGAATATTAAAATGCTTTCCAAACTGTTACAAATTGGCCTTGTGATGGGGTTTTTGGGCCTGACGGTTTTTTTGGTAACGTTGTATGAGGGAGGTTGGCATTGGGGGCAAAATTTATCGTTAGACAGTCAATTATATTTCAGCGCCACGGCTTCCGTTTATGCCACACTGGTCTTTTGCCAGTTCGCTAATGTCTTCTCCAGCCGAAGTGAAACTCAATCAATTTTTAAAATTGGATTTTTCTCTAACCGCTGGCTGCTATACGCTGAGTTGATTTCGTTGGGACTGTTATATTTAGTTATTGATTTTAAACCTTTACAGAATGTTTTTAGAACTTCTTCTCCGACACCCCTTGGCTGGCTTTTAATTATGGCATCATTTTTTGTAATTTTATTTTTGACGCAATGGCAGAAGAAAAAAGCAAGCATTAAACAAAATTTAAACTCTGGAAATTCAAGGTGATTTAATATATCATAAAAATGTTGAATGAATGCTTAAATTAATATTGCATGTAAAAAATGAAGCTGTAGAAAATATTTCTGAACAACTTTTGAAAAAATTTGTTTTACAAAGTTTAAAAAAACGCAATGTCACCAATCAAGTAATCATTGACATTTTCATTGTCAAGAGTGAAATTATCAGAAAATTAAATTATAAATACCGTAATTATAATAAACCGACCGCCGTTTTATCTTTCCCAACAACAATTGGCAAGGCAAAACAAAAAATTCCCTTTAAAACCGGCCAAAAAATTCCCAGCCTATTAGGTGATATTATTATATGCCCTGAAGTTGTCAGGAAAGAAACACCAGACAAACAGTTGACAAATGCAATTAATATTTTAATAGATCACTCCATAAGCCATCTTTTGGGCTATCATCATAAATAATTGAATAAGGTATTGTATGAAGAGTATTATTTATCGTATAATAAGAATTAAGGTCTGGAGGGGATAAAAATGCCCAAAGACAATTTGATTGTCGGTTTAGATGTCGGCACCACGAAAGTTTCAATTTGTGTCGGTAATTTTCAGGAAGGAATAGCCAACATTATCGCTGCTTGCCACAAACCTAATTCAGGCATGCGCAAGGGGACTGTGGCCGATATTGAAGAAACTGTTTCGGCTATTTCAGCCGCTTTAGATGACGCCGAAAGAACAACCGGCACGTCTCTTAGTCGAGCCGTAGTGGGAATTTCTGGCTCTCATATTGTTTCTACTGACTCAAAAGGCGTGATTGCCGTTTCCCGCGCTGATGGCGAAATAACCCAATCCGATGTTGAAAGGGTCTTGGAAGCGGCCAGAGCCATTGCTTTACCAACTAATCAAGAAATTATTCATGTTATCCCCAAAAATTATATTATTGACGGTCAGGGCGGCATTAAAGAACCCGTCGGCATGTCCGGTATCCGGTTAGAAGTTGAAGCTCATGTAATTGGAGGCACCACCTCTGCCATTAAAAATTTATCTAAGTGTGTTTTTCAAGCAGGCCTTGAAATTGCTGATATCGTTTTTTCGCCATTAGCCACCTCAAAGGCATTACTTTCCAAAAAACAAAAAGAAATCGGCGTGCTGCTGGTTGATTTTGGGGCAGGTACTACCTCATTGGCCGCTTATGAAGAAGGGGAAGTAATTGGCGCCGCGGTACTGCCGGTGGGCTGTATGCATATTACCAATGATATCGCGATTGGCTTGCGCACTTCACTGGAAACAGCAGAAAAAATAAAAATTAAAGAAGCCACCGCGGCCGTCAACAAAGTAGGTGAAAAAGAGGTGGTTAATCTTAATGATTATGACCCAGCTGATGATCAGAAAATTCCCAAAAAATATTTAGCCCAAATTGTTGAGGCGCGGCTTGATGAAATTTTTAACATGATTCGAGAAAAACTGCGCTTGTGGAACAAGGAAGGTATGCTGCCAGCGGGTATCGTTTTTACCGGCGGTGGCTCAAAATTGAATGGCTTAGTTGATGCCGCTAAAGAAAAATTAAGATTACCTGCTCAAGTTGGTTCACCGTTTTTGGAGATATCTGGAATGGTTGACAAAATAGATAATCCTATATATGCTACAAGTGTAGGTTTACTGCTTTGGGCAATGCAACAAAAAACCACATCTTTTACGAACACAGCGGGATTAAAAAATATCGGTAATATCTTAGATAGAACCAAAAATTTCTTTAAACAATTTCTGCCTTAGAAAGGTCAGATGGAAAAGTCGACAGACATAGAGAGTTTTGCAAATATCAAAGTTATCGGGGTAGGGGGCAGCGGTTGCAATGCAGTTAATCGCATGATTCAAGGTAAAATTAGAGGCGTTGAATTTATCGCTATTAATACCGACGCTCAAGCGCTCATGCACACTGAATCGCCGATTAAAATTCAAATTGGCAAAGAGGCGACCGGAGGGTTGGGCGCTGGTTCTGATGTTGAGGTAGGCCGCAAGTCAATTGAAGAAAATAAAGACGAAGTTTATGAAATACTCAAAGGCGCCGACATGGTCTTTGTAACTTATGGTGCTGGTGGTGGTACTGGAACGCCCGCCGGTCCAATTGTTGGAGCTATAGCCAAAGAACTTGGCGCACTGACGGTCGCAATTGTAACAAAACCATTCTCTTTTGAAGGACAACGCCGCATGAAAGTGGCCGAAGTCGGTATTGACGAACTACGGGACAAAGTTGACACTTTAATTACCATACCGAACGACCGCATTTTGCAAATTATAGATAAAAAAACATCACTGCTTGATGCTTTCGGTATTGTTGACGATGTGTTAAGACAGGGCGTTCAGGGTATATCAGATTTAATAACTTTACACGGCATTATCAATGTTGACTTTGCCGACGTGCGTACAATTATGTCTGACGCCGGTTCAGCCCTGATGGGTATCGGCCGCGCCACTGGCGATAATCGCGCAATTGAAGCAGCTAGGGCGGCCATTGATTCACCACTTTTGGAACTTTCCATTGACGGCGCAAAAGGCATTTTGTTTAATATAACTGGCGGGCAAGATTTATCCATGTATGAAATTGATGAAGCCGCCAAGGCAATTACGGAAGCAGCTGACCCCGATGCCAATATCATTTTCGGCGCTTTAGTTGATGATGCAATGAGCGGCGAGGTAAAAATTACTGTTATTGCCACTGGTTTTGAAAACGGCGGCAGGAAAAAACCACCCATTAAAACCTTAGAAAATCCG
>PCRM01000036.1:0-2642 GCA_002771215.1 Candidatus Nealsonbacteria bacterium CG23_combo_of_CG06-09_8_20_14_all_40_13 | reverse complement strand
GAAATAAGTCCAAGTATTCCTTGTTTCTCGCTTCGCTCGAAATAAATAAAAACAAAAAGGCATTATAACAATTTAGCAATATTAGCAACGGGGGATTGAGATAATGCCTTTTTTAGTTGCAAAAGGCCACCGGCCGACAAGGCCTCTGGTCTGGAAAGCCACCGGCCTGGAAGGAGGCGAAAAAGTGACTGACGAAGATAAAATCAAACTTTCTCAAAATGCCATTATTGTGCTTAGGAAAAGATACCTAACCAAAGATAACAACGGTAATCCGGTTGAAGAGCCAGCAGAGCTATTTCATCGTGTAGCCAATGAAATCGCCAAAGCAGACCTAAATTATGATAACAAAGCAGACGTCCAAAAAATAGCTGCCCAATTTTACCAGCTGCTCTCTAATTTAGAATTTTTGCCCAATAGTCCGACTTTAATGAACGCCGGCCGAGCTTTAGGTCAGCTTTCGGCTTGTTTTGTCCTGCCAGTAGAAGATTCTATGGATTCCATTTTTGATACCTTGAAAAATACTGCTTTGATTCACAAATCCGGTGGCGGCACCGGCTTTGATTTCTCACATTTAAGACCTAAAGGCAGTGTGGTTAAATCAACGTCGGGGGTCGCATCGGGTCCTATTTCATTTATGACCGCTTATAATGCCGCAACAGAAACTATCAAGCAAGGGGGAACGCGTCGGGGCGCTAACATGGGCATTTTAAGAGTTGACCACCCTGATATTTTGGAATTCATCACCTGTAAAGACGACGTTGCTAAACTAAATAATTTTAATATTTCGGTGGCGATTACCGATGAATTTATGAAGGCGGTAGAAAAGAATAAAGATTTTGATTTAGTTGACCCAATTTCCAAAAAAGCTGTCCAAAAACTCAACGCTCAAGAGGTCTTTGACAAAATTGTTGAGCAGGCGTGGAAAAATGGTGAACCGGGCATCATTTTTATTGATAAAATTAATGACAAAAATCCAACCCCGGCGCTGGGGAAAATTGAAAGTACTAATCCGTGCGGTGAGCAGCCATTATTGCCCTACGAAAGTTGCAATTTGGGCTCGATTAACCTTGGCGTATTAACTAAGCGACAAGACAGCAAAAAAGTTCTTGATTGGAAAAAACTTGAAGATGTAGTAACAAAAGCCGTCCATTTTTTGGACAATGTTATTGACCTTAACCGATATCCTTTAGATGAAATTAAAGAAATGACGTTGGGCAACCGAAAAATTGGTTTGGGGGTAATGGGCTTTGCTGATTTACTAATTAAACTTCAAATTCCCTACAACAGCCAACAAGCTTTGGAAATTGGCGAAAAAATCATGGCCTTTATCAATGACAAAGGCCATGAAGCATCAGAGAAGCTGGCGGAAAAACGCGGCGCTTTTCCCAATTTTAAACAAAGCATTTACTTTCAACGGAAAAGAAAAAAAATCCGCAATGCCACCATCACCACCATTGCTCCCACCGGCACAATTTCTATCATTGCCAACGCTTCGTCGGGTATTGAACCTTTATTTGCCGTCTGCTATAGCCGGCAGAACATTTTAGACGGCGAAAAAATGTGGGAAGTTCATCCAGAGTTTGAGAGAGTTGCTAAAAAAGAAGGTTTTTATTCCCAAAAATTACTGCAAGAAGCCGCTCAAAAAGGAAGTATTCAATCAATTGATGAAATTCCACAAAATATTAAAAATTTCTTTATTACGGCACACGACATTACTCCCGAAGACCACATTAAGATGCAAACGGTGTTTCAAAAACATACTGACAATGCTGTTTCCAAAACAGTCAATTTTCCCAACTCTGCCAACATTGAAGGGGTCAAAAATGTATATTTGCAGGCGTATAAGTACGGTTGCAAGGGTGTAACAATTTACCGCGATGGCTCACGCCCCACCCAAGTACTCAATCTGGAAAATAAAAAAGAGCAACCCAAGGTGCAAGAACAAGCTCAACTGCAAATTGTCGCCACTCAAACTCTCAAACCCAAACCCCGTCCGACAGTGATGCGCGGCTGGACTCATAAAATCGATACTGCCTACGGTAATCTTTACATTACTCTCAATGAAGACGACAAGGGCAATTTGTTTGAAGTTTTTACTTCTATGGGTAAAGCCGGCGGATTTTTTGCCACCGAAACAGAAGCCATTTCCAGATTAATATCATTAGCCCTGCGCTCCGGCATTTCACCAGAGGCAGTCATTAAACAAATTAAGGGCATTAGAGGACCGCTGCCTTCTTGGAATGAAGGACAAATGATTCTGTCACTGCCCGACGCTATTGGGCAAATAATTGAAAAACATTTAAAAAAAGAACAACCAAAACTTGACCTAAAATTAGATAAGCAAGATGAAACTAAAGAAAACGAAAATACCTACGCCAAAATGGGCCTGCCTCCCGAATGTCCAGAGTGCGGCTCGATTTTGGAGATTAGCGAAGGCTGTATAAAATGTCGTGTGTGTGGATTTTCAAGATGCTAAATAAAAAATGACAAAGCTCAAATTTCAAATGACAAATAAAATTCAAAGCTCAAATAAATTTACAATTCTCAATTTACAATTTTCAATCAATTACCAATGACTCAATTTCGAGCAGAGCGAGAAAAAAGATTCTTGCCGAAGGCAAGGTTCTTATGTTCAAACAAGA
>PCRM01000010.1:12678-37173 GCA_002771215.1 Candidatus Nealsonbacteria bacterium CG23_combo_of_CG06-09_8_20_14_all_40_13 | reverse complement strand
AATTAAAGACAAAGCTTCATTGATTAACAGTTTCATCAATGAAGCAGACTGGATTTTAGTCGGCGGCAAAATTGCCAATGAGCTTTTAAAAAGTCGGCAATATGAAAATCAGCCCAAGGTAATTTTACCTGTTGATGGGGTTGGCGGAGATTTTGGTCAATATTTAGATATTGGACCGAAATCTATTCAAATATTCAAAGATAAGCTCAAAACAGCCAAAACTATCTTTTGGAATGGCAATTTAGGCAAAAGTGAAGAAGAAAAATATGCCCAAAGCACACAAAACATCGCTCAGGCGGTAGTTTCTAACGTCCAAGCGGTCAAAATCGTTTCTGGGGGCGATACAGTGGGCTTTTTAAACAAAGCAGGACTTGCCGAAAAAATGACATTTGTTTCTTCCGGTGGCGGAGCGACCTTGGAGTTTTTATCAGGCAAAAAATTACCTGGTTTGGAAGTGTTAAAATAAGTTTAAAAGGTAAATATGTTAGTTTCTTCAAAAGATTTAATCTTGCAAGCCCGAAAGAAAAAATACGCCATCGGCTCTTTTAATTTTTCCAATCTCGAAACTTTAAAAGCAATAATCTCTGCTGGTGAAAAGCTCAAATCTCCTCTGATTGTGTCCACGACAGAAAAAGCTATTGCTTACGCCAAGGTGGAGTACTTGAGCGCTTTAGCGCAAAAAGCAGCTGCTCAATCACCCTTGCCCATTGTCTTGAATTTAGACCACGGTAAATCCTTGGAAACTGTGAGTTTGTGTTTGGAAAATGGCTACACCTCGGTGATGATTGACAGCTCACATCTGCCTTTTAAAAATAACATTACAATAACAAAGCAAGTGGTGGAACTGGCGCACCGGCAAAATGTTCCGGTAGAAGGAGAATTGGGAGAATTGGGCACTCAAAGTTTTACCGATGTTTCGCAAGTACGTCAATTTGTTGAGCAAACCGGGGTTGATTTCTTGGCTGTGGCTTTGGGCAGCGCCCACGGCGTGCAAAAAGAAGAACATCTTAATTTAGAAATTCTTGAAGAAATTACCAAGCAAACCACAATTCCGCTAGTTTTGCATGGCGGCTCGGGCCTGCCCGATGAAGACATTAAACAGGCCATCAGAAAAGGCATATGCAAAATTAATATTGACACTGACATTAGAACCGCTTTCAAACAAGGTTTAAAAGAAGGCCTAGCTAAGGATGAAAGTGACTTTCGTGAAATTTTGAAATTTTCCATTGAAGATATGATTAAAGTTGTTGAAGATAAAATAAAATTATTTGGCAGTGAGAACAAGGCATAAAATGTTTGATGTTATAACAATTGGGGACTGCACGGAAGATATATTTTTGACACCCGGCGGTTTAGGGGTGAAATATGAAATGTCTTCCGGCAGAACTCACGCGCCGGTGCTCTGTTTTGGCAGGGGTGAAAAAGTGGCCGTGGAAGACGTTTATTATGATATTGGCGGCTCCGCCTGCAACAGCGCGGTTGGCCTGGCAAGATTAGGGTTTAAAACTGCCATTGTGGCGGCAGCCGGCAAGGATGAAAAAGCGGATAAAATCAGACAAAGGTTGTCCAAAGAAGGCGTGTCCACTAATTATTTAAAAATAATTAAAAGTATGGAAACTTCTTTTTCAATTGTATTGGCTTATCAAGGCGAGAGAACAATTTTGATCTTTAGGGGATTAAAAGATTATGCTCAACTTCAAGTGCCAAATGTTCAGACAAAATGGCTGTATATTGGCCCTTTGGGCCATAATTTTGCCAAAATTTACCAGCAGGCCATCAGTTTAGCTTGCGAGAAAAATATCAAAATAGCTGTTAATCCGGGGGGGCTGCAGATAGAAAAAGGCGCCGATGCGCTTTCCCCAATTTTAAGAGTGGCCTCAATTTTATTCGTCAACAAAGAAGAGGCTGAACAGTTGACGCATTTATCAGGTTATCATGAGGTTAAAGATCTGTTAATTTGTTTGAAAAATTTGGGACCAGAGATAGTCGCTATCACCGATGGCAAAAAAGGCGCTTATTGCTTTGACGGCGACCAAATGTTCAAAAGCGACATTTTCCCAGCGCAAAGAAAAGAGGCAACCGGCGCAGGCGATGCCTTTGCTTGCGGTTTTTTAGCTGCTATATTAGAAGGGCTGCCGATAATTGATGCCTTAAAATGGGGCATTGTGAACTCTGCTTTTGTGGTTGAAGAAGTTGGCGCCCAGACAAAATTGCGCACCAAACGCCAGATAATCAAGGTCTTGCAAACAACCCACTTTACAGTACTCAAGGTTTAGGATATAATATTAACCTTGGAGATTTTATGGCAAAACATTTGGCTGTTTTTGTGGGTGATGCCGTTGAGAAAATTTTAAAAGGTGAAAAAACTGTTGAACTTAGATTGGCTTTAAGTAAAATAGCGCCTTATGGTCAAATTAAAAAAGGGGATGCAATCCTTTTGAAAGAATCAGGCGATAAGGTGCTAGGCCAGGTGTCGGTTGATAATGTTTTGTTTTACGAGAATTTAGACGGCGAAATGATTGGCCGGCTGCGCAAAGAATACACCACTGAAACCGGCATGCCCGATGAATTTTGGCAGAGAAAAGCTAATGCCAGATATGCTTCAATTATTTTTCTTAAGAATCCAAGGCGTTTTCTAACGCCTTTAAAGATAAAAAAGCACAGCAGATTGCCGTGGGTGATTTTGGAGAAGGATTAACGAATATGGTACAATATCAACTATGAAGACAAATTTGGAAAAATTAGAGAAGGGGAAAGTAAGAGTTACGGTTGAAGTATCGCCGGCAGAATTTCAGCATTATTCAGCAAGAGCTTATGACAAATTGGCACTTTCTGTGGCAATTAAAGGTTTTCGACCCGGCAAAGCGCCGAAAATGATGATTACCGAAGCAATTGGCGCCCAGAGACTTCTTTCCGAAGCTTTGAATATTGCTATTTCTGAAAGCTATCCAAAAGCGGTGATTGAAAATAAACTAAATCCGATTTCCCAACCGGCAATTGCCATTAAAGAATATCCGAGTTTATCTTTGATTGAAGTTCCGGGGCAAGAACCCAAATCAAACACTAATTTTGTCTATCAAGCTGAATTTGATGTTATGCCGCAGGTGGTGGTAGGCGATTTGACAAAATTAAAAATAGAAGACAAAAATTTAGTCCACCCTAAAATTGAGGTGAAACCGGAAGAAGTGGAACAGATAATTGCCAACCTTCAAAGAAGAGAAGCCAGTTTTGAAGATAAAAATACGCCTTGTAAGGAGGGCGACCGAGTAGTGCTGGATTTTACCGGCCACATCAAAAGTGTGGTTTTAGACAATTTAAGCAGCAAAAATTACCCCGTTATTTTAGGAGACGGCGTTTTAATTGCGGATTTTGAAAAGCAGATTTTGGGTATGAAAAAAAACGATGAAAAAACTTTCACAGTTAAAATGCCTACCGGTCCGGAAAAAAAAGAGCAGGAAGTTGAATTTTCGGTTAAAATGCTGGAAGTACAAAAGATAATTTTGCCCAAATTGGATGAAAAATTTGTCCAAAAATTTAATCAAAAAAGTGTTGATGCGCTGCGCCAAAAAATTGCCGATAATATCAAAATAGAAAAAGAAACGAGATTAAGAATGGCTTTGGAAGGCCATATTTTGCAGCAGGCAATTAAAATGATGAAGGTTGATTTGCCAGAGAGTTTGGCGCAGAAAGAATATGAGAAGTTACTGGAGAATTTCAATCAATTTTTGCAAAAGCAAGGTTTATCCAAAGAGCAATATTTAAAAATGCTCAAAAAATCGCCTCAAGATTTAGATGACGGCATGAAACGGCAGGCCCAAGATTCAGTCAAAATAGGGTTATTATTGGGAGAAATAGTCAAGAGAGAAAAAATAGACCACAAAGACCCCCAAGCCGCTAAAAAAGCTATGGACAAACTTATCTCTTACGCCAAACACGATTAGCCCTGAGCAAAGTCAAAGGGCTTTTTGGTATCTCAGATTTTTCTCAGATTGACTCGTTTGCGACAAGCCCCAATGCTTGGCATTGGGGAATCAGAACAAGTGACGCAATTTCGTGCTAAAGTCTGGGTATGGCGGTACGAAGATCATCCCATGCTGTATACGAACTTGAATATCATTTCGTCTGGGCGATAAAATATCGCAAAAAGGTTTTTAATACCAGAGAGATGAAGACAAAGGTTGAAGAAATATTCCGAGAAATTGCGGCACAATATGATTTGACGATCGAAGAAATTAAGGCCATGTCTGATCACGTCCATCTTCTCGTTTCTGCTCCACCGAGATTTTCTCCAGCCAGAATCGCCAACATTTTAAAATCAGTCTCAATGCGCTTAATCTTCAGACAATATTCCAAACTCAAGAAACTGCATTTCTGGGGTGGTGAGCTTTGGGTTGGCGGTTACTGCGTCAAATCATCCGGTCACGATCTTACCACCGTTCAAATCCAGCACTACATCCAAACCCAAGACCAACCAGTTCTCTTGTAATGTAATTCCCAAACAAGCCCCACCGCTTGCGGTGGGGATACTTGACACGCAGACAGAGGAGAGTTAAAATAGAAATAGAAGATTTATAATTAAAATTGGAGGAAAAATGGATCCGAAACCACAAAAATCAAATCTTTGGCTATGGATAATTTTTATTATCGTCGTTTTAGTTGGCGGCGGCTATTTTGGTTGGTATTTCTGGAATAAATCCAAAACCACCCCGACATCGACGTCATCAAGCTCGACCACCACACCCTCAACAACGACGTCATCAAACTCGGCCACCGTGCCCTCAACATCATCGACGGCTACTCCTCCCACCGGAGTAGATCCCACTGCGGGTTGGAAAACTTTTAGTGATACAGATTTAGGATTCTCTATTAAGTATCCAACGACTTGGAGTGCCAAAAAAGGCACTCAAGAGGCTTCAGCCGGTTTTTATGATAGTGCCAATCCCATTAAAGGCATTGGTGCTACATCACCAAATATAGGAATAGCATGGTTTGCTCCTAATATATCGGGAGAAAATTCTTATGGTAAAAGTGCTGCCGATCAAATCGCTGATTATACTAATGCTGATCGTTATATAAAGAATATAATGAAATTGACCGATGATCAAATAACAACCAGTACAGATATTATCAAGGGTTCAACAGTTTATTTCTATCATAATACCGAAGGCAATGCTTCACTTTTATTTGTTCAAAAAGATAACAAAGTCAATGCCGGTTTTTATCAGATTAGAGTGGTGCAAACAATCGCCACAACTTACAACGATTTATCTTCAGACGAAAAAGGAATAATTTCCAGTTTCCAATTTACTCAATAAAATACATCAAGATTAGATACTCAAAAAGCCCTGATCCTGATGAAAAATAAAGGACAAAGGGCTTTTTGGTATAAAAAATTTTGCCATTCAAAATCGACACGATATTTCGTTGCGATATATTGGAATAAGGGGAAATAATGGCGCTGACGAAAAAAGCGGTTGACAAGTTAATTTCTTTGGCTAAAAATCATTGACCTTTCAGTGGTTGGGGTTGACAGACGCTCAAAATTATGTTAAATTAAGTGGCAGGTAAAAAATGAAAGAGAAAAATCAATATTTAGTGCCGACAATTTTAGAAAAAACTCCCTATGGGGAACGGGCTTACGACATTTACAGCCGACTTTTGAAAGACAGGATTATTTTTTTGGGCGGGCCGATTGATGACACAGTGGCTAACCTGATTATTGCCCAATTGCTGTTTTTGGAAAGCGAAAATCCCAAAAAAGACATTTCTCTTTACATTAACAGCCCGGGTGGGGTAGTGACTTCAGGTATGGCTATTTATGATACAATGCAGTACATCAAACCTGATGTGGCGACTATTTGTATCGGTCAGGCCGCCTCAGCGGCTGCCATACTGCTTGCCGCCGGCCAGAAAAGTAAAAGATTTGCCCTACCAAACAGCCGCATCATGCTTCACCAAGTGATGGGTGGGGCCGAAGGACCGGCCAAGGATATTGAAATTCAAACCAAAGAGATTATTCGTGTCAAAAACAGCATCAACCAGATTTTGGCCACACACACGGGCCAGCCGGAGCCAAAGATTGAGAAAGACACCGAGCGCGATTTCTATATGACAGCGGTTGAAGCGCAAAAATACGGCGTGATTGATAAGATAATAAAAACAAAATAATTCAAAAATATCCACTTGACAAATTATAAAACAGGTCTAGAATACTAAATGGACAAGAAAACTGTGGATGATTTTAAATAAAATTAACAATTAATAATTTTTTTATCAAGGGTGACAAAAAACTTGCATCAGCCTGCAAGTTTTTTATTTCTCTGGATAAGTACTTTAAAAACTTAGTAATTATATGGTTGTAAGAACAATTTTTTTGAGAGTTTTCAGCCCAAAGCTGAATCTTTCAATTTTGAGAGTTTGATCCTAGCTCAGGATGAACGCTGGCGGCGTGCCTAACACATGCAAGTCGGTCGGTCGTGCCTCACTATCGTTTAGCACTCCCTAAACTTAAAAGTAAAAATTCAAAAAGTAAAACCACAAGGCAAAAGTCAAAAGTTTTAAATTTTTAGTTGTAGTTTTTACTTTTTCGTTTTGAGTTTTGAATTTGAGTGCCGAGCGGCAGCGAGGCACGATAGAGGCGAACGGCTGAGTAATAAGTAGGAATCTACCCCTAAGAGGGACATAGCCCCGCGAAAGCGGGGGTAATTTCCCATATGATCGCAAGATCAAAGTCGCAAGACGCTTAGGGAGGAGCCTACTGCCTATCAGCTAGTTGGTAGGGTAATGGCCTACCAAGGCTATGACGGGTAGGGGGTCTGAGAGGATGGCCCCCCAGAATGGGACTGAGAACGGCCCATACTCCTACGGGAGGCAGCAGTGAGGAATCTTGCGCAATGCTCGAAAGAGTGACGCAGCGACGCCGCATGGTTGAAGAAGCCCTTCGGGGTGTAAAAACCTTTTATCTGGGACGATTGTGACGGTACCAGAAGAATAAGAGCCTGCTAACTACGTGCCAGCAGCCGCGGTAATACGTAGGGCTCAAGCGTTATCCGGATTTATTGGGTGTAAAGAGCTCGTAGGTGGTCTGAAAAGTTTTCTGTTAAATCTCCCGGCTTAACCGGGAACCTGCGGAAAAAACTTTCAGACTGGAGGAAAATAGGGGCAGACGGAACTGCCGGTGTAGGAGTGAAATCCGTTGATATCGGCAGGAACACTCATGGCGAAGGCAGTCTGCTAGGTTTTATCTGACACTGAGGAGCGAAAGCGGGGGGAGCGAACGGGATTAGATACCCCGGTAGTCCACGCCGTAAACGATGCCAACTAGCTATTAAAAGCATCGACCCTTCTAGTAGCGAAGCTAACGCGTTAAGTTGGCCACCTGGGGAGTACGGCCGCAAGGCTAAAACTCAAAGGAATTGACGGGGACTCGCACAAGCGGTGGAGCATGTGGTTTAATTCGACGATAAGCGAAGAACCTTACCAGGGCTTGACATCCTGCGAACCTGCCGGAAACGGTGGGGTGCCCGCAAGGGAGCACAGAGACAGGTGCTGCACGGCTGTCGTCAGCTCGTGTCGTGAGATGTCGGCTTAAGTGCCTAAACGAGCGAAACCCTCACCCTAAGTTAATTTATCTTAGGGGACTGCCCCAGCAATGGGGAGGAAGGCGGGGATGACGTCAAGTCAGCGTGGCTCTTACGCCCTGGGCGACACACGTGCTACAATGGCGGCTATAACGAGTCGCAATCCAGCAATGGAAAGCTAATCTCTTAAAAGCTGTCACAGTTCGGATTGAGGGCTGCAACTCGCCCTCATGAAGCTGGAATCGCTAGTAATCGTGGGTCAGCCACACCACGGTGAATACGTTCTCGAGTCTTGTACACACCGCCCGTCAAGTGAGCCGAGTCGGCAACAGCAGAAACCCTGCGTATGCGGGGTCAAGCTGGGGTCGGTAAGGAGCACTAAGTCGTATATTAGTTGCGACCTATCGCCGTAAGGTGATAGAAAAATTCAGCTGTATCGGTGAACATCCTTGCAAGTACGGCGAGGAAAATACCGAGGGAAGTCCTCCGACAATACGTCGGAGTGACCCCGTAGAGACTACACGCTGACGCCTAAGGAGGAATGTGGATGATAAGAGTAATAAAAGCCTATTTGTTTGGTGCAATCCATGATGGAACCTTTAACCAAAAACATAAGACTTTCAGATTCACACAGTCGAATGTTGGTTGGTTAAGATTTATCAAAAATTGTCTAACAAAGCTAGGTTTTAACGCCTGGATTTATCGAGAAGGTAGGAATCGAAAGGTCTATGCCTTAGAAACTACCGCCTCGATCTTGAAATCCAAATTTAACCCACTAGAATCTTCTGAAGAAGCAAGGATTTCTTATGTGAGAGGGTACTTTGATGCCGAAGGCGGCATTCCAAGAAACTCAAAACAATGGTTTTATGTCCAAATCTCACAGAAAAATAAGAAAGAATTGCAAGTAATCAAGAAGATTCTAGAAGAAAAAGGGATTAAATGCGGGAAAATCCATATTCCAAGTGTCAAAGTCGATCTGGATTATTTTAGATTCTTTGTTTCAAGAGAATCTCATAGGGATTTCGCTAAAATGATTGGATCATGGCACCCAAGAAAACGAAAAATTTTCCAACTTAGGATGAAGATATAGTCCACGCCCTGTGGTAACATGGGGAACAAACGTGAACAAGGTATCGCTAGGGGAATCTGGCGATGGATCACCTCCTTTCTAGGGAGAAAAAAAGAAGGTCGCATTGTTCAGTAATGGAAATACGTTCTTACAACCATAGAGTTACTAAGTTAAGACAAAGCTTCGCTTGAAAAAGCCAAGCTTTTTTGCTATCTTATAAGAGAAGGGGGAGCGTAGCTCAGTGGTACCCTCCTTCGCCCTTACTGTGAAATGGATTACTTCCTATTATCACAGTGTGGGCTTCGGGCGGGCGCAGGAGCGCGTCACTGTAAATTTGGGCGATTAGCTCAGCGGTTAGAGCGCGTAAATGAAAATTCGGGCGGCTAGCTCAGTGGTAGAGCGCATCTCTGATAAAGATGAGGTCGATGGTCCGATCCCATCGCCGCCCACCAGCCCGAATTTCACAGCGAGTGAAACGAGCGTTTAATGACGAGGTCGATGGTTCAAATCCATCATCGCCCACCATTAAAAAGTTTTATCGCTCACCGCGCCAAAAAGTTGCCCGCTTTACAGAAGCGGCCTCGCAAGTTCAGCCTTTCTGTGCGTTTGCAAGTCAACTTTATTGGCTGGCGGCTCACTTTTTACATTTTAGTCTTGTCATTTGGATTTATTTTATAAATGTTAGCCACACCACATATTTTAGCAGGAGCAGCTGTTGCTACGGCGACCGGAAATGTGCCTTTAGGGATAGTTAGCGCCTACGCCAGCCATTATATCCTTGATATGGTTCCCCACGTGGATATTGGGGTATTTCATGATAAGGACGATGAAAACTGGCAGCTGTCCAAGCAAGAGATAGCGCTGGCGGCAGCAGAAATTATTTTAGGCACAGTTATTCTTATATATCTAGTATGGGGTAAAAAATTTGTCACTTTGGCGCTGGTTGGGGGATTTTTCGGTCTGTTGCCTGATTTATTAGATAATGTTCCTTGGTGGCAAAATTATTTCCGCCACGCCAGCTGGTATGCGCCGTTTAACTTCTTGCATCAAAAACTTCAACTTCGTTTGGAAAGCAACAAGTGGTATTGGGGGATACCTTTTCAACTAATCATAATAGGAGGGGCAATATGGTTCCTATTAAAATTCTAATTGTTGTTGCCGCCATCATTGTTTGTCTTGGCATCTTGAAATTTCAGGAGAAAATTGTCCGGCTATTTGGCAAAAATTCCATCGCTGAAAAATATCTGGGCAACGGCGGCACCTACGCAATGTGGAAAATCATCGCCATCACCATTGTTGTTTTTTCTTTGTGGTATGCGTTTGCATGAGAATTAAAAATCAGTTGATAATTGATAATTGAGTGCGGGCCTGTAGTTCAATGGTAGAATGCATCATTTGCAATGATGAGGTTGAGAGTTCGATTCTCTCCAGGTCCACCAAATCAAATTATATATAAAGAAAAGGTCAGGGTTTCCACCCAAGGCGGGTCCACCCAAAAGCCTGATTATTAGATTGGGCTTTTTTATTAAAACTTGACCCTGTTAAATTTCTTACCATCAAACGGATCATATCTGTTATAATGGTGCGTCGCCCCGGGGTCTGCGCCCCGCACCGAACTTTGTTCAGGTGCGGGGCTTGACATCCGCAATGTTTTTTCAAAAGTTTTGTGCTATTTTGAAGTTGAAGGTAGTTGGTCGAGCTATCTGGTTTAAATTAAATTGAAAGGATAATTATGTCATCAAATTGGTGGACGCAGGTTGGCAATTCATGGACGAGCATCTGGGACAAAGTGGCAAATTTTCTGCCAAATTTAGTTGGGGCTTTTCTGATTTTAATCATCGGTTGGATTGTAGCAATTTTAGTTGAGAAACTGCTTGACCGACTATTCAGGGCTCTGCAGCTGCCGACATTGTTTGCGATGGCCAAAGTGGAAGATTTAATCAAAAAAAGCAGCACAAAATTGGATACCACCGGTCTTTTGGCAGCCACTGTTAAATGGATATTATTTTTAGTGGCTTTCATCGCGGCGGTCAATGTGCTGAATTTACCGACAATCACCCTATTTTTGGAAAGCATTTTAGCGTATGTGCCTAATGTGATTGCGGCGGTGGGTATTCTGCTTATCGGTACTGTTTTGGCCCATTTTCTATCTAATGTTATATCCAGCACGGTCAAAATCGGCGACATTGCTTTTGCACAAGCGTTAAGCACCATTGCCCGTTATTCAATTATTATTTTTGCTTTCGTCGCCGCTTTGTATCAGTTGAATGTGGCGCCTGCCTTTCTGCAGACATTAGTCATCGGCATTGTAGCCTTTATCGCTATCGCTGGGGGAATTGCCTTTGGCTTGGGCGGGCAAGGCGTGGCAAGAGATTTTCTGGAAAAACTGCGCAAAGATCTTCAAGAATAATTAAAACTCTAAAAAAATTCTATTTTTCGGAGGGGTTTTTGGGTTATGTTTCTAAACGAAATGAGCCCCGGACAGGGAGAAGAAATGACTTCTAAAGATGTGGCGGAAAACCGGCTGGAAACTTTTTTAGCGGAAGCTTCTGAAGATAAAGCTTTTGCTTTTGCTTTTGAGATACCAAAAGAACTTCCAGATGCGAAAGTGTATTTGGTTGGCGGCGCTGTGAGAGATTTGCTGTTAGGTAAAGAAGCAAAAGATTTTGATTTTATCATTACCGGCGTGCCAAAAGCTCAGCTCGAGTCCTATCTGGGGAAATTAGGCAAAATAGCGGCAGTGGAATCGCGCGCTTTTGGGGTTTTTAAGTTTGTGCCGAAAGATACGAAACTTAAAGAACCTTATGATGTCGCTTTACCCAGAACTGAACATTGGACTGGCTTGGGCTACAAGGATGTCCAGGTTGCCAGCACTCATAATCTGCCGGTTGAAGAAGATTTGAGAAGGCGTGATTTTACTATCAACGCCATGGCTGTTGATATGTTATCCGGCAAATTAGTGGATGAGTTTGGCGGGCTAGGGGATTTAGAAAATAAGATTGTACGGGCTGTTGGCGAGCCGGGGGAGAGGTTTTTAGAAGACCCGTCAAGAATGCTGCGGGCGATTAGAATTGCCTGCCAAATGAGATTTGAGATAGAGAAAGAGACGTGGAGAACGATTAAAGATAATATTACTGAAATTAATCAAGTTTATTCCGAGAAAGGCCAAGAAAAGACAAGGGTAGCTTCGGAAGTAATGGGTAAAGAATTTTTACGAAGCCTACAAGCAGATCCTGTTAGAACAGTTAAATTATTAGATGAAGCTGGCGCTTTACCACTGCTTTTACCGGAAGTTTCGGCCTGCAAGGGTGTACCTCAACCGCCCCAGTTCCACGGTGAAGGCGATGTTTTTGAGCATACTTTGATAGGTTTAGAGAAATTACCCAAGAACTGTTCATTAGAAGTAAAGTTGGCTATGCTTTTTCATGATATCGGCAAGCCGGACACTATAACGCAGCCGGTAGATGAAACAGACAGGTTAAGGTTCAATGAGCACGACCGCCTCGGCGCGGAAATGACAGAAAAAATAATCAACCGGCTTAAACTTTTTGATTTAGATTTTCAAGAGGTCCCTTTTTTGGTTAAAAATCATATGATTGCCGTTTCGGGCAGTGTTGAGAAGATGAAGTGGACAACCTTAGAAAAATACTTCTTAAAAAATAAAAAATGGGGCGATAACCTGCTGATATTATCTCAAGCCGATGTATCAGCGACTATTCCGGCTTCTGGTAAACCCGATTTTACCGCTTATGAGCGTCTGGAGCAGAAAATTGAGGAAGTTAAACATAAACTGAAATTTGAAGTGACGCCGCCAAAAGATTTATTGACCGGCAATGAAATTATGGCCGAGCTTAACATTGCCGAAGGGCCGCAGATTGGGCAATTCAAAGCCCAACTGCGCGAACAGCAGCTGGCTGGGAAAATCAAAGATAGGGCGGCTGCTCTAAAAGCTTTAAAATTAATTTGGCTGCAGCTTCAAACAGGGCTTGACAAAAATACAAAGTAGTATTATATTTATTAATGGAGATAAACGAGTGGATATTTATCCACAGATAAAGGTTATGGAAGAAAGACAGAACAATTTAGAGGAGGACGGCGACTAAAAAGCATTTAGATTTATCAAAATCTATGCTTAAATGTAGCCACCGTAAAAGGCGGTTTTTGTATCTCCAAAACGTTCCTTAAAAATTGAGATTATTGCTTACTGTTTCGAGCCTGTTTTTAACAGAAGAAATATTTACTCATAAAGAGCATATGGAGGATGCCTTGGTACAAGCGGCCGATGAAGGACGTAGTAGCCTGCGATAAGCCTCGGGTAGGTGGCAAACAACCTTTGATCCGGGGATGTCCGAATGGGGTAACCCAACGTGGTAAACCCACGTTACCCCGACGTATCGTCGGGGCGGCAACCTAGGGAACTGAAACATCTTAGTACCTAGAGGAAGAGAAAGCAAAAATCGCTTCCAGCGATAGTAAAAGTAGAAGGTGTAAAAGAGGCAAAATAAAATTTGCCTTCTTCACTTGATTACTTTTATTGCGATTCCCCTAGTAGCGGCGAGCGAACGGGGAACAGTCTAAATCACTGAAAGGTTTATAGTTTAATTGAAGGAACCTGGAAAGGACCACCAGAGAGGGTGAAAGTCCCGTAAATAAAAAACTTTAAATTCATTAGGTGATTATCCGCCTTTGGCGGATTAAGTACTGTCAGACACGTGAAATCTGGCAGGAAGACGGGTCGCTCATGATCCAAGACTAAATACCGCTTGTGACCGATAGTGAACAAGTACCGTGAGGGAAAGGTGAAAAGTACCCCGGGTAGGGGAATGAAATAGAACCTGAAACCATATGCTTACAAGGAGTCAGCGCGCTTCGTTACACTCAGCGCTAAAGTAAAAAGTCAAAACTAAAAAGGTAAAACTGCTGGAGATAACTATATAAATACCCCTTCCAATAAGTTTTTACTTTTGCGTTTTGCGCTTTAACTTTAACGTCGAGCGTAGCGAGGCGTTATGGCGTGCCTATTGAAGAATGAACCAACGAGTTTGCTATGCAAGGCAAGGTTAACCCTTTTATGGGGAAGCCGTAGCGAAAGCGAGTCTGAATAGGGCGTTTTAAGTCTTGCATACAAGACCCGAAACCGGGTGATCTACCCATGGTCAGGGTGAACCCCGCAGAAATGCGGGGGGAGGCCCGCACTCACATTAGTAGCAAATAGTGGAGATGAACTGTGGGTAGGGGTAAAATACCAATCGAACCCGGAGATAGCTGGTTCTCCCCGAAATATATTTAGGTATAGCGCTTGCTACAAACCTGCAGGTAGAGCACTGAATGATAATTGGGACGAAAGTCTCGATGTCAACCAAACTCCGAATGGCAGGTGTACGGGCAAGTAGTCAGTCTACGAGGGCTAAGCTTCGTTAGACTAAAGGGAAACAGCCCAGACCACCGACTAAGGTCCCTAAAAAAACTTAAGTGGAAAAGGATGTTGTTTGCCGATGACAGATAGAAGGTTGGCTCAGAGGTAGCTATCCTTTAAAGAGTGTGTAACAACTCACTATCCGACCCTGAGAGCAATTGAAGGGTTGGCGAGCAGCGCCGAAAATTTAACGGGGCTCAAAGTTTTTACCGAAGTCGTGGAGGCTGTGCTTCGCACAGCAGTCGTTAGTCGATAGTCATTAGTCGTTAGTAATTTCTAAAGACTAAAGACCAAAAGCTAATGGCTACTGCGCGGAGCGCAGTTTGGTAGGGGAGCGTTCTATACTGGGTGAAGCTCTGATGTAAGTCAGGGTGGACGGTATAGAAGTGAGAATGTTGGTATGAGTAACGAATTAAGCCGATGAAAAATCGGCTCACCATATATTCAAGGTTTCCCCCGCAACAAAATTTGACGGGGGGTTAGTCGGTCCTAAGTCTGAAAAGATGATGGACAGCCGGTCGATATTCCGGCACTTCCAGAAGACTATAGCAAAGTGACGCATCTTGGAGGTTAGTTTCAAATTCGGTTATGTTGGGACTAGCCAAAAAGGTGACTGGAAAAGCTTTGTGATTACTACTTTTGGAAACCGTACCGCAATCCGACACAGGTGAATGGCTCGAGTAGAGTAAGGTGAACGAGCTAACCTTCCCAAAGGAACTCGGCAAAAAAGCGTGCGTAACTTCGGGATATGCGCTGCCACGTTTAGCGCAAGCTTTTACGTGGCCGCAGCAAAAGTTTTTCAGGCGACTGTTTATCAAAAACTTAGCTTCGTGCAAACCGTCCAAGGGACGTATACGAGGTGATGCCTGCCCAGTGCTCGAAGGTCATGGGAGATTTGAGTCGCCGTAAGGCGATAAGGATTGAACGTAAGCCCGAGTGAACGGCAGCGGTAACTATAACCGTTCTAAGGTAGGATTGCTGCCTTAGTGAGGTATTCAAACCTCTGTTCGAACTCCGATGTGCCACCGGAGATGTAGAACAAAAATCTGACTATATGCTGGAAAATCTGTGAATCCGTAGCTACTATGGTATAATGTATCCATAGAAAGGTATTTATGCCAAGTAAAAAAGCTAATGATGCAGACAATCAGCAGGAAAGATTAAAGACTGCCTATTGGATTGTGGGTTTTACTGATGGAGGGGGAACATTTTCCGTCAGTAAAATTAAGAACTCCACAACCAAAAGTGGTTATCAGATATTTCCTGAGTTTGTAATCACTCAGGGAGCAAAAAGCCTTAAAGCTTTAGAGAAAATCCAAATGTTTTTTCGATGCGGTAAGGTTTATATCAATAAAAGATATGATAATCACAGAGAGCATTTGTATCGTTATTGCGTCAGGTCAAGGAAGGATTTAAATGAAAAGATAATTCCTTTTTTCAATCAGAATAAATTGCAAACAGCTAAGATTAAAGACTTTATAAGGTTTTGCAAAGTGATTGGCCAGATGAATAAAGGCGAACATTTAAAAGCAGATTACAGTCTTTAAAATCCTCAACGACTATACGTCAGACTCTGAGTGAAGCCGCAAGGCAAATCGAAGAGAAGATATAGTCTGAACTCTATGGCGACATAGAGAATGCAAATTAGACCATTGCATCGATAGAAATATCGTAACAAAATTAAGCGAAATTCCTTGTCGGGTAAATTTATCGGAAACTTGCCCGAACGCGTTAGTGATAGCGCGTCAGCATACCAGCTAAAAACGGGGAAACCCTAAGAACGAAGGGTAATCCCGTGGGAAGTCCCGCAACGGCGGGACCCCCTAACGACTGATTCGAAAGATGATATCCGACCTTCCGTCGGATAATACGGCTGGCTCTTGCTTTTCAAAATATGTTATGGAGTTCCAAGGAAGAAAGGAGCAAAATGGATGTTAATTCGTTTATTACTGGCTTTGTAGAAGGCGAAGGATGTTTCTGTATTTCTTTTTCGAAGCGCGCAAAACTTAATACTGGCATTGAAGTCAGGCCAAGTTTTGCATTAAGCCAACATAAAAGAAATTTAAAGCTTCTACAATCGATACATTCTGAATTTCAGTGCGGTGCCATTCGGTATTCGCGCCGAGATCAGAATTACAAATTTGAAGTCAGATCAATAAAAGATTTAATGAAAATTGTAATTCCCTTTTTTGAAAAATATCCTCTGTTAGGGATAAAAAACAAAGATTTTCAGAATTTCAAAAAAGTTTGTGAGTTGGTTTACACGAATCAACATCGTAATAAAGAAAGATTAGGCGAATTGATAAATTTAGCCTATCAAATAAATTCCTCTGGAAAGAAAAAATATACAAAAGAGGAGCTCCTAAGACATATAGCAAGATGAAGAGATAGTCTGATCCCATTAGCAATAATGGAAAAAGATGAAGTTCCGACCCGCATAAATGGCATAACGGTCTGAAAACTGTCTCTGGGAAGGACTCGGTGAAATTACAATGCCGGTAAAGATGCCGGTTACCCGCGGCAAGACGGAAAGACCCCGGAAGCTTTACTATAGCTTGATATTGAATGATTGTTTGGCCTGTGTAGGCTATGAGGGAGTTCGCCGCAAGGCGGACAAAAGATGAAAAACCTCTCTGTTCAAACGGTTGTTCTAATCCCGCCAAAAGGCGGGGGACAGTGTCAGGTGGGTAGTTTAACTGGGGCAGTTGCCTCCTAAAATGTAACGGAGGCGTTCAAAGGTACCCTTATCCCGTTTGGAAATCGGGATGAAAGTGCAAAGGCATAAGGGTGCTTGACTGCGAGACTGACAAGTCGAGCAGGGCCGAAAGGCGGACTTAGTGATCCTCTGCTTATTTGTGATAGTGGCAGAGCTCAACGGATAAAAGCTACTCCGGGGATAACAGGCTGATCGCGCCCAATAGTCCACATAGACGGCGCGGTTTGGCACCTCGATGTCGGCTCAACGCATCCTGGGGGTGAAGTAGCTCCCAAGGGTTGGGCTGTTCGCCCATTAAAGCGTTACGTGAGCTGGGTTCAGAACGTCGCAAGACAGTAGAATATAACAGCTGTCTAAAAATTCTTCTATATGCTGGGAACTCCCATGTATCTGAAGATACCAAATTCAAAAATCAAAATGCAAAAGTCAAAATGACAATGTAAAATTCAAAATTTGGTAAAAATTCTTCAGTGGGGATTATCAGCAGGAAAGACCCCGACGATACGTCGGGGAATCCTCAGAGACTATATGAAGAAGTCGCCGACGAGGCGACAAGATATAGTCCGAACTGCATAGCAATATGCAGATTCCAAGAGAAATCTTGGGACGCCACAGATATATTTTAGGCAATGATGTGGTTATCAAGCAACAGACTGTCGGTCCTAATCTGCCGTGGGCGTTGGAACTTTGAGGGGAGCTGCTCCTAGTAAGCGCGAAAGCGCCTTGCTACTTTCCATCGTAAGATGGATTGAAAACTCGGCTAATAACGGTGGAGCCCTCATTTAATTTATGGTATTATGGATATATGATATGCTTGAGGACCGTAAATTAGAAGGGTAATACCGTGGGAAGTCGACCAAATAAATTAAATTTGGCATACATAGCAGGTTTCCTTGATGGTGATGGTAGTTTGATGCTCCAAGTAAAGAGACGTTCGGATATCAAAAAAGGTTGGAGATTGATGGCAACAATCTGTTTTTATCAAGATAGTCATCATGATAAACCATTATATTGGATTCGAAAGCAACTGGATATAGGTTATATTTCTAAACGAAACGACAACATAACAGAATTACGGATTAACGGTTTTGAACAAATCGGGCAAATATTGGAAGAATTGTTGCCTTTTCTTAGATTTAAGAAGCGTCAAGCAAGAAAGATGATCAAGTGTTTGAATTTTTTACTTGTAAAAGGTAAAAATTTAGGCAAACAGGATTGTGAAAAAATAATTGATTATCTTCAATCTGTTCAAAATTTAAACTACCGATCTCATCATAAGAGAACCCGCAAGGATCTGTTAAAAATATTTGGTTTGACCCCGTAACGACTGACCCGAAAGGGAAGGTTCGATGTAACATCGGACAATACGCCGACCCCTGCCTTCATTCAACCAGAACAATGGTATAAACCTAAAGTTCGGTGGCAGGGTGAAGATATAGTCTAAGCCTTTAGAAATAAAGGAGAAACTTGACGAGAGGACCGGAGCGGATAAACCTCTGGTGTACCAGTTGTACCACCAGGTGCATTGCTGGGTAGCCAAGTTTGGACGGGATAACCGCTGAAAGCATATAAGCGGGAAGCCCTCCCCAAGATTAGAGTTCTTAGACTCCCGATAGACTATCGGGTTGATAGGCTCTAGGTGTAAGTCCCGCAAGGGATTCAGCCGAGGAGTACTAACTGGTCGACGAGTATTTTATTTTTTCTGGGATGAAACAGGCTCAAAATAGTAAGCAAAAAAATAAAATTTCCTGGTGCTTTTAGCGGCGGGGAAACACCTCTTTTCCATTCCGAACAGAGAAGTTAAGCCCGCCAGCGGCGATGATACTTGTTCCGCAAGGAACTTGGAAAGTAGCTCAGTGCCAGGATTTTTTAATACTAAAATTTTTTGCATTTTCTATATTGACAAATGTAAAGTTTACTTTACGATATTATTAGAGGACAATTTGAAAACATTCAAAATAGTTTGTAGGGTCAGGGATTTTAGGAAACAAAAGCGTCTGACACAGCAGGATTTGGCAGATACTTTGGGTATTTCCAGACAGTCACTGTTCGCTTTAGAAGCGGGCAAGTCAGAGCCATCGCTATCTTTAGCTTTCAAACTGGCTAAAAATTTTGGGGCGCTGGTTGAGGAGATTTTCAATATTCAAAATGATATCGGAAGGGAGGTGAGCAATATGGCTAAGGACAATAATGGGCGTTTTTTAAGGCCATTTGGGTGGGGCAGATTTCCCATATCTGATTTTTTTGAAGAAATGATACCTGACAGAATGGAATACATGGGCGTTAAAATGCCTCCAGTTGATATCTATCAGGACGCCAACGAAGTTATTGTCAAAGCGCAAATTCCCGGCTTAAAACGCGACCAGCTTGAAATTAGTGTCGATGATGACTCTATAACTTTGAAGGGAGAGAAGAAAGAAGAGCATGAAGAGAAGGGCAAAGAGTATTACAGAAAGGAAATTTCTGCTGGCAGTTTCCAGCGAACGACACCACTACCCGCCAAAGTTATGCCGGAAAAAGCGCAGGCCAGTTTTGAGGATGGTATTTTAACCATCAAACTGCCCAAAAGCGCCAAGGGCAAAACAAAAACAGTTAAAGTTAAAATTAAGTAATTTTGAACCTCATTTAGATCAAAGTGCCACGCTGCAAAATAGGCAAGATTTCATTCCAAGCTTTGGTGGCGATCCTGAAAGCTGTTCTACCTTTATCTGTCAGCCGATAAACTTTTCTGGTTCTACCATTGATTTTAGTGGTTTTTGACTGAACTAGGCCTTGTTTTTGCAGCTGTATGAGGGCGGGGTAGAGGGTGCTTTCAGCCGGCCGGCAATAGTCGCGGGTTATAGAAGCTATCTCTTTGCCTAATTGATAACCGTGGATTTGATCAATATTCTTCAATACTCTCAGAATAAAAAATCTGATTAAACTTTGGTTGATTAAATTTTTCCAATATTTTTCTTCCAGCATGCTGCCTCGAAGGTCAAGGTAATCTACCTTTAATGTAAAAGACAATATTATTTTTGTCAAGTGGATAAATTGGTGCTAAAATTAATTTGGAGTTTTGATGAGAGTAGTAGCTGATTTTCACCTCCATTCCAAATATTCGCGAGCTACCTCCCGCGATATGGACTTGGATAACATCAGTAAATGGGCCAATTTTAAGGGAATTGATTTGGTTGGTACGGCGGATTTTACCCATCCTTTCTGGTTCTCCGAAATAAAGAAGAAGCTTGAACAGCTGCCTAACGGCTTGTTAAAACTTAAAGATGGCAAAGGTCCCAATTTTATCCTGACAACCGAGATTTCTAACATTTATACTTGGCAAGGTAAAGTCAGAAAAATTCACTTGCTAATTTTTGCGCCATCAATTGATACTGTTTTGAAAATCAATAATAAGTTGTCAACAATCGGCAATCTTTATGCCGACGGCAGACCGATTATTGGAATATCTGCCTATAATCTGGCTCAAATTATTTTTGATATCGACCCTCGATGTGTAATTGTCCCGGCGCATGCTTGGACACCGTGGTTTTCTATTTTTGGTTCTAAATCCGGCTTTGACAAGATTGAAGAATGTTTTCAAGATTTATCTGATAAAATCTTCGCTATTGAAACCGGACTTTCTTCAGACGCGCAAATGAACTGGCGACTTTCAGCTTTAGATAAAATTTCTTTAATTTCTTGCTCTGACGCCCATTCACCTCAAAATTTAGGCAGGGAATTAACAGTTTTTGACTTGCCAGAGCCCAGTTACGAGGGGATTATGGACGCCTTAAAAACAAAAAATCCTCAAAAAATTTTATACACGGTGGAGTTTTTCCCCGAGGAAGGCAAATATCACTTTGATGGCCATCGCGCCTGCAATATTGTTCTTTCGCCTAAGGAAGCGAAAACTGCCAAGAATATTTGTCCGGTATGCAAAAAACCGTTAACCATCGGTGTTTTGCACCGGGTTGATGATTTAGCTGACAGAGACGAGAATTACCAGGCGCCTAATTTTCCAGGTTTTAAAAAACTCGTCCCGCTTCAGGAGGTAATTGCTATTAGTTTAGGGCAGGGGAAAGTAAGCCAAGCGGTTATGCAAGAATACTTGAAATTAATTAACATTTATGGCAACGAATTTAATATTTTGGTTGACACGCCTCTGGAAAAATTGACCGCCAATCAGCCCAAAGTTTTAGAGGGGATTAAAGCGATGCGCCAAGGCCAAATCAAAGTTGAGCCGGGTTATGATGGCGTTTATGGCAAAGTGGAAATTATTTTACCAAAAGATGAGTTGTCGCAAGAGAGTTTATTTTGAAAATAGCACAGAAATGGTCTTTCCTCCTTGTCTAAAGGTTAATTTATTGCTATAATCTTGGGTAGACGGGAAAGTTGTGCGGTAGTAGTTCAGTGGTAGAATGCTTCCTTCCCAAGGAAGAGGCCGCCGGTTCGAATCCGGTCTACCGCTCAGTCGCCTATGCCAACGTAGCTCAATGGCAGAGCAGGCGCTTCGTAAGCGTCAGGTTGCAGGTTCAAGTCCTGCCGTTGGCTCTCCCTCGACTGCGCTCGGGATAAATCCCTCGACTGCGCTCCCTCGGTTACACTCGGGACAAGTCGGGATAAACAATTCATAAAAATGATGAAAAAAATCTTTGAGTTTATTAGAAATCCTTTTTGGCAAGATAAAGCTATGCTTTTTATACTGGGTGCCTCCGGCGTCTGTCTGGCAGTTTACTGGCTGCTCTGGGCGATAAAGATAAAATATAATTTTACGCCTTTCGTTTTGGCTTCGGCCTTCTTTGTTTTAAATATAATTGTCGCACTTTGGGCTTTCCAAAAAAATAAACTTATTAGTTTTTTACTCTTGGGCACCGCATTGTTAATTCAAATTTTAACCTTAGTTTACCTTAGATATTTATTCATTTATCAGAGTTTGTAAAATGGAAACTAAAAAAAATTATATTTCTCCGGTCTCTGATTTGAAATTATTGCCGAAACTGCGCCGGTGGCACAGAACTTTAGAAATCTTGCCTGGCGCTTTGAGCTGGTCAGCACTCATTTTGCCGTTAATCTTATCTTTTATTATACCCGGCGCAGTCGCCACCTTTATTTTGTGTTTTGATATTTACTGGCTTTATAAAGCTTTGATTATCGGCTACCACTTGATTCAAGGATACAGGAGTTTAAAGCGGGAAATCAGAATTGATTGGTTGGGCAAATGCCGGGCTTTGAAGGTGGAAGGCACCACAATTGATTGGCGGGGGATTTATAATGCGATTATTTTAGCAACTTACAAAGAAGAAATTGAAACTTTGCGTGCCTCTATCCAATCTGCAGCCGCCGCCGACTTTCCTCAAAAAAGAATCATTTTTGTCTTGGCTACCGAAGAACGCGATAAACTGCGCGCCAGGCAATACGGTGAAATTTTAGCCAAAGAATTTGGCAAGCATTTTTTTGCTTTTCTGGTGACGGAGCATCCCGACCATATAGCCGGCGAGGTTAAAGCCAAAGGAGCCAATGTAACCTGGGCGGCCAAACAACTTAGGAAATTTTTAGACGGGAAGAAAATTAATTATGACAACGTGATTGTGACCACAGCTGATGCTGACAGCCGCTTCCACCCAAAATATTTTGCCTGTTTAACCTACAATTACGTCATCAACCCCAACCGTGATTTCTCCAGTTACCAACCGATACCTTTGTATTCCAATAACATCTGGGAAGCGCCGGCGCTCTCCAGAATTTTAGCTTTTTCTTCCTCATTTTGGCAGTTGGTGGAAGCGACCAGACCCTGGCGACTGGTGAATTTTTCCACTCACGCCATGAGTATGAAAACTTTAATTGAAATAAATTATTGGTATACTACTGTGGTTAATGAAGATTCGGGTCAATTTTGGCGTGCCTATTTTGCCTACGACGGCAACCATCAAGTTGTCCCAATGTTTATACCGGTTTATATGGACGCGGTGTTGTCCGAAAATTTTTGGCAAACTTTAAAAAGTTTATACCAACAGCGTCGACGTTGGGCGTATGGAGTAGAGCATTTCTCGCCAGTTGTTTTGCAGTCAATACAAAATAAAGCTGTCCCATTTTTGTCTAAAGCAGTCAAAGTCTGGCGCCTTTTTGAAGGTAATTTTACCTGGGCAACAGCTTCACTATTTATCGGTTTTGTCGCTTGGTGGCCAATTTGGTTTGGCGGCGAGTTTAAAAACACGGTTTTAGGTTATAATTTTCCCGTCGTGGCCCGATTTTTGCTTATTTTAGCTTGGCTTGGCCTGTTTATTTCTGCTTCCATTTCAACTCTTTTGCTGCCGCCCAGACCGCCAAAATACAAAAAAGCCAAATTTTTGGAAATGTTGGCCCAGTGGGTTTTGGTGCCGATACAGGCGATTTTCTTTAGCTCTTTTCCTGCGCTGGACGCCCAAACAAGATTAATGTTGGGCAGGTATCTCACATTTCAAGTGACAACCAAAAAGTCAGCCAAAGGAGAATTGGGTTTAGAGACAGTCAAAAGTTAATTTACAACTATGTTGACTTGAGGTAATTTTTGAGATATAATTTAGTCAATTCGGAGTGTGGCCTAGTGGCTTAAGGCACCTGCTTTGGGAGCAGGAGATCCCGGGTTCGAATCCCGGCACTCCGACCAGGAATTAGTCGTTAGTCGTTAGTCGTTAGTCGTTAGTCGTTAGTCTTTAGTTGTTAGCTCTTAGCAATATTTCTAATAACTAATAGCGAACAGCTAACAGCTAAATATGCGGGTATAGCATAATGGTAGTGCGCAAGTTTTCCAAACTTGATATACGGGTTCGATTCCCGTTACCCGCTCCAAAATTTGTCGTTTGTCGTTAGTCTTTAGTCGTTAGATAATCTAAAACCAACAGCTAATGACTAATAGCCAATAGCTAATTTGCCCCAGTAGCTCAAAGGATAGAGCAACACCCTTCTAAGGTGGAGGTTACAGGTTCGATTCCTGTCTGGGGCGCCATGAATAGTCGTTGGTCGTTAGTCTTTAGTCGTTGGTCGTTAGTCATTAGACGTTAGACAATAGGAAAAAACAAGGAATATGGCAATCTAGTCATTAGTCTTTAGTCGTTGGTCGTTAGCCATTAAGAAAAAGCATAAAAGATGTATAAATTTGAAAAGCTGAAAGTTTGGGATGAATCTTTAAAATTGATAAAATTAGTTTATAGCGTGATAAAAGAATTACCTCTGTCTGAACGATATGGTTTAGCGGATCAACTTCGCAGGTCTGCAATTTCAATCTCCCTAAATTTAGCCGAAGGTTGCGGCACAGGGACTGATAAAGAATTTAAATTTTTTCTTAGAATATCAGTTAAGTCACAATATGAAACAGTTGCTGGGTTAATGATAATTAAAAGCTTGTATTCCAAAATAAACATTGCTAAGGTTTTAAGACAAGCAGAAACTGTCGGCAAAATGCTGCACGGCTTAATCCGTTCCCTTTCTAAAAACCAATAGCTAACGACTAATAGCTAATCACATGGTGGCTATGGTGAAGCGGCATCACGGCAGGATGTGGCCCTGCAATCAGCGGTTCGACTCCGCTTAGCCACCCCAAAATTAGTCGTTTGTCGTTAGTCATTGGTCTTTAGTCATTGGTCATTAGTCATTGGTCATTAGTCATTGGTCATTAGTCATTGGTCTTTAGAAGGGAAGCTGGATGTCGGCTAACAGCTAACGACTAACAGCCAATAGCTCATTCGCCCCGGTAGCT
>PCRM01000010.1:12510-12652 GCA_002771215.1 Candidatus Nealsonbacteria bacterium CG23_combo_of_CG06-09_8_20_14_all_40_13 | reverse complement strand
CCAGAAGGTTGGGGGTTCGACTCCCTTCCGGGGCGCCATTCGACTCGTTCAATGCTCGCTCATGGTCTGCGACCAGCGGCGTAAAGTGCCGAGTAAATATAGTCAATAATGAGCAGTCAGCAGTGTACCAGGCGAAATACTA
>PCRM01000010.1:0-12397 GCA_002771215.1 Candidatus Nealsonbacteria bacterium CG23_combo_of_CG06-09_8_20_14_all_40_13 | reverse complement strand
CCCGCCTGCGGCACGAAGCGCCGAGTAAAGCAGTCAGCAGTCAATAGTGAAGCAGTAAAATGACTTCTTGCTCACTTAGAGGTTGTCGCCCTTCGGGTTCCTATCTCCTGCGGGGCGATAGGATAAATTTGGCGCCATCGTCTAGTGGTTAGGACGAGAGCTTTTCAAGCTCTAAACGGGGGTTCGATTCCCCCTGGCGCTGCCAATAAAACTGAAAAATTTTAACTCAAACTGGAAGCAATTTTGGTAATAAATCGCCTAAATATCAGGTTAAAAGAGAACCGTCCCCTTATTACTGAATTTATCTATTATGCGATATAATTAAAGTTAGAGAGCGAAAAAAGGAGGGA
This sequence comes from Candidatus Nealsonbacteria bacterium CG23_combo_of_CG06-09_8_20_14_all_40_13, assembly GCA_002771215.1. GTDB lineage: Bacteria > Patescibacteriota > UBA1384 > UBA12157_A. The sequence continues at coordinate 12,047 of PCRM01000010.1, read as the reverse complement.
AACTGCCAGGTCTGGGTAATTTTTTTAAGAAGTTTTGGAAGAGTAAAAAATCAGACAATAAAACTGATGATTTGCTTTTGCCTCAAGACAAGAGAAAACTAAGCTGTTTAGAAGACGAAAAAAGGAAAATTGATCAAAAAATAGTTGCTATTCAAAATTCAACAAGGACTCTCTTTTATCCGTTGGCTCCCGCTCATCACTATTTCAGAAATAAATCACGGTTCTATTACAATTGGCACTTAAACCCGCATTATCAAAAAGTCCACATAGCGACTTTAGTTTTATATTTATTGCTTATTTCGACAATACTTTTTCAATCAATCATTCCCCAACCGACCTTGGCCGCTACCTCCAGCGCCACTTGGACAACTTATAACGATTTTAATAATAACAAATCAACGGTTAACAGCCCGACTACTCAAAGCCGGGTTACTTTAAATGGCTCAGGCAATCCCGATGATGCTTCGGCTGGCTCGGTCACGACCAACCCTGATTCTTTCAGTGAAAGCTTTAGCACCACCACTTATAAAGATACCACCAACACCAATGCCGACTGGAACACCACCGACGGTAAATTAAAAAATGAAAATAATTGGACGACCAAAATGTTCGGCGACACTTTATATGGACTCTATTTTATTTCAGAGACCACCGGCATCGCTGTTGGCACGTCGGCTACCATCTTATATACCAATGACGGCGGCGCCAGCTGGTTAGCTAGATCTAGCGATGGTTATAATGGCGTTTTAATCTCCGTTTATTTTCCTTCGGCAAGTGTCGGTTATATCTCTGCTGCATCAGGTAATTCTCTAAAAACGACTGACGGTGGCAAAACTTGGACGAAGAAAGTAACTGGGGCAGGCGTCGATTTGCAGTCTACTTACTTTATTTCGGAGACGACAGGGGTAATGGTTGGCAATGGAGGTAAAATAATTAAAACGACTGATGGCGGGGCTAACTATTCGTCTAAAACCAGCGGTACTGCTAATGATCTATACGGTCTCACTTTTGCCGACTCAAGTACTGCCATTGCCGTTGGACAGACTGGTACTATCTTGAAAAGTACAGATGCGGGCGAGACTTGGGAGAGTAAAACAAGTGGTGTAACTCAGAGTTTATACAAAGTTAATTTTACTTCCGCCACAACGGGTTATGCCGTCGGTGGGGAAGGTAAAATTTTAAAGACGACTGACGCGGGCGAAACTTGGGTAGCCAAAACCAGCGGCATCAGCACGTGGTTATTGTCGGTAAGCTTTACTTCGGCCACAACCGGTTATGTAGCTGGGGATGCTGGAGTAATTAGAAAAACAACTGATTCAGGCGAATCCTGGTCCCCGCTGACCAGCGGCACAACCGCAAATCTTAAATTTATTCATTTTCCTTCAGCCACGACCGGCTATGTAGTCGGGGACTATGGCGTACTTAGAAAAACTACCGACTCGGGTTCCTCTTGGTCAGCCAAACTGAAGGGTTTCGACAATTGTTCTCTAAACGGTTGTGGTTTATGGGGGGTTCATTTTCCTTCTGCGACAGCTGGCTATGTAGTCGGGGACTATGGGCTCATTTATAAGACAACAGATGCTGGTGCAACCTGGACTCAAAAAACAAGCGGTACAACTAATATTTTATATTCAGTTTATTTCCCCTCTTCAACAATAGGATATGCAGTTGGGCAGGCTGGGACGATTATTAAGACGACTGATTCGGGAGAATCCTGGTCACCCCAGACAAGCGGTAAAACGAGCTATCTAACCTCCGTTTATTTTATTTCTGACACTGTCGGCTACGTCGTTGGCCAGCTGGATGGTGGATTGGGAACCATCTTAAAAACTACCGATGGCGGCACTAATTGGGTAGCTAAAACCAGCGGCACAAATCAGCATTTTTCGTCGGTTTACTTTACCTCGTCAACAACTGGCTATGTGGTTGGAAACAATGGTACCATTCTAAAAACAACTGATTCTGGAGAGACATGGGTAGCCAAGACAAGCGGTACAACCCAGACTTTGTCGGGGGTATATTTTACTTCCGCCACAACGGGTTATGCCGTCGGTGGGTTTGGCACAATTTTAAAGACGACTGACGCGGGAGAAACCTGGGTAGCCAAAACCAGCGGTACTACTAACGCTTTGAATTCTGTTCACTTTCCTTCGGCAACCACCGGTTATGCGGTCGGGAACAGTGATGATGCGATGGCAACCATTTTAAAGACGACTAATTCGGGCGAATCTTGGTCTAGAGTTTCTATTGGTATCACGAACATCCTTTACTCCGTCTATTTTACTTCCGATTTAATCGGCTACGCGGTCGGCAGTGTAGCCGTTATTCATGTATCCCAATATATGCCTTCTCAACAAGGTCAGTCGCTGAAAGTAAATAGCGGCACGGACACGATAACTGGCGCTAAAATTTCCGCTACCCAAACTTTAAATGGGCAAACAGTCACTTATTATTTATCAGCCGATGGGGGGGTAAACTGGGAATCGGCTACTTTGGATAGTGCTCTAACTTTTGCCAATACAGGCAATGACCTGCGCTGGAAAGCGGTTTTAGCTACCAATGGCACCACCAGCCCCGAAGTAGATGCGCTAACCGTTCAATACAATTTTTCGGGCAATATTACTAATTTGAAGATAAATGCCGGTGGAATAGGCAGATGGGGGACACTTTCTTGGAGTGGCTCCACTCCTGGTTCCTCATTAATCAAATTCCAAACCAGGTCGGCTTCCACCGAGGTAGGTCTGGCATCTGCGTCGTGGGGGTCGGAGATTACAGCTTCGGGCGCCTCTGACAATATCAATTCTTCTGGTACAGCCAATAATGTTTGGTTAGAGTTAAGGTTGCTTTTAGAAGGCGATGGAACCAATTCCCCAACCCTAAATGATTTTACTGTTACTTATCTGGTTAATACTGCGCCCACTGCTCCAACCTCCTTGTATTCTAATAACAATACTGCCCAGGCAGGGCAGACTAATCCCACTGATTTGGCTGATATAACTCCCGCTTTTTCCGCCATCTATAACGATCCAGACAGCGGTGATATTGCCAACAAAGCTAGAATTCAGGTTTCAACTGACAGTGGTTTTGCGTCTGTTACTCACTGGGATTCAGGTTCTTCAGGCACCAGTGTCGCCAACTGCACAGCCGGCAATCGCTGTCAAGACCTCGTTTACGGTGCTTTTGGGACAACACCTTCTCAAAATCTCACTTTAAATGATGGCAATGTCACCTATTTTTGGCGAGTCAAATTTTGGGATGATGATGGTGATGAAGGTGTTTGGTCAGAAAGCGCTACTTTTACTCTTTCTGATGAGACAGCTATTGTCTCTACCGTTTCTGATTCTCTTTCCACGGTGACATTTTCTTCCTCAACCTTAAATATCGGTCAAACAGCCACTATTACCATCATTTTGAAGGATACAAATGGCAATCCGGTGTCTGGCAAAAAGGTAGTTATTTCTTCTTCTCGAGGTTCCTTGGATCTGATTACCCAGCCGGCTTCTTTAACTGATTCAAATGGGCTAACTATCGGTTATATTACCTCTTCCAAACCCGGGCAAACTGTCATTATTGCCACTGATGAAACTGACAATGTTACCTTAAATCAAAGACCGATTATTACCTTTGTTAAACCAACCGTGACAACGGCTTCGCCCAATGCTATCCTTATGGGTCCAAAATGGGTTTTAAGGGGGCAAGAGGTGTCTTTTGATGCCTCCGGCTCTTTTGATGACGATGGGCAGATTACCAAATATGATTGGAATTTTGCTGACGAAGGTTTGGTTCCTGTTTTACCTATCCCAGTATCAAAAGAAACCACCACACAACAGACGAGAGAGAAACAAAGTTTTCTTTCCACTGCCTTTGCTCAAGAACAAACCCAAGCCGTAGCTAAACATGCCTATCAAATTACCGGTCGCTATGCTTTATCTTTAATTGTTCAAGACAATGACGGCAATTCCAGTAGCGTCTCACACACTATTGAAATCTTGCCCCATCCCCCAGTAATTTTAGAAGCCAAAGTCGAAGATGGAGAGTTGAAAATTTCAGGCACAGCGGCTGATTTTGGCGTTGTGCAGTTAAATATTGCTTCTCCAGGTGAGCAAACAGTTTTAACCAGTGTCGGTCAAGATGGTCGTTGGCAAGCCACTTTGCCACAGGTAAAAGGATTGTTGGGCGAGGATTCCCATTCTGCCTGGGGAGATTTAGCAGATATAAATCAAATGAAAAGTCCTTCCTCAAATGTTAAAGATTTTTATATCAGTGGAGGGTTTTGGCATGATTTGATTGAAGGACAGAGGGCGAAAGTTTTAGCCGCCCCGCCAACTTTTTTTGAAAAAGCATTAGCCAAGTTTATTCCGCAAGAAACCGTTTTAGCGGTTAAATTAACTTTACCCTTAGCCAATACCGTTTTAAAACCAACGGTAGTGGCTGTCGCCACAATTTCTATTTTATTTGTCAGCGGTTTTTGGAATATTCCCTGGTATTTGTATTATCTATTTAATCTAATTTTAGAAAGATTAGGTCTGAAGAGAAAAAGAAAACCTTGGGGAGTAGTTTACGATGCGGTATCCAAAGCACCTATCTCTATAGCTGTTGTTCGAATTTTCTCTCATCCCCAGCGTCGTCTTTTAGAAACCAGAGTCACTGATAATAACGGGCGTTTTGGTTTTGCCGTGCCGGCTGGTGATTATTTTGTAACGGTGACCAAACCCGGCTTTATCTTTGCCTCTAAGCTGATTAAAGCAGGCACCCCTCAAGATGATATCTACACCAACTTATACCACGGAGCAGTTTTGACCTGTCAAAAGGATGGCACCATTATCAACTCCAATATCCCTATTGATCCCATGTCTTATGAAGAAATAAAAGCACAGCTAAACAAAAATATTTTTAAGAAAGCTTTCTATCAAGCCAATTTACCTTTTCGTCTTTTTATCTCCAATATCACTTTACCGTTTCTGATAGTTGGTATCTTTATTGCCATTTTATCTCTACTTTTCTTCTTCGAATTTTACACCCCTATTTTTCTTATTATTTATATCCTACTTATCTACGCAGAAGTTAAAAGAAGAATTGCCAAGGTTAGCTGGGGAGTAATTTATAACTATGAAAGCAAAAAACCAATTGAGACAGCCACGGTTAAAATTTTTGATACTTCTTACAAAGAATTAAAAGAAATAAAGGTGACTAATAAAACAGGCCGGTTTGGCTTTTTAGTTCCGCCAGGGCAATATTTCCTTGAGGTTTCAAAAGAAGGTTATCAATTCCTGGCTAAAATTGAGGTTAAAAATGATGGTTTGCACCACAATATTTACACTCAAGGAATTATCACCACGACCAAAGAAAAACCATTTGTTTCAGTTAATATTCCTTTGGAAAAAGTTTAGTTTTCTCAATACTTGCAAAAATTTTAATTTCTGTTAATATATTTTTGGTAAAGTCAGTATATAAAGTAAGGTCTTAGAAATTTTCAAAAGACCTATTTTGGCATATCGTTGAACGGTTAAAAAATATCAATTGAAAATTCCAATCATTGCTGTGGCCAAAGGGCCGCAACGAAAAAAAGCGGATTTGTTTTTTTTCAAAAAAAACGCCCAAAATTAAATTGCTCAAGGAAAAAATTGTGCAAATTAGAGATGAGGCGCATCGTTTTACCATCCAATATCACCGTAAATTGCGCGCTCAAGAGTTTTTGCCATGAAAAAAATCGGCCTGACAATTTTAACTTTGTTTTTAATTGTTTTTCTTGTTGGTTGTAAGCCAAAAACTACCGGCGAAAACGAAGCAGTACCCGCGGCAAATCCTGCACCGACTGAGCAAAAAGCTGAAACTTCAGTTCAAAATCCGACCAAATTAGAGCCGCCCAAAATTGAGAGCAAACAAGAAGAATCTCTGCCCACCAAAGCCAATTTAAAAATGTCTTTTGTACCGCAGGCGCCTTACGCCCATTGGGACCAATTGCATGAGGATGCCTGTGAAGAGGCCTCCTTAATTGTAGTTGACCATTTTCTGAAAAATACCCCGTTAAATTCGGCAATAGGCGAGCGGGAAATCCAGGACATGGTGGCTTGGCAGCTGAAAAATTGGGACGGGCATTTTGATTTGGGTGCAGAACAAATTGCGCAGCTGGCGAAAGATTATTTGGGCTATAAAAATGTCAAAGCGGTAAGAAATATCTCCATTTTGGATATTAAAAAAGAAATTGCCGCTGGTAACCCGGTGATTGTGCCGACGGCTGGCCGCAAACTGTATAATCCCAACTATCGTCAGCCCGGCCCAATTTATCATATGTTGGTGGTTAAAGGATATGATGGCGACAAGTTTATTGCGATGGATGTCGGTACAAGAAAAGGTTATGACTATGTTTATGATGAAAAGGTTTTGTACACCGCCGCGGCCGATTGGCAGGATGGACTGAAGGAAAATGAGAAAGTAATAGTGGTGATAGAGAAATGAGACAGGAGATATGGGACGAGAAACAGGAGAAAAAGTAAAAAATCTATTAAGTAGAAATAAGTAAAAAGGGTGGTAAATTTATCGCATAGAAATGCTCCAGCATTATTATGCGATTTTTCTAAACCTTTTGATTTTTCTATTTTTTTAATTTAATATACTTCGATCTAAAAACTATACCCACCTTTTTCTATCTTTCTTTTTTTAATCAATTGTTTTTTTAATAAATACTTGACAAAAGCGTTCATTGTCAATGTAATATGCTCTATAATATATTTAGCAAAAGATTTTTGCTTTTTTGATATAGAAAAGGAGATTTAGATGCCGGAATTGCCGGAAGTGCAGACCATTGTTTCCGAATTAAAAAACGAAATTGTCGGCAAAAAAATCGCCGAGGTAAATTATAATTTACCCAAAATGGTTGTGGGCGACATTAAAAAAATAATCGGCGCCAAAATTGCCTCTGTTAGCCGTCGTGCCAAAATTATAATTGTCAAACTTGGTGGCGGTTTGAACCTGCTTTTTCATCTTAAAATGACCGGCCAGCTTATTTATTTGCCAGCGGGCAAGGACAAAACCAAAGTTGGCGAAAGGATTAACAAATATACTCATGTGATTTTCAAACTTTCCGATGGCAGTCGGCTGTTATTTAACGATTTGCGGCAATTTGGCTGGGTGAAAATATTTGGCACAGAGGATTTGAAAAAAGCCATCAACAAGGAAAAGTACGGCCCCGAGCCGTTATCAAAAGAATTTACGCTGGCAAAATTTCAGCAAATGTTAGCCCAAAAACCAAACGCCAAAATTAAACCATTATTGATGGACCAAAGCTTTATCGCCGGCATCGGCAATATTTATTCAGATGAGATTTTATATTTTGCTAAAGTTCATCCTTTAAAAAAAGTTAAAGATTTAAACCAAAAAGATATTGAAAAAATTTATGAGGGTATTTTGAAGATTTTAAGGGCGGCAATTTTAGCCAAAGGCACTTCCATTGACACATATCGCCGAACCACGGGCGAAAAGGGAACATATGCATTAAAAAGACAGGTATATCAACGCAAAGGACTGCCTTGTTATCATTGCCAAGGTAAGGTGCAAACCGTCAAAATTGGCGGCCGGACAGCCCATTTTTGTCCGGGATGCCAAAAGTAGAGGAGATTATTATGAAAAATGTTCAAGCCATTATTTTAGGTGCTGGCAAGGGTACGCGCATTAACGCTAAAAATATCCCCAAAGTGATGTATCTCTTGGCCGGCCGACCAATAATTTCTTATATTTTGGATACGCTGAAAAAAATTAAAATCAAGCCGGTGATTGTCGTTGGTTTTAAATATGAAGTGATTAAAAAACAGTTTCCACCATATGATTTTGCTTTGCAACAAAAAAGATTAGGAACGGGTCATGCAGTAATGTGTGCAAAAGATAAAATTTTGCCGGAAACCGCGACAATTTTGGTGTTAAATGGCGATGATTCGGCTTTTTACAAACCGGAAACGCTGGTAAATTTAATTTTAGCTCATCAAAAAGACGATGCCGATTTAAGCTTGTTGACTTTAGTCAGAAATAATCCTGCCGGTTTAGGTCGCATTTTAAGGGACAAAGACGGCAAAATTTTGGGCATTATTGAGGAGAAATTAGCAACGGCCACCCAGAAAAAAATCAAAGAAGTTAATTGCGGCTGCTATTGTTTTAAACCCTCGTTCCTCTGGCCGGCTCTAAAAAAAGTGAAGAAAAATATTACCGGCGAATATTTTTTGACGGATGTAGTCGGCCTTGCCGTGAAAGAAGGCAAAAAAATTGAATCTTTCATAATGAAAGAGCCAAACGAATGGCTGGGCATTAACACGTACGAAGAATTAGAGCAAGCTCAAAAGAAAATGCAGCAATGCCTAGCGGCTTAATTTAATAATTCTGAACTAAAAAGGAAATTAATGGCCACATTTAAATGCCACGGACTTATTATTAAAAAAAATAATATTGGCGAGTCGGACAGAATTTTAACTATTTTTACTGATAAATTCGGCAAAGTGCGGGCCAAAGCCAAAGGAGTGAGAAAGACATTATCGCGACTAGCCGGTCATTTAGACCTGTTTTGTCTCACTAATTTAGTTTTGGCTGAAGGAAAAACTTTGGATGTGATTATTGAAGCGCAGACGATAGAATGTTTTCCAATTTTAGGCCAGGATTTAAAAAAAACGGCAGCTGTTTTTTATCTCGCCGAATTGGTTGACAAAACAACCGGAGAGCATGAACCAAATTTAAAAATTTTCCATCTGCTTTTGAAAGTGCTGCAAAAGATACTTTTAAAAAATGATGAAATTTATCTCCGCTATTTTGAAATAAATCTTTTAAAATACCTCGGTTTCCGGCCGCATTTTGGCCGCTGTATGCACTGTCAAGAAAAACTTAAGCCAACACGAAATTTTTTCTCGCCAAAAGAGGGCGGTGTGCTTGATATTGACTGCAGGCAAGAAGATCCTACAGCGATTGAAATTTCTGTTTCCGCGATTAAACTACTACGCTTAATGCTTCAAGAAGATCTGGATAAATTTTCCAAAATTAAGGCAAGTATAGAAGTTAAAAAAGAAATGAAGAGAATTTTATCCTTATTTTTAAATTACACTCTTGAAAAGAAATTATCTTCGGCTGGATTTTTGGAAAAGATAAAATAATTTTAAAGGAGTAGGATGCTCAACTGGGTTGAAATTAATTTAAAAGCTATTGAACACAACATTGCTAAACTCAAACAAAAAATTGGTTCGGCAGTTAAATTTGGCGCAGTTGTCAAAGCCAATGCATACGGTCATGGATTAGTGAAAGTAGGGCAGACCGCTTGGAATTGCGGCGCGGATTATTTGATGGTTGCCTCGTTGGACGAGGCATTAACTTTAAGGGGGAATCGAATCCAATGCCCGATTTTAGTGATGGGTTATGTTGACATAGATAAACTAAAATTGGCGGCAGATTATGATGTTACATTGTCCTTGTATAACGTTAGTTATGCGAGGGGGGCGTCTAGATATCTTGCAAGGCAAAATCGAAGTGTAAAATGCCATGTCAAAGTGGATACGGGCATGAATCGGATGGGAGAAATGGAAAAAGAAGCAGTTTTGCTTTTAAGGCAAGCTGTTACTCTCTCGGCATTAAAAATAGAGGGGATTTATTCCCATTTGGCTGACGCCAGCAATTCTGTTTATTCCCAAAAACAACTTGTTAATTTTCAAAATTTGCTCTTCCAATTGCAAAAAGAAGGCATTGAAAGGCCGACATTAGTGCATTTTGCTAACTCGGCGGCCACCTTAAAGTTGCCGACAACTTATTTTGATATGGTCAGATGCGGTATTGCCATTTATGGCCTGGCGCCGGATTGGCAGGGGCAAAAAGCTGCTCTTTCCTTTAAAACAAAAATTATGCAGGTTAAACAGTTATCAAAAGACGCTTTAGTGGGATACGGCAGCACTTATAAAACCAAAAAGCCGACCAAAATTGCTATTTTAGGGGTGGGCTATGCCGATGGTTTTGCCAGGGATTTATCAAATCTTGGCGAGGTTTTGATTGAAGGCAAGCGCTGTCAGGTCATCGGCAGGGTTTGTATGAACCAAACCATAGTTTTAGTTCCAGATGATATTTTTCCCCAAAGCGGCGATGAAGCTGTTTTAATCGGCAGGCAGGGGAAAGATGAACTTACGGTTTTTGAAATTGCTGAAAAACTTGATACTATCCCGCATGAAATTGTGGCGCGCATCCCATCCTCGGTGCCGAGGGTGTATAAATAATTCATATTATATATGATAAATTATCGTTCGTTCTTACTACGAAAACACGCGGTCGTTCGTCCCAGCGTGCCGAACGCCGCTCGGTACCTCGGCTTCGCTCCCCGCCTCATCGGCGGAGCCATGCCCGCTCAGCCTGCGGGACGGTTTTCTTCAGCAAGAACTCACTCAATATCTATTCAAATTAGCGCCTTGCTTTTTATATAAGTTGTAAATTTTTAAGATTAACTTTAAAATAAAATTGTGATGGAAAACGAAAACAAACTGGAAAAAATTGTGTCATGGGCGAAAAGACGGGGTTTTATATGGCCTTCTTCGGAAATTTATGGAGGAATAGGCGGCTTTTATGATTTTGGGCCCTATGGCGTCGAGCTTAAAAATAACATTAAAAATCTTTGGTGGAAAACATTTGTACAGGATAGAGAAGATGTTGTTGGTTTAGAGTCGTCAGTTATTATGTCAAATAAAGTCTGGCAGGCCAGCGGCCATGAAAAAGGCTTTATTGACCAGTTAGTTGAGTGCAAAAAATGCCATCAGCGCTTCAAAGTCGATGATTTAACAGATGAAAAATGCCAGCAAGGCGGCAAGCATGAATTTACCAGTCCTAAATCTTTCAATGCCATGTTCAAAACCCATATTGGGGTGGTAGAGGATCAGTCAACAAAAACTTATTTACGTCCAGAAACTGCTCAGGGAATGTTTGTTGATTTTAAACAGATTTTGGAAACTTCGCGGCTGAAATTGCCTTTCGGCATTGCTCAAATCGGCAAGTCATTCCGCAATGAAATCAATACCAAAGATTTTCTGTTTCGTGTACGTGAGTTTGAAATTGCAGAAATTGAATATTTTGTGAAATCTGGTCAAGATGAGAAATATTTTGATCAATGGCTGGCTGATTGGCAAAAATTTATTTTAAATTTAGGCATTAAAAAAGAAAATCTGAAATTATTTGAACACCCAAAAAAATCCTTAGCTCATTATTCCAAAAGGACAGTTGATATAAATTATAATTTCCCTTTTGGTTGGAAAGAGTTAGCCGGAGTAGCCAACCGTACTGATTTTGATTTATCGTCACACGAAAAAGCATCCGGTAGAGATTTAAAGTATTTTGACCAAGATTCAAAAGAAAAATATTGGCCTTATGTTATTGAACCAACTTTGGGTATTGAGAGATTAGCGCTGGCTGTGATTTGTGAGGCCTTTGAAGAAACTAAATCCCGTACTACCACCAGCCAAGCCGCCAGCGAAAACGAAATTGTTTTGCATTTTACCAATTTACTGGCTCCTGTTAAAGTAGCTGTTTTCCCTTTGGTTAACAAGGAGAAACTACCACAAGTCGCCCAAGAAATTTATCAGGCTCTAAAGCCCTGCTGGAATATTTTTTATGACGAAACAGGCTCAATTGGCCGACGCTATCGCCGACAAGACGAAATTGGCACACCTTATTGTGTTACTGTCGATTTTCAAACTTTAAAGGATAAGACAGTAACCTTAAGAGATAGAGATTCAATGAAGCAGGGAAGAATCAAAATTACTGATATAAAAGGAGATATTGCTCAGAAATTAGGCTGTTGATGGTTACACATTAAAAGACCAAATTTTAAATCTCAATTTCTAAATTCCAAACAAATCCACGTTGTCCCGAATGTTAACGTTTTACTGCGATCGCAGTAAAACCTAAACTCTAAACAAATTACACTGTTCAAATGTTCTAAACTTTTTGTTTTGGATTTTGGTTATTGGAAAATTTAGTATTGTTTAGGATTTAGGGTTTGGTGCTTAGAATTTTCCTATTATATTCCGCCTATGGCGGTG
>PCRM01000022.1:9463-11647 GCA_002771215.1 Candidatus Nealsonbacteria bacterium CG23_combo_of_CG06-09_8_20_14_all_40_13 | reverse complement strand
TATTGGGCAATGTAAGCTTTGTTAAACTTAATTTTTTTACAAAGGTTAACAGTATTTTGGAAAGCTTTTTTTGTTTCACCTGGGAAACCAACGATTAAATCAGACGTGAGATAGAGATTTGAGACTTGAGAACGGAGAGTAGAAACGATTTTTAAATATTGGGTGGTTGTATATTTTCGATTCATTTTGCGCAAAATCTCATCGTCACCAGATTGGACAGGCAAATGAATTTCTTTAGATATTTTTGGCTCGCGAGCGACAAGTTCAACCAATTTATCAGGAAAATCTTGAGGGTTTGAGCTCATAAATTTAATCTGAAAATCACTAGGGATTTGGACTAATACTTTTAACAATTTTACAAAATTTGGTTTAAAAGAGTTCACATTTTGCCCCAAAAGTGTAATTGTTTTAAAACCTTTTTTGACGGCATTTTCCACCTCGCAGATTATGTCTTTGGTCTCCCTGGAATATTCGCGGCCGCGGGTTAAGGGGACGGCACAATAGGAGCAAAAATTGTCACAGCCGGTCATAATGGGGATGAAAATCTCATCTTTTTTTTGCAAAGTCCAAACAGGAATTTGAAAATAATCTGAAATTTTAAGTTTCCTCTTTCTCTTTAGATATTGGGGTAATTTTGGTAAATCAGAAATTGGGAAAATGGCATCAACTTTACTTTCAAATTTCTTTTTATCCGCCGGTAAAACACAACCGGTGATGAAAACTAATTTATTGGTTAATTTGTTAATTGGTTGATGGGGAAACTTCTTCCAAATTTTTAATTTTCCCCAAATTCGGTCAACTGCTGACTGCCGGACAGAACAGGAATTGACGATGATTAAATCCGCCTCGACGTCCATCGGGACAGATTTAAGTCCTTGAGACTCCAAAACCGTGGCAATCCTTTCTGAGTCGGACCTGTTCATTTGACAACCTAAGGTGAAAATAAAATACTTCATTGTAAATTCAAATAATCTTATTACGAATGAGCGCAGTCACCAAAAGTGGCTGGCAACCGCCACAGGAAGCCCGAGCTTGTCGAGGGTGCTCCTGTAAGGGGAACATCTTTTGGTGACGAGAAGCAAATGACTTTTATTGAAAATTGGTCCTTATTCTTTCTTTCCCGCAGATTTTTCTTCGGCAACGCCCTCTTCTGCCACTTCCTCGCCTTCTTCAACTTTTTTCTCTCCAATTGCTTCCACTTTTTCAATTTCCTCTTCTTCTTTGACTTCTTCTCCTAGCTCAGCTAATTCTGCTTCACTTCGCGGTTCCTCAACTGAAGCAACGATTTCTTCGCCGTCATCTAAAACTGCAATATTGGCCGGAATTTTCAAATCGGAAACTTTTATTTTATCTTCAAAAGTTTGCAAAACGCTGATATCAACCTCTATTTGATTAACTAAGGCATCGGGCAAACATTCAATTCCAATAGTGTCTTTATTAGCAATTAAATTACCTTCGAGCTCTTTCACGGCCTTTGATTCACCAACAAAGTGTAAAGGGACGTTTGTTCTGATTTTTTCGGTCATTTTGACTTTATAAAAATCAGTATGGATGAGCTCATCAGATACCGGATCTTTCTGGATAGAGTGAATCAATATTTTAATTGGTTCATCTTTTTCTATTTTTAAGTCAACTAAGGATGAGCTGCCAGCCTTTTTAAAAACTTTCTCAAATTCGTTTTTTGGTACTGTCAGGGGCAGTGTTTCAAATTGGTGGCCATATAAAACAGCGGGGAGCATACCCTGCTCCCTAAGTCGTTTGACTGTTTTACCAATCAGCTGCCTTTTGTCTGCTTGTAATGTTTCGTGCATTATTCTAGATTTCCCCAAAGTTTAGCAAAATCGCCGTTGAATTTCTCAATTTGCTGATGCGCTTTGATGACGTCATCAGTGGTCAGTTTTTCTTTATTTTCAACTTGTTTGTGAACCTGCGATTTTTCTGCGCCGTTTTGATATGAAGTGACAAAAATAGTCATCAAGGGCGCATGGCCGTGGCTACAGATGGTCTGTAAAATGTAAGCATTGTCAAGACAGCCACGCAGTTTTATTTCTGAAACTTCATAATGGCGGCCGCAGGCCGGACAATATATAATCTTTTGCGCTTGCAAAATGATGTCTTCGTATCTGTTGCTCATTAAGGCCTTTCATATTTATGATAAGCAATTTTTCAAGGTGTGTCAAGCTC
>PCRM01000022.1:0-9372 GCA_002771215.1 Candidatus Nealsonbacteria bacterium CG23_combo_of_CG06-09_8_20_14_all_40_13 | reverse complement strand
TAACAAAAAAGTAAAAATCAACTATTATTTAAATCACTAATTTTTTTGATTTGAAAGATATTTTGAGAACCGTCCCCTAACATTCACCACTTCGTTTACGTTTTACTGCGATCTCAGTAAAACTGCACTATACTCTTTTTTTTATATTTTTAAATTTATATTTTTAAACAAGCATTTTATATTTAATGTAAAAGGCACCCTGTCAGAATTGTTAGAAACTGAAATTCTTTGAGGGTGCCTTTTGGCCTGTCCGCCTCTGGCGAAAAATCTATTTGGCAAAGAGAAATCGTCTGTTTCGCCAAGAGATTGAACGCGGGCGGATTTTTTGCTGGGATTAGAAGGTTCTTGTCCTCCCATTTTTGTTTTTGCCTCCGTTTGGACTAAGTATCCTTGGATTACGTATTCTTTCAAAATTCCAGAGGTTACCGGCTAACTCTCTTGCCTTGGGGATGAAATCAGGCGGACAAAAGAAGCTCAATCCAACCAGCCTACCTTGAGAGAAAAACTTTAGATCCAACTCCTTTGCCATTTGTAATATTCCATCCCAAGAGGAACCATTTGGTGTCTTCAAGGCAACACATTGGAAGATTGCCTCTGGGCCCTCACAGATACTTGGTCCATCTCGGATGCAGCCGTGTTTTTCAAATTCCTCCACTATCTCGCCCGGACCGCAAACTAAGAACTTCACCTTTTTCACCTCCTTTCAGTTGCGCCGCGATTCTCTCTACCAAATCTGCCCGATCAATTTCGTTGAGATGCTCGGTAAGCTGCTCCAAAAGCAGCTTTTGACGGAAGAAAATGAACTTTTTCAAAACCCGCTCGGCTTCGATTAAAAAATCCCAATCCTGCATGCGTTTACTCTCCAAGACTGTGCAAAGCTGCCTTAGACGACCCTGGGCGATTTTTAGACGTTCCTCGACGTTTTCCACCATTTCTCTGGTTACCATCGCTTTTCACCTCCTTAGGTAACCTTCCATCCCAGCAAATCTATATGAAAAACCCCCAAACTTACCAACAACTTGGGGATTTGTCAATGGTTCGACTTCGCTCACCATTAACACTGAGCCCTTCGATGTTACTCAGGGCAAGCAAAGTCGAAGTGTTAAAGAACGTTTTTATTTTGATTATTTTTTGTTTGTGATTGTGGATATAACTTGCTTTTGAAAATTCGCCAACGCCAGCTGGCCCATATCTTTACCTCGCGTTCTAACAGCCACTTTAATTTTATCTTTTGAGATTTCTTTGTCTCCAATTATACATAGGTATGGAATTTTGTCAAGTTCGCCTTCTCTGACTTTTTTAGAGACGGTTAAATTGCGGCTATCTACTTCAACTCGAATATTTTTTTGTTTCAACTCATCAGCTACTTTTTCAGCCGCCTTTTGGTGTCGGCTAGCGATAGGTAAAATAAGAACTTGCACAGGACAAAGCCACAAGGGCAAATTGCCTTTGAAATGTTCCAGCAGTACACCAATAAACCTTTCCATTGAGCCCAAAATTGTTCGGTGCAAAATTACCGGACGTTGCGGTTTGCCGGACGAGCCGACATATTCCATTTCAAATTTCTCAGGCATTTGAAAATCAAGCTGGATTGTCCCGCACTGCCAGCTGCGGCCGAAAACATCCTGCAGTTGAAAATCAATCTTTGGTCCGTAAAAAGCACCTTCGCCTTCAGCAATTTCAAAATCCATTTTGTTGTTTATTAGAGCCTTTTTCAAATCCGCCTCCGCTTTATCCCAGGCTTCAACTTTACCGACAAATTCCGCCGGTCTGGTTGAAAGAAAAACTTTAAATTCTAAACCAAAAGTCTGGTAGACTTCTTTGGCCAATTTAATTATTTGCGAAATTTCATCCTTAATCTGCTCTTCTGTGACAAAAATATGCGCGTCATCCTGCACAAATTGCACAACACGAAATAATCCGTGCAAAGTGCCTGATAATTCTTTTCTGAAGATTGTGCCGTATTCCGAAAAACGAATTGGCAGCTCTCTAAATGAACGAGTTTGCGTTTTATAAATTAATATTTCACCCGGGCAATCCATTGGCCGCAATGCGTAGCTGATGCTCTCATTTTTAGCTTGGATAAAATACATTGCGTTTTTGTAATGCACATAATGGCTCGATTGTTTCCAAATATCTAAATTTAAAATATCAGGCGCGGCAACCTCATGATAGCCATATTTGGCTTGAATTTCCCTTGAAAAATTAATGAGATTTTCGTATAAAATTTTGCCTTTGGGATGCCAAAAAACAGCGCCCGGCGACTGTTGATGAAAGGAAAATAAATCTAACTGTGCGCCGATTTTGCGATGATCATATTTCTGCAGCTGTCTCAGATTATTGAGATATTCACTTAAATCTTTTTCATCGGCAAAAGCCGTGCCATAAATCCGGGTCATCATCGGGTTTTTTTCGCTGCCGCGCCAGTAGGCGCCAGCCGTATTTATAATTTTAAAAGGACCAATTTTTCTCGTCGAGGATACATGAGGCCCGCGGCATAAATCCACAAAATCACCAAGTTTGTAGACCGTGACACTTTTGGCTTTAATTTCGTTTATTAATTCCAGCTTGTAATCTTGGTTTAATTTCGTAAAAAGTGGTAATGCCTGCGTTTTGGGTATTGTTTCTTTTTCAATTTTTAAATCGATGGTTTTCAATCTCAACATCTCATTTTCAATTTTTGATAGATCTTGCTCAGAAATTGTCGCGCCCAAATCAAAATCGTAATAAAAACCATTTTCAATCGCTGGGCCGATGCCGAATTTGGCTTTGGGATAAAATTTCAAAACAGCCGCCGCCAACAAGTGTGAGGCGGAGTGCCGCATCGTCTCTAATTTATTTGACTCTTTTTCCATTTATTTAATTATAGCAGTTTATGCACTTTTTGCCAGACTAAATCAGAGATGGCTTTGCGAGAACTGTTTGCATAAATGCTCTTCCAATGATATTTTTTGGCTAATAATTGATGTTTTTTCTGACATTTTTTCATTAATTCATCATTCGACTCGTGTAAGTGAATTTTTTCTTTACCGTCCAAAAATCTTTTCCCATAAAATAAAATTGATAAATCTTCCTTTACCAAAAACTTATTCATATTTTCCAAATATTTTAAATCAGCTCCTTTTGACCAACCCCAAGCCAAACCAGTACCAACATAATCTTCGGCCGCAATCCAAATACCGTTTGCCAGTTTTTCTTTTAATTTGGGCTCAAATTGAAAACGATTTAGCGTATACCACATTTGCAATTCTTCTTCTGATATTTTCTGTTTTTTGCCGCTGCGCAAAACTTGATTAATAAAAGGGCCGGTTGGTTTTAAATTATAAATGGGATATTTAATATATTCGGCCTTAATTCCCCTTTTCTTTAAATTTTCTATTAAAATTCTGGCTTGAGTACTTTTGCCTAAATTATTAATGCCATAAAAAACAATTAATTTACCTTTTTTCATTTTACATGCGATAAAAGTTTAATTTTTTTCAATTTGGCGGGGATTCCGCAATTGCGTTCGCCTTCCCAACAAATATCTTCCGTCTTGCAGGTTGGACCTGCGAATTTGAAAACATTTGGCGCAACCTTCATTAAAAGTTTATGCATTTGATGAGCTACAAATCTAATTTCCCACTGCGCACGGTTGCACATTCTTCGTGCTAAAAAATTAAATAAACTTCTGGCATTCATTGTCACCACAATTTTAGTTTCGCAGGCATTGGGCAAAATGAAGCGAGCGTCTTCTTTGGGAATTCCGTCATTAACCATTTCTTCATATAAATTTTTGATTAATATAAGTTCATCTTTATATTTTTTTAGCAATTTTTTATTGGAACGTATGGTCGGCGGCACAATATATTTAAAATCCGCCGCTGAGACATATCTTTGTGATTGCTGGGAATATGAGGCGATGCGATGTCTGACCAGTTCATGCGTCATACTGCGCGAGACGCCCTCAATGGTAAATGTAAAGCTGACATGCTCAATGGTGGATGTGTGGCCAGAGGAAATTACCTGTCGAATCAATTCCCCTCTTTTTTGAGGTGTAATTTTCTGCATTAGTTGTGCGGCGCTTTTGGAACTGTAACACTGCCTGACAGCCGCCGAAATTACTTTTTCCGGATTTTTGGTATAGGATATCAGCTTGATTTTTGATGCAATTTCTCTCATTAAACCTTCTAACTATTAATGCCTGGCACTGGAAATTTTTTTGTGATTAATTTTACTTGATTGACGGCCGTCTTCAAAGTTGATTTATCATGAGAATTTTTCAAAACAGCAGCTATAATCTGAGCGATTTTAATCATTTCTTTTTCCTGCATTCCCCGCGATGTTACAGCCGGCGTCCCCAAGCGTACTCCCGAAGGATTAAAAGGTGTCCCCTGATCATACGGAATCATATTTTTATTAACGGTAATGCCAACCTGATCAAGTAAAATTTCAGCTTCTTTGCCAGTGATTTTTAAAGGCGTTAAATCCAGAAGTAGTAAGTGGTTATCTGTGCCGCCCGATACCACTCTCAAGCCCTGTTTTTGACATTCCATCGCCAAGACTTGGGCATTTTTAACAATTTGCCCAGCATATTTTTTGAATGAGCTCTTTAGCGCTTCACCCAAACAGATCGCAATAGCGGCTGTCTGATGGTCGTGCGGGCCGCCTTGACCGCCAGGAAAAACTGCCCGGTCAATATCTTTCGCATATTGCTGCCGGCAAAATATCATCGCGCCGCGCGGTCCGCGCAAAGTTTTATGAGTTGTTGTTGTTACTACGTCTGCATAGCCAAAAGGCGTTGGATGCACACCTGCGGCAATTAAACCCGCTATATGTGAGATATCGGCCATCAAAATAGCTCCGATGCCGTCGGCTATTTTGCGAAATTTTGAAAAAGAAATTTCTCTGGAATAGCAGGTTGCGCCGCAAACAATCAGTTTGGGTTTTTCTTTTTTGGCAATTTTAGCAATTTTATCATAATCTAATTTTTCTGTCTTTTTATCAACCCCATAATGAGCAAAATGATAAAATTTACCGGAAAAATTTACTTGATGGCCGTGCGTCAGGTGACCACCTTGGTCAAGAGCCATTCCCAACGCTTTGTCGCCAACTTTAAGTAAAGCCGCATAAACTGCCAGGTTTGCCGGTGAGCCGGAATACGGCTGGACGTTGACGTGGTAATCGGTTTTAAATAATTTTTTTGCTCTTTCTATGGCCAAATCTTCAACCATATCTATGAATTGATTGCCGCCGTAGTAGCGCTTGTGCGAGTAGCCCTCGGAATATTTATTGTTTAAAACCGAACCCAGCGCCTCCAAAACTACAGATGAAGCATAATTTTCTGAAGGTATTAATTCCAAGTTTTCTTTTTGTCTTTTCTTTTCAAGTTCAATAATTTTGTAAATTTTAGGGTCCTGTTTGTGTAATTTTGACATTTTATTCCTTGCTAAAAATTTTTACCATCTAGGCCGCGCAGTAGAGCCAAATCCTCTTGCTTCTCTTTCAGTATGAGATAAATCATCAGTTGTTTCAATGGTCGCTTCCGCAACGGGTTGGATCAAAATCTGGGCGATTTTGTCACCTTTGTATATTTGAAATTCTTCCTGCCCGCTATTGTGCAAAATGACCTGAATTTCGCCGCGATATGAGTTGTCAACTACGCCGCCTAAAATGGTTATTCCCGCTCGGCTGGCTAAACCGCTTTTATCCCAAATAAGTCCAACAAATCCCTTGGGTATTTCCAACGAAATGCCTGTGTTGAAAATTTTCCTTTCATTTGTTTTTAGTAAATAATTTTCCATAGAATAAAGGTCCAAACCGGCATCGCCGGGGTAAGCATAATCGGGCAGAATGGCATCGCTGTTTATTTTTTTTACATTGAGGGCAATTTTATTATCATTATTTTCTAACGCTGTTTTTTTTGGCTCGCTTTGTGAATAATATTTAGCATCGTATTTATCAACATCATTCAACATATCTTTTTTCTGCCAATTTAATGCCCAATCCGCCACATCAAAAATCTCCAGTCGGTTATCATCCATTCTAGAAATAACATGATTTAGGCCGGCGTTGATTATCATTTTCTTGCAAATAAAACAAGGAATGGCGCTGATAATTTTATTCTTTCCCTCAAATACTTTTTCGCTATAAATATATAAATCGCCGCCCAACAATGAAACACCGGCTCTGGCCGCATTAATTATGGCGTTCATTTCGGCGTGGACGCTGCGACAAATTTCATAACGCTGGCCCGATGGAATACCAAGATTGCGGCGCAAGCATACGCCTCTTTCAGTACAATCCATAGTTTTTCTCGGCGCGCCATTGTAACCGGTGGCTATAATCTGGTCATCACGCACGATAACTGCGCCAAAATGAGAGCTTAAACAGGTTGAGCGACGGGCTATTTCCCGGGCAATTTCCGCGTAATATTCTTTGCGCGACGGTCTTTTTGCTGCTGGTTTTTGTTCGGCTTTATTGTCTAACATATTATCTATTTGGCGATAAAGATTTTGTAAATTTGAGTCGTTAATAAGAACATAATCTGCCATCGCTATTGGACCGCCTTTATTAATTTTTTCAATTTCTGCATAATCGCGGTTTTTGCTTTCGTCGTTGCCTAACGGCCTGATAGACCTTTGCGATAATCTTTTATAGCGGAGAGCCGGAGAGGCAAAAACTCCAATAATAACTAAATTATCCCCATATTTTTCTTTAAGGTAAGTGTATTCTTCCCAGGAATAAAGACCATCAATTACAACCGGAGAATTTTTTATAGCTTCGTCAATTTTAGACAGGTTAAGTTTAGCAAAGGCGGCCATTCCATGCTCTTGCCGTAAAAATTCCCGAATTTCCCTTTCATTTTGCTCATTAGTTTCAAGATTTCTTCTTCTTAGTTCTTCGTCAGTCAGGTCACCGAATCGTATTTTAAAATACCCTTTCTGACTTAAAAATGCGGCTGCTTCAGATTTACCCGAGCCGGTTAAACCCACTACGGCGAGTATTTTATTGCTCATTTTCTACCTCATCGTAATTTAAATAAAATGTTCTGTCAAATAACAATTTAAGGTATAATAAAACTATGAAAATCATCACCACTAATAAAAAAGCTTTTGGCCAATACCAAATTTTAGAAAAGTACGAAGCTGGTATGGTTTTAAATGGACAGGAAATTAAGGCTATCCGCGCCGGCAAAATCAATCTGCAAGGCAGTTTCGTCCGTGTTATGACTGATTTAAAATCAGGCAAGCCGGAAATCTGGGTAGTGAATTTGCATATTAACGCAGGCGATGATCCCAACCGCACGAGAAAACTTTTAATGCATAAAAAAGAAATTTTAAAACTGGCCGGCAAAACTCAAATAAAAGGATTAACTTTAGTTCCATTGCAACTGTATCTCAAAAAAGGCTTTGCCAAATTGGAAATCGGCCTTGGTAAAGGATTAAAAATTTACGATAAAAGAGAACAAATTAAAAAGAAAGAAATTAAAAGAAAATTGCAACGCGGCGAGCTTTAAAAAATAAGTCCTCTATTTTTCAACTATCTCAAATGGCAAGTTTGCTTCAGCAACAAGAGGTCTTCACTGGTTAATTTTAGGTTGTTAATATCTTGCTGTTGAATCATCGTGTACATCAACGAAGTGGCATTTTGGTCATGGTCCAATCCGATAGCGTGGCCTAGTTCGTGCATCAAAACAAATTTTAACTCTGTATTATTACCATAGGTAAAAACATCTATAACATTTTTGTCTGGAATATAAAGTCCTTGAGTGATAATTTTATTCTTATTTTCGTCTAATTTGGCCTTAAAATTTTGCAAATTAGTATTGCGTTCGTCAATTTGGACATTCAATAAACTGGCGGAGCGGTTAATCATCTGCCGCCGAGAATCTAAATCTTGCTTTTCTTTCTGCAACTGATTAAATTGTTCCGGCGGGGCACCACCTTGGCTGTTGTAATAATTAACTTCCAAATTGTATTTATTCAGGTCGTTTTCGTATTGCGCAATTAATATATCAAGTTTTGATTTTAAGCCTTCAATAGTTTCGCCTGTATTATTGAGTTGAGAAACATTAGCGTTGAGTTCATCTATATTGGTCTGTCTTTGGTCATAAACCATGTCAATTTTCAAGCCGGCATTTTGGTCATATTCTAATAAATCTCTACTGCTTTGTTTATTCCACTCATTGGCGGCCGTTTGCGCTATTTTTAAAACTTCATCTTTGCCGATTTTAAATCGGCTATCCACTTGCTCAACGGCAAACTTTACCGGCAGATGGCAAGGATTTTGATAATATTGGTAAATAAAATACGAAACTGCCAAAAGCCCAGCCATCATAAAAATTAAAACAAAAGATTTTAATATCTTCATCTTGATTTAATTATAGCAAAAATAAATTTTAATTTTAAATAGAAATAGTAGAAAAAGGGTAGAAAAAGGGGACGGTTCTCAAAATATGGTTAAAATCAAAAAAATCTAATACTTTAAATAATGTTTCAAACGGTAGTTGATTTTTACACTTTCGCTATTGGCTTGCAATTTACTCGCCCATATTCTTTTGACATAATTTTCTTTAACTATATCGCTGATTAATAAATCTTCATATGATTTTTGTCTTTCTGCAATACTACTGCCTAAATCTTGATAGAAAATATCTTCTGTAATTAACGAATCCTTTACGCCTCTAGCGTAATGATGGTAGCTCGAATAGTGATAATCTTCCGGTTTTTCTGTTATTCCTGCCCTTACTGGATTTAATTCAATGTACTTGCCGCATTGGATAAAATATTCATCTTTGCCTACTGGCTGACTTTTAAATCTGCCTTGCCAAAAATGTCCCACCCAGCCGTAGTATCTCTTGAAATGATAGAAATAAGCCAGATTTAACTTCTTCATAAATCTTGAAAAATCTTCCGCACTTTTCGTATTAACTAATAAATGAACATGATTGGGCATCAAACAATAGTGATAGAGATCAAACGGATGTTCTATTTTAAACCTAGTAATGAGTTCTAAATAATATTGACAATCTAAATTGGACTTAAAAACCCGATGGCGGTTATTGCCCCGTACTATAATATGATAGTAGCTATGAGATAATAAAAATCTTGGCGGACGCGGCATATTTTAATTATATGCTATTTAAAAAATTTTTGAAATATAGGAGTAAAAGAGAACCGTCCCCATTTTTAAACAAACCAATATTTTTGAACCGCCCTTTACGGGGCTAGGTTTTGGCGGAGTTTGTCCACCTTGTTGTAAATTTTCGTCCATTCTTCCCTCCTATTTTTGGTGAAATAAATATATATTGAGCTAATAATTTTTAATCTTATTTTCCCAATTTTTTTAACATTTCTGTAACAGAATTTTCCAATAAAGAGTTATAGTTAG
>PCRM01000043.1:5707-15632 GCA_002771215.1 Candidatus Nealsonbacteria bacterium CG23_combo_of_CG06-09_8_20_14_all_40_13 | reverse complement strand
CGCACCGTGACCAAAACATTGCCTTTTTTGACAGCTATCGGCTCTTCTGGCTGCCCAACTACCGCCGGCAAAGGACCTTTTTTGCGGAAAACAAACCATTGCTGGACAACGGCAAATAAGGTGGTGACAATCCAATATAATGGCAGAGCCGCCGGTAGGCGGCCAGCAATCAAAACCGTAATAACAGGCATTAAAAAGGTCATTTGAGACTGCAGAGCGTTTTGCATGCCGGAATCCTGGCTTTTGGTGAGTGGCCTCATTCGCCACGACTGGACAAATTGCAACCCCCCAGCGACAACAGGCAAAATCCAGCGCTCCGGATTAGACAGATTAATGCCAAAGAAAATGGTGTTTATGGTGCTGGGCCTGGGCGCCCAAGAATACAACAGGTCAAAGCGCGAGGTATCCAAACCGTGAATAAAAACGTAATAAAGAATAATTAAAATTGGAAACTGAATCAGCAACGGCAGGCAGCTGCCCAGCGGATTAATCTTATTCTCTTTGTAAAAAGCCATTAAGGCCTTGCTTTGGGCGCTTTTGTCGTTTTTGTATTTGGCTTGAAGCTCCTTAATTTTTGGCTGTAAATCAGCCATTCTTTTCTGATTGGTCGTTGCCTTCATCGACGAAGGAAGCAGCACCAACCTGACAATAATGGTTAAAATTATAATCGCCCAACCGACAGAGTGACTCGGGATTAACCAAACTAACAAAATTAAGGCGTTAAATAGCGGTTTATATAATATTGCTTTTACAACAAGCTTAATATATAACATATATTCCTTTACTTGACTGGATCAAATCCGCCCTTGCTCCACGGGTGGCAGCGAAAAATCCTTAAAAGCCCCAGCCCACTGCCGCGCCAAACACCATATTTTTCTATGGCCTGATAAGTGTATTGGCTGCAGGTCGGCCGATAGCGGCAGTAGCCGCCGCGATATCTATGCCTTAAAGGCCCGTGGTCTAAAGAAAGTGTCTTTTGGTAGACAACAATTAATTTTAAGGCAACTTTTCGAAACATTTTTTTAAATCTTCTGGCAACCGGTTAAAATCTTGAGGTTTTTTCCTTAAAATCAGAATAATATCATAAGAAAAATTCGACAGCTCCGGCATTATTTGCTCTATAAAATAATGGATTTTTCTTTTAATTTTATTTCTGCGGGTCGCCCTCTTATCTATCCACAGGCCGACATTAACAGCAAAACGGGGGCCTTTTTGATAATTTTTAACAAATTTAACGGTGAAAAAATCACCTTTGCAAACCCTGCCCCGTTTGGCTATTTTAGCAATGGTTGATTTGGGGGCAAGCTGATAAATTTTGGACAACATATTTTCAACCTTGCATTGCCCTTCTATAGGGCAATTGATACATTATACAGCAATTCTCTTGCGACCCTTGCGTCTGCGTTTTGTCAAAACCAACTTAGCTACTCTATCTTTAGAGCGCCTCCTAAAACCGTGCGTGGTCTTTCTTCTCCTCTTTGAAGGTTGGTATGTTCTTTTCATAAGTATATTTTACTTGTTTAAAGCCGGCTTGTCAAAGATTTTCCAAGAGACCATTGACAGCTTGTGGATAGCTTAATATGATGAAGTTGACTTGTGGATAAGTAGGAGGCGGCATTGGATCTAAAAGAAACTTGGCGAGCGGTATTGGGAGATATTGAGGTGAGCTTGTCCAAGGCTAATTTTACCACTTGGTTTAAAGACACTAATTTGTTGTCTGTGGAAAAAGATATCGCAATTTTGGCTGTGCCCAACGCTTTCACCAAAGAGTGGCTGGAAAACAAGTTTCACGAGCAAATTTTAAAAACCTTACAAAAGTTTATCAAAAATATTAAAGTGGTTAAATACAAAATCGTCCCTATACCTCCCCCCCTCATCACAGTAAAGGCCTTCCAACCAGCCGAACCCAATAAAGAAGAATATGAAGTTAAAAACCATGCTTTTAACCCAAAATATACCTTTGAAACTTTTATCGTCGGTAATTCCAACCATTTAGCCGCCGCTACTGCGCAGGCGGTCAGTCAAAGCCCCGGTAAGTTGCATAATCCCTTATTTATCTACGGCGGCTCCGGCCTGGGCAAAACCCATTTAGTCCAAGCCATAGGCAATGAAATCTTAAAAAAAAATAAAAGTAAAAAAGTAGTTTATGTGTCTTGTGAAAAATTTACCAATGATTTTGTCAACGCCCTACAGACCAAAAGTATGGGTAAATTTAAAAAGGATTACCGCTTAATTGACGCGCTTTTGGTTGACGACATCCAATTTATTTCCAATAAAGAGGGCACGCAGGAAGAATTTTTCCACACTTTTAATGAGTTGCATCAAACCGACCGGCAGATTGTAATTACTTCCGATAGGCCGCCCAAAGCAATTCCTGGGTTGGAGAACAGGTTATCCTCGCGTTTTGGCTGGGGAATGATAGCGGATATTTCTGTGCCAAATTACGAGACCCGTTTAGCTATTTTAAAATCAAAATGCGATGAAAAAAACTGCCAGCTGTCATCTCCAATTTTAGATTATATCGCTTCTAATATTAGAACTAATATTCGGGAATTAGAAAGCGCTTTAAATAGAATAGTGACTTACTGCCAATTAAATAATTTTTTACCATCGTTAGAGATTACACAAAAAGTTTTAGAAAATGTTATTACTTATGGTAAGGGTAATTTAACAACAGATAAAATTTTTAAAACAATTTGTGATTTTTTTAATATTAAATTAGTAGATGTGTTGGGTAAAAAAAGAAATAAAGAATTAGTTTATCCGAGACAAATTGTGATGTATTTATTGCGGCATGAGTTAAATTTTTCCTTTCCTAAAATTGGACAGGAATTAGGTGGTAAAGACCACACAACTATAATGCATGGTTGTAAAAAAATTGAGGGCGGGCTGTTACGTAATAGTAATTTAAAAGAAGAATTAAGTATTATTAAAGAAAAACTTTATTCGTTTTAGTTATCCACAACTTATTAATAATTAATATTATATTAATATAAATAGTAGTAATAGTAGAGAGTGTTGATAAGTGGAATAAAAGAGAAAGAAATTGTAGATAAAGAGTTGAAAAATATGGTTTATTTGTTAATTAATCGTTGATAAAAAATAATAGATATTAGAAAAATCAACTTATCCACCACATTAAAAAAGTTTTCAGAAAGTTTTCCACAATTTATCCACAACAAAGGAGAATCAATGAAATTATCATGCTTACAGGAAAATTTAAACAAAGCCATTTCTATTGTTTCAAAAGTGGTTGCTACCCGCTCAACATTACCGGTTTTATCTAATATATTAATTAAAACCGAAAAAGGTCGTCTAAAACTAAGCGCCACCAATTTGGAAATCGGAATTTCTTGTTGGATAGGCAGTAAAATAGAAAAAGAAGGCTCAATCACTATCCCCGCCCGCCTATTTTCTGACTTTGTTGCCACTAATACCGATAAAACTATTGCATTTGAGCTGGAAAACACCAGTTTATCCTTAAAAAGCGAGCATTTTTTCGCCCATATCAAAGGTATTGAAGCATCGGAGTTTCCTTTAATTCCCCAAATTCACCAAGAACCATTTATTGAATTGCCCGTTCTGCCATTAAAAGAAGCTATTACCCAGACGGTTTTCGCCGTGGCTATTGATGAAACCAGGCCGGTTTTAGCCGGTGTGCTTTTGCGTTTTGTTGACGACAAACTAAAAATTGCAGCGACTGACAGCTACCGATTGGCGGAAAGGCAGATTGAACTGCCGCGCAAGGTGGAAAAAAACGTTGATTTAATAGTGCCCGCTAAAACAATTTTAGAGCTGGCGCGTATTATGTCTGACAGCGAACAAGCGGTGACCATCCGGGTGGCTGAAAACCAAGTGCAATTTGATATATCGCAAGCGCAGGTGGTGTCACGGTTAATTGAGGGCAGTTTTCCCCAATACGAGCAAATTATCCCCTCGCAAACACCAATTTCCGCCACAGTCCCTACCGCTGATTTTCAAAATGCCATTAAAATGGCGTCGCTATTTGCCCGCGAATCGGCGGATAATATTAAACTAAAAATTAAAAAAGATAATAATTTGGAAATTGTCGCCATTTCTCCGCAGGCAGGCGACAGCGTCAGCAATTTATCTGCGCAAACCACCGGCGAGATAGAAATTGCTTTCAACGCCAAATACCTCTCGGATGTTTTGCCGGTGCTGGGCGCTGAAAAATTAGAGCTTTTATTTTCGGGCCCCTTGAGCCCGGGCCTTGTGCGCCCCAAAAACTCCAAAGATTATCTTTACATTATAATGCCCTTAAAAACTGAAGAATAGACTACAATATGTTTTTAAAAAAAATTAGGCTGGTCAACTTTCGCAATTTTGCCAATTGGCAGACCCAATTTGCGCCTTTAACAATTTTTTATGGTAAAAACGGCGTTGGCAAAACCAATTTACTTGAGGCAATTGCTATTTTGTCTTTTTTCCACACTTATCGGGGCAGGCGGCAATATGAAATTATTGCTTTCGGACAGGATTTTTGCAAAATAACCGGTGAAATTTTCAAAGAGAAGAAAAGAAAATATAGTTTGGAATTTGTGCAAACTCACGAAGAAAAACGAATAAAAATCAACCAGGTAGCCAAAAAATTATCCAAAAACATTGGCTTTTTCAAAACTGTCAGCTTTTGGCCGGAAAGTTTGCAGATTATCTCTGGTGCCCCAATACTCCGGCGCCGTTTTTATAACCTGCTCTTGTGCCAAGAGGATTTTTCTTACACAGCGGCTCTCATAGAATATTCTAAAATCGTTGTCGCAAGAAATAAGATTTTATGGCAGATTGCCAAAAACCAATCACCCGCCGACCAACTTCTTTTCTGGGACCAGCAGTTGGTCCAATATGGCCAGGAAATTATTGCCAAAAGACAAAATTTAACCAAATTTTTAAATAATATTTTACCCAAAACCTATCAAGACATTACCGCAACTTCACAGATTTTAAAAATTGAATATAGAACATCGGTGGCGGCCGATAAATATCAGCAAATTTTGAACGCAAATCGCGATAAAGAGATTTTATATCAAACCACCTTATTCGGGCCCCACCGCGATGATTTTACCTTTAAGCTGGCAAACAAAAACATAGCTTTATATGGCTCAAGGGGCGAACAGCGCAGCGCGCTTTTGGCTTTGAAAATTGCCGAATTAAAGTATTTAGAAGAGAAAACCCAAGATAAACCGATTTTGCTGTTAGATGATATTTTTTCCGAGTTGGATGCCTTGCGCAAGGAAAAAATTGCCAATGTTTTACAAGAGCAGCAAAGCATTGTGACAACCGTAGATACCGCCGCCGTTCCTCAATCGCTGTTGGCAAAATCACAAATTATTTGCTTGGAAGATGGAAAACATAGATGAGATTTTAAAAAAACGCTTTTCTCATTACGGTCTGGGTAAAATAGCCCAAGCATCTTTGGTGTGCCAAAGAGCGCAGGAGGTGGCGGCAGATAAATACCAGGTTATTTCGTTTAAAAAAGGCGTTTTATCTTTAAGAGTTCAAAGCTCTGCCGCCGCCTGCGAGTTGCGCCTTTGCCAGACAGAACTGATAGAGAAAATTAACCAAGCACTACCCTCACCAATGGTGGAAAAATTAAAGTTTAGAGTAGAATAATTGAAATTCTCAATTTTCAAGTATCAATTTACAATCCATTATCAATGATTTAATTTCGAGCGAAGCAAGAAAAAAGGAATACTTGGACTTATTTCGAGCGAAGCAAGAAAAAAGGAATACTTGGACTTATTTCGAGCGAAGCAAGAAAAAAGGTTCTGCCGAGCGAAGTGAGGCAGGTTTTTATGTTCAAACAGTTTGAAAATTATAAAATTGAAAATAAAATATTGTATTTTTCATTTAGTACCCTATATGGACGTATTGGAACACCTTTTGATTAGCCCACAGGCCTGTTCTCCAACGGTCTTTGAACTGACCAAATAGCTGGTTGAGTTTATCTTGGAAATAATCAACATCTTCCTGCCGCAGGGTCATAATCTGGGTTGGTCTCATATTTTCGCCTAATTTATCA
This sequence comes from Candidatus Nealsonbacteria bacterium CG23_combo_of_CG06-09_8_20_14_all_40_13, assembly GCA_002771215.1. Lineage (GTDB taxonomy): Bacteria > Patescibacteriota > UBA1384 > UBA12157_A. The sequence goes on along the minus strand of PCRM01000043.1, from coordinate 9,595 downwards.
GAGGTATTTAAGATATTCTCCAGGAGATTTCTCACTTTCCATTGAGCGGCTTTTTTCAATCCTTCTTTATATTCCTCTGTATTGAGGGCGTTGAAGATGCCCGGCGCGCCGGCGTCTTCTAATCTTTTTGCTTCCACTTTTTGGTCGTCCAAATATTCACCGCCGTGTTTGGGGTAACCGGCTACCGAACAATACATTTCCACGCGATAAACGCCAAAAAGGTTAAGAACGATGATTAAAGCTAAAGTTATCGGACTAGGGGCAAGGAGATAACCGACTAACATAGCCGAAGTGCCGGGTACTAGTCCTAATTTTTGGTCTGCCCAAGCCAACTGTTTGGCAAAGACGAAAGTAATCACCGCGGCCAGAACATTGGCTTGAACCGCCTTTAAGTTTTGAGCCGCTTGGGTAATGGAGGCAGCGTCACCGGCGGCTTTGGCGCCTTGATAAGCTTTGTAGGCCTTATAATAATTAACATAACTGTCGTAAATTAATTTGGCGGTGCCTGGTTTTAAGTTCCATTTTTTATCAAACCAACCATAAACTCTATTAGTGGCCCAGTCTTCATAAATACCCTTCAAATCTTGAAAAGCTGGTGAGTTCAGATCAAAACCTACAGCCGCGAATTTGAAAATGGCTTCTGAAGTATGTGCCAGGGGTGTAAATCCAAACCAACCTTCCCATTTGCTATCCAACCAGGTAAAAACGCCAGTTAAGCTTGCCAATTCATCTTCGTCGATTTTGCCATTATCTTCTAAGGCATGGGTTATGGCTAGGGCATTATCCTCTGAAAGTCCTAATAATTGCTTTAAAGCAGTATTTAAAGCAACATTTTGCAGATACTGCATCAGAAGCTCTACTCTTTCTTGTCCTGTTCCCTCCAACATTCTTTGGGCAAAACCATTGGGAATAGCCTCATCTATCTTTTGCAACTGCCAGTCAATAATTTTATAAGACACATTGCGAAGTTGTTGGCGGCGGTATTCGGCGCGAGAACGTTCAGTAAAGACAAGTTGATTCGCCTGCCATTCATTGGTAGCTTGCTCGGCAAAGTTTTGGGTGCAGGCGCTGGCGTCGTTATTGTGCTCGGCCAAGCATTGATTATAAAGTTCATCTCTTCTGGCTGAAACAAAATCCATTGACTGATTTAGGGTATACTGCCTTTCCGGAGAATTAGAATTGGTGTAGTAATCTCTATCCCCATATATTGCCGTTCTGATTTCTTCATAATTGACTATCGGATTCCCTTCTGCGTCTCTATATCTATACCTTACCTGTCCATTCTCATCCTCTTCATAAATAAAGTTAGCCAACCCCCAAAAGATTAAGGCATCTTTGAGCCGCCCATCAACAAAAGCATAAGCATCTAAATCATTAGGGGTATCTGGAATATGGGTTTTGGCTTTGATTTCATCAACGGCCAACGCGCGCCAGGTACGACGATCCGGAAATGCGATGACGTCAGCATTATGACCAGCCAAATAAACATTGACTAAGAGTTCGAATGTCCCATTATACTCAATCCCCATTGCCTTGGCTAATTTTTTGGCGCCGGCTGTGATTAAAATTTTTTCTCGCTGGACCGGGTCGGTTTCGGTATACCAATCTTGGAAGGTGCCTTTTTCTATTTTTAAAATATTGTCAATTGTATAACCAGCGGCATTGGCGATAATTGGTTTCCAATCGCCTGACTGAAGAGCTGCATAAAGTTGACCACCTGTAATTTCGTACTCAGAATCTAAACCTAAAATATCGTCAATATCTAAAGTGGACAAATAATCCGAAGCGACTAAATGATTGCCAACCGCCTTAGTATAATTTTCAACTGTCATCTCGCCCTTGGTTAATTTTTCCGTATTCCTATCCCCGGCAGTCAAAACCAACAATCTATCCACATATTGCCAACGTTGGGCCTGATTTGTCTTTAATTCGTCATAAAGATCCCCTCCATCTATAGCCCAGCCGGCAATTTGCTCATCGGAGGCGGGTTGGTCGTTATGAGTTTGCCGCCACTGGGTGGCTTTTTCTAAGCCGTAAGCATAGGCAAAATCGCCTTTGGCATTTGTTCCTGTTGGCAGCCAGCCAAAAGCCCTCGCTAATTTTTCAACTCCATTTTGCTCTTGAATATACTGTAAATTATTTTTGAAACTACCTCTTTTCAAAGCCAAAGTTTCTTCCACCTTCTCTTGGCCTAATCTTAAGGTGAAATCACCGGTGGAATTAATACCTCGTATGTCTAAGTATGCTAAGCCAAAAGCCCGGGCAATGCTTTGCCCGCCGGCGGCGAAGATAGCGTTGTTTAAGGCGTCGAGTTGGTTAGGGGCAGAGGCAATATTGTAGATAAAACCTTCTGGTGTTTCTAGTTTATCTTCGGCCCATTTGGAGCCGATTTTCAGCATCACCTCATCCCAGCGGCCTAAAAACAAATTTATCGCATCCTCTTGGGTAAGCCAATAGGTGCCAATTCTGGGATTGAAATCAAACAAACCCATAATGGATGTCGCGCCTACATTAGCCAAATGTCGGCTGCCAACTTCTTTGAAATAGTCCTCAGCTGTTATTCCTGCAGTGAGAAACCTATTAGTTGTGCCGCTGTCTAGATAGAGTTTTTTATCTACGGCCGCCGTGCCCAATTGAGCCATAGCGGCAGCAAAATCCCGGACGTTTAGTTCAGCCACCAATTCATCTACCCTTGCCTCACCCACATCTTGCAGGAATTTATCCGAATTCATTTGCTCACCAGCCCAAACTTGGTTTTTATCTCTGATAAAGAAGTACTTCAAGCTGTTTTTGGGTAAATCTAAACTATTTTCCATTAATTTAACCCCAGCCAGAAGTAACATATCATCCAACTTCCGACCATTAATGATTGAATATAAATCGGACAGATTGACTACATTGCTGTTGGGATTTTTGCCCAATAAATCAATTATCGCTTCGCGCAATGGCCCCCTAATTTTTTTGATATTTTTAGTCGTATATTTTTCCCAAAGCGTTTGGCCTAATCGCTCCAAAACTGTTTTTCTCGAACGTTCACCCGCTCCTGCGTTTAGTTGGCGATATTCTTCATGGGCAAAATTGGCCCATTGTTGTTGAACCACTGGGCTATTACAATCAACATCGGCCAATTCTCCCAACTGTAAACACAATTCTTTCTGCTCATTAACTTGCGCAGTCACGTAGGCGTCCTCTTCAACTTGGTTGAGAGAGTCGCTTTTTTGGAAAATTTTCTCCAAATCGTCAGTGGAAATTTCTAAACGCGCATCCCTGTTTTTGAAAGAAATTTTAATCTCTGCGTCTCCTGCCTCTACCGCTCGTAAAACTTCCATTTTCTCATCTTTTTCATAATTTAAAGAAGAAAGTAAGGCGGCCGCACCAATAACATAAAATACCTTTTCATTCCTTTGTCTTAAGCGTAGAGAGGAAGAATCCGTAGCTCCATCTTCTCTAGTTGGTAGACCTAAGGCCTGGTCAACATTTTGATAGATTTCCCTTTTTTCGTTTAATTTTTGCTCAACTAAATTCCAGTCAATTGACGCTTGGTCAAAATGGCAGGCAGGCAAATCCAAATCTTTTTCCAATCTTCTCTTACCTATATTTTTCAAGATTTTGTAAAAGTCATTGATATCATTGGCGGTTTGAACTGGATTAAGCCCAATACCGCCTCGGGGCAGTTCTAATTCATCCTCTAATTCGTTTAAAGCAAGGCGGCGGTAAATATCATTTATGTCACCTGATAAGACATTGGAATAATCCCCGCAAGGCGGTCTTTGTAAATTTGTTTCTAAATCCTTAGCCAACAGTGCATAGCCAATGTCGTGGTAGAAAGTTTTGGGGGTGGAATCTTCAATGTAAACCTCGTCAATTTCCAATTCTTCAGCCAGCCGA
>PCRM01000043.1:2301-5651 GCA_002771215.1 Candidatus Nealsonbacteria bacterium CG23_combo_of_CG06-09_8_20_14_all_40_13 | reverse complement strand
ACCTCGTTGAAGTTGTCGCCAAAAGGCGCCACCCCGGCAAGGCCTTGGTCAGACTGCCAGGCCACTTGAATAGGTTTGAGCGGCTGTCTTCTTCTTATGGTGCTGGCCGCCCGGCGTCTTTTTAAAAGCGTGCATTTGAGATAATCGGCTTGCGAAATATCAACGGCCTGGCCATCAAAGTGAGCGGAGATATTTGGGGGCTCTTCAGGGGGAAAATCTGACTCTTTGGACAGTTGCTCTTTTTCATTTTTATAACCTGAGCGAATTCTGGCTTTGATAAATTCGTGCCCCGCCCCACCCAAATCGACTGGTTTGACTAAATAATTAAGTAGTTTAATAATGCGGATATCGTAAGGTTTGAGTGCGTCGATCGGGGGATTGAGACTTAGCAAGAAATCGATAAACGGTTGTTTGTGTCCTTTGTTGTATTGTTTGTAATAATCCATTTCCTTTTCATCATTTATACCATCATGCATTGCCCGCCAAACTAAGAGATATTTTTGCAGTTCACGGTCATCGTAAGGGGTGAGTTTGATTTTCTTCTTATCCATCTGCTCAAATTCTATAGTTTTTTCACCTAAATAATTTCGTAACTCATAAAATTCGTTAATTAATTTTCTCCTTGCGATTTCGTCTGGAGGAAGTTCTGGCTCGCGTGCATCGGTCTCGTCGATGGCTTTTTGTTCTTCTGGTGTGAAGTTTCCTTCTGTTTGATTTTGTTGTTCTTGGGCTAAGGCAGATGATGGTTTTAAAAACAAACCATTTGGCCAAAGGAGGGTAAAGGCAATAATATAAATTAATACTTTAGATATGTATTTCATTATGGTTTCACTCCAATGTGAATATGATTACTATGTCCGCCAATGGCAATATTCGTAGGATTGCCATTATCAATAGCTAATTCAGGTATGACATCGTAAAACAATTCATAAACTCTTAACCCTTGTTGATTGGTGCGTATCCATTGCATAAATTCTTCAGCTTTGTCTCGCGGTTGGATTGGGATTATATCCACTCCCAGTCCATCATTATGTTGAGAGCGGCGGTTAGTCCCCGCAACCAACTCGTTATGGGAGGAGTTAAGAGTGGTAATAGTAATTTTATAGCCTTGGTTTTCCGCATGGAGGGCAGCTTCGGCAATAAAATTAATTAAAGAATCTTTAACTTGTGGGAGACTGCCAAAAACATCATTTCTATCTCTCGCAAATTTTAAAACCCCTTTTCCTTCTTCCTGCGAAATTACATCTAATTTTTGTTGCCGATCAGCATCAGATAATAATAAACCGCCGCCGGCATTGATAATTTTAGCAGCTAAATTAGAAATATCATTTAATACTTGTTTGATTGTTCCTTTGTCGGTTGTAATCTCAAAAGTTGATAAAGAATCAGCTTTACCTTTCATTTCAGTGTAGAAATCTTGAATTTGTTGAGATTGTCCAGCTAAATTTGTCCCAAGGTCATTAATCTTTTTTTGCAAAGGTGTGATTGCATTTATATAGGCATCTCGGCTACTGATTTCATCTATTTTTAAATTACTCATTAACTCTTGAACGCTCTCAAGGTCTCCTCTGACTGTTAAATTAACAGGTTGAGTTACACATTTGCCTAATTTACAAGTAAAAGCCGGGGCGATAAAGATCAAGCCTATTAAAAGCATAATAAAACAAATTACAATAATAGCAATCGCAATCCAGCCCACAAGACCCGAGGCGCCAACAGCCGCAATGGCGGCTCTGGCCGCGTTGGCGGCCGCTTGAGCGCCTTTTTTGACGGCTTGTTTGCCCATTTGTGCTGCCTTTTGCGCAACTTGTTGTTTGGCTTGCTGTCGCGCCCTATCGGCGTATTGCTCTTTGGGTGTCTGCTGTTGCTCTTCTGATTGTTCTCCCGCGGGTTCTTCTTCAGCCACTTCCCCTCCATATATTCAACTTAAAACTTAAAACGCAAATGTTAAAACTTCAGTAAAAAACTTTAAGGATTATTTCCCTTTTAAAGTTAAAATGCTTTTACCGAGCATATTACTTATCTGTATACTTTCATCCAATAACTGATTACATTTTTCTAGATTTCCAATTTTAGAATTCCGAAATAAACATAACCAAAACTTACTCTCATTGGCCGATTTCAGGGCATGGGAATAAAAATTAATGAAATCTTTTCGAGATGTGCCTGATTGCGCTTCGATAATATTTGCTCCCACGCTTGTTCCGCAACGTAAGAGTTGTGCTCCTAAAATATCTGCTATCTTAGTTTTGGGTAGATCACTAACGAATTTAACAATATCTAAAGCAAATATATAAGAGCGGTATTTTATATTTTCCTTTATGTTTTTAGTTGTAGTTTTTAGTTTTGCCATTTTAGTTTTAACATTGTTTTTATTCAATACTCTTTGGTCTGTAATACTATTGAATAAAAATTCCCCTCCGATAAAAAGTATAACACCTTTTCATCTTTAGATAAAATCAAATTTTCCGCCTTAAAATTATTCTGATAAACAAAGGCAATTTTGGCCAAACTGTCAGTATTAACCTTGGCAAGACCCTCTTTAGAATCAGCAATAATATTTAAATTGTCGGCCAGCCAAACGGTTTTATCAAGATTGGTTCTTAAATCCAAATTCTTATTGTTTTTCCCTTGAATGTCCATAATGGATATTTGCGCTTGATATGGGCTTAGGGGGTCTTTTGAATCCGTGGCATATAGAATTTTGTCCATATTGGGAGAAAAAACCGCGTCTACAATTTTGCCCGAATCAGACAATTTATCCAGCGTTCTTTTGTAAATATCAAATAAATAAATATCTTTTTCAAGGAAAAGTATTTTCGTCCCGTCGGACGAAATTTTTAAGATTGGATTTTGCAAACCAGTTTCTCTACAATCATAAATTCTTTCAACGTCGCTGTTGTTTTTTGAGGCGCGAATTAGTGAACGCTCGCCGTCAGCAGGGGCATAAAAATAAAATATTTTCTCGCCGTCTGTCTGCCAAACTACATTGCCGATGTCTTTGCCCATCGAGGTATATTCTTGATGCAGCAAGTCATAGCGCTTAAAATCAAAAATTCCAGATTCATTATTTTGTTTTCTGAAAATAGCCAGTTGGAAATTTGGGGAAAATAAAACAGACTGTAATCCCTCAATCTCAGAAGTAATAGGTAAAATTTGCAAAGGATTTTTCTCATCTTCGGTTAGGGTGGCTTTATAGATTGTTTTGCCTGAAAGGTAATAGAAATTTTTCCTTTCCGTATCAGCAATAAGTTGAGAGATTTTTTTATCGGAAAGTAAAATTGCCTGCGGCACTTGCTTTAAAGTAAGAATAATCGAGAGATTGTCGCCCCTTTTTAATTTTAACTTGC
>PCRM01000043.1:0-2232 GCA_002771215.1 Candidatus Nealsonbacteria bacterium CG23_combo_of_CG06-09_8_20_14_all_40_13 | reverse complement strand
TAGCGTCAGCCGGCTGGGGGGCGATGTTTAAAAAGGCGTTGTAATAAAAAATAAAATAACTGAAAATCCCCGCCAGCGCTAAAGCGACTAAAAAGAAAACCAAAACCTTAAAATCTTTTTTAATCTTTCTCATGGTAAATCTAATTTATAAAGGAAATCATCAGAAGTGAAATATAATGTTTTTTCATCTTGAGCCAGTATTAAATTTTGGGCATTAATAGATATTTTGGATTTATAATTTATCTCTTGCTTATCCCCGGTTTGAATATTAATTTTATAAAAAGAATCAGTTTTATTATTAGTTTCACGAATAGCCGTAATTAAATTTTCTCCATCGGGTGTCCATATGATTTTTTGTAACATAGTTTTAATCTTTAAGTCTTTTTTATTATCACCATTAATATTCATGATGGCTAAAGTATAATTTTGTATTTCTTCTTGAAATAATTCATAAACAATTTTTTTACCGCCTGGTGAAACCAACGCTGTCTTACTTATATGCTCTGTTAATTGTTTAGTTTGTTTAGTTTGAATATTAGTTGAATATATATTTGTTCCACTAACATCATTTGGATTGGAAAAATAAATTAAAGTCTGGTTGTCTGCAAACCCACCGAATCCATAAAGACGATCTTCGGTTAAATTAATAATTTTTTGCCAATTTTGGCCATTGGGATCGGCAATATTTAATGAATTAATTTTATTTATATCATCATAAAATTGATAAATAATTTTATTACTATTAGGAAGCCAAATGATTCCCTGTATATTGGAATCGAGTTGCGTTAATTTTTGAGTTTTAAAATCATAAAGCCAAGTTGTTAATGCTTGATCTTGAGTGCCGGGGCTAATAAATTGACTATTATATTTTTCAAAAATATATTTATTATAAAATATTTTTAAAATTATTTTTGTTTGATCGGGCGACCATAAAACATTATGAGGTGTATCAAGATTTTGAGATATTTTTTCTGACCCTTTTGTTTTAAGTAAAAATTTATAAAAAGCCGGTTGATCTTGATTATTAAAGAATAAAGTAGCTAATTCGTTACTAGAAAGTACTGGGAAAAAAGTTTTTTTATTAGAAATTAATGGGGCAAGCTCAGTAAATGAAGTAGTGGTTTCTTTAGAATTTTCTTTTTTTTGTCTTAATAAAAAATAACCTAAAATTAAAATACCAATTAAGATCAGTGTTCCGCCAATAATCAAAATTTTTTTATTCATTTATGCTCTTTTTATTCTATTATTACCATCGACCATAACCCATAATTTGGGAATCATTTAAGGTCTTAGACGATCTTCCCACACAACCTTGTAAATTATTACCAGCAATATAATTTACTCGATCATTTACTACTTCTTCAACAATTCCAACATGATCTGCTCCTGAATCTGTATCAAGATTGATAAAAATAACATTACCGGGCGTGGGAGCTGTGCCTTTTGGAATAAATCGATGATTATTTGTAAAAAATTGCTTCATATTTTCAGCGCCTCCAATATTTATTAAGTAACCAGCTTTAGTGTAAACCCAAGAAACGAAATAGGCACACCATGCATCACCACAAGTTCCTCCATATTTTACTACTGGACCGCAATTATTGCCAGTTTCACAAATACCAATTTCGCCTTGAGCAATAGAAATGATATTACCACCACTTATAGGAGCAGGAGCTAATTGTGGGCAATAACTGATAATTGCATTAAAAAATTGAGTTACACGAGTGATCCACGAGCTATTAAGATTATTAGGATCATTTGATGCTCCGACTGGCGCCCATTTATTACCAATTTGTTCAATTGTTATTTTACCTTCGTTAAGATAATTCTTCCTCATATTTTCTGTAACTTGCGAAATTGCCTCATCCCACGAAGAGAAAGAAATGCATGGAGGGCATCCCCACCCAAAAGGATTTTTCTTGGGAGGACCGCCTCCAGCTGTTCCTAGTTGACTTTCTTGTTGGGCAATCGCTATCATCAAGGCAGGATTAATGTTCCATTGTTTTCCTGCTTGAGCAAAAATTAAACCTTTTCCAACTAAAGGCGAACTAGAAACTTGATTTCTCATATATTCATCAAGTCTAGGGCCAATTTCTTCAGGATTAACACCAGCGGGATAAACTAAAGAACCAGTCCCCCCCCCTCCCGACAACCACCCACTCGGATCTCCCAGCCGGCTGGCAAAAAGCGCCGCGCCAAAAACAAAAACTAAAATTACCGAGAAAACCATCA
>PCRM01000007.1 GCA_002771215.1 Candidatus Nealsonbacteria bacterium CG23_combo_of_CG06-09_8_20_14_all_40_13 | reverse complement strand
TTGGTTTGTTTGACCGCTGCTTCCTTATCTTTGGTCGCCTTTTTTGTCATATAGTAATATCCTCCATAACCGGCGGCTAAAACAAGCAAAATTACCAATAAAATTTTCAAAATTCGCATTTTCCTCCTTGTTGAAATTTATTCAAATAAAACAGCGTAATCCCCATAGTTTTTTGTAACCGTCTTCTCTGTCACATATTTATTATTACTGTTCAAAACCACAATTCTAAATCTGCCCCTTAAGTTTCCTGTAGTAGGAATGGTAAATGTGCCGTTTACAATTTTGCCTCTAGCAACCGGTGTAGGATAAGGCGCAAGAAATACTGCAACATTTCCATTTTGCACTTGGTTAACAACTCCAAAGAAACCATTCGTCGCCTCGTTCGTAGCAAGATTGACCCCATAAATATTATATAATACCTGTTGCGCATTAGGAGTTTTTATGGTATATTTGACTTTTTCAAAACCAGAAAGAGCTAAACGCTGCCACTCTAAAACTCCATCGCGAAACATATGAGTAGCTTTATACACTATATTTCCATTAGAATTAATGCCGCTAATTTCGGCTGAATCATTTCGTGCAATAAATGTTCCTTGGATATCTACATAGTAATAATGAAGTATATTATTACTAGACGGTGATACTAAACCTGGAAATGGTTTTATGACATATTTACCCGCATAGGTAGTTGGTGACCAAAATGCATATTGATATTTATACCAAGCATAAAAATCTTGGCCTTCAGGCTTTGGACTAATATTATAGACTATTTTCTTTAATTCATTTTCAATTTGTGAACTCGAGAAACTATAAAGTGGTGTAGTCGAGTTTTTAAAGAAGGAATAATAATTTGCATTAAATCTTTTAAAAAAATTTTGACCTTCAGCATACAATTTGTCCCAGACGCAAGCCCAAACTAAATAATTACCTGGTCTAAGACCTGGAATTTTTGGCTGTACATTAGAAAAAGTGCATCTGCTGTCCATATTATATCCGCTGTATGGAGGGTGATCTCCTAATCTATTGTCCATCCTGTCGCTTATTTCATTGCCAACTTGGGTTACCATACCCTCTTCCCAATGCATAAGAGGTATCATGTAATCATCATGAAAAGCATGAAGAAATTCGTGAATAAATGTTTCTCTCACATTAAAAAATTCTGATGAAGAACGCAAAGTAATTACGTTTAGACTTTGATTATAAGTACCACCCACTATTAAATCTGGCTGGTACTCTACACGAACATTGATATTAAAGAATGGTTGTCCATATATTTCTTTTGCAATTGGATAGGCTTTATTGATAACCTCCTGCAACTGCCGTGCCTGGTCATTTGGAACTGATGTCCCAAAACCAAAAGTAAGTTCGTTTGTAGCTGCAAATACTTTCTCTAAAAAGGAAGCTTTTGTTTTTAATTTTTCCGCATCAGGCAAAATATCATTGCCTTTTTTATCCACTAAAATGACAATGTAATCCTGAAATTTTTGCTCTTCAGCTTCTTCTAAAGTGGGAGTTTTGGTTTTAGCTTTTGAGATTTTTTCTACTTCCTGATTGACTTTTTGATCAATTTTCTTTCGCGTATCTTCTTTAGATTTTTCTTCTTTTGTATTTCTTGAGGGTTGTGTTAAAGATACAACTTGATCTTTTGTCACGCCTTCGGGTAATCCTATTCTAAGACAATAATTACAATACTTGGTCCCAGTAGTTGATGCTGTCAACTTTTGTTTTTTGTATATCCAAATCCCGACGAAATTTAAGAGTACAAAAACTAGAAATAATGTTATTAATAATCTTGGTCTACTTAGCATTTTTCTCCCTAAGTTTGCATTCACCGAATATTTTCTTTCTATTTAATTACTTTTTTCTCAAAAGTTCCAGCTCTAACAGAATATAGCCCAAAGCTAAAATTGTGATTCCACCCATTACTTTAGAAGCCGGAAAATAAAAGCAAGCACATTGAGTTGAACTGTTATAGAGCCAAGCTACCAAGCCATAGACGGCAATGGCCACTCCAACGATAATAATAGCCAGAGCCACCCCAGTGTAAGATTTTTTCTCAAGGTTTTTAAAACACATTTTTTTCTCCTGTTATACAATTATACTACTTTTCTGTTACTTTTTCCATTAAGTCAAATTTTTACCTATTATCTCCGTTTCCTTTCTAAGAATATGAAAATACAATTGTTTTCAAAATGAAATCAAATGCTTCAACAATATCGCTTGAAATTGAGTTTAAAAATATATATCAAGGAATATAAAAAATTAAGTTGAAAATTTAATTGAGAAACCCTTCGACTAAACTCAGGGTAAACCTCTACTATCGTATCAAATATTTTTTTCCTTTCAACTGAGCGGGCAGAAAAGATTCTTTGGAATATTTTTCATATCCTTTGCCGTAATCCAATTCTTCCATCAGCTTTGTCTCTGGATTCCGTAAATGCAAAGGAATCGATAAGTTTCCGTATTTTTTAACATCTTCCATGGCCTTCATATAGGCCGCGTAGGCGCTTCTGTCTTTTTTGCATTGGCACAGATAAACTACGCCGTGCGCCAAGTTAATGCCG
>PCRM01000035.1 GCA_002771215.1 Candidatus Nealsonbacteria bacterium CG23_combo_of_CG06-09_8_20_14_all_40_13 | reverse complement strand
AAGTGAGAAAAAAGGAATACTTGGACTTATTTCGAACTGAAGTGAGAAAAAAGGAATACTTGGACTTATTATACTGCACTTTTTCAGATTAAAAAAGGGCCCCGAAAGAAATTGGGGCCCATGAAATCTAACTTCTGCCGCCACTCCCTCTACGCCCCCGCCCGGCGCCGCCATTGCCATTGACATAATTTGGCTTTCGCCCTTTAGCAGAACCGTTTTCGCCATTTGTCCCTTGGTTGTTCGTCGCAACAGGTTTGCTCTTCTTCTTTTCTTCTCTTCTCTTTCTGTGTTTTCGAGCTATTTTGATCACCTCCTTGTTATCAGATTTTGGGAGATGTCAATTCTTTTATCTAATGATGGCTGCCGCTAATTGCCAGCGGTGGCATGACGGACTTTCGCTGTGTGGACCATACAAACAAAAGTATAGCCCATTGGATAAGGCATTGAATTCCCCTTTTTCTGAATAGATTGTTAATATAACAATATATTTCTTATTTTGAATAAAAAAAGAAAGCTATTTCTTATTTTAAATGAAAAAAGAAAGTCAGTCAATATGTGGGGATTAAATTTTCAGTGCAGCTCTTGCCTGGTCTAAAAGTAATTTGCGCTCAACTGAAGCCACTAGTTTGCGGGTAGCTAAAACTGCGTCGGGATTGACGGAAACAGAGGTAGCACCCGCACGCACCAGCATTTCCACAAATTCAGGGAAAACAGAAGGTGCCTGACCGCACACTGAAGAGGTAACATGATATTGGCGGCAAGTTTTGATGACATGTTTGACGGATAAAATAACGGCGTCGTTACGCTCGTCAAACTCCTCGGCTAAAGTGGCGTTGTCCCTATCAATACCCAAAGTCAGTTGAGTTAAATCATTGGTGCCAATGGAAACCCCATCAATGCCAGTTTGGCAAAAGCTTTCCATCAAAATAACCGTAGAGGGTACTTCCACCATAATCCAAAGCTTAAAATCAGGCGTCTGTTTTAAGCCGGCCTCATTGATTATTTTTTTAACTTCTAAAAATTCTTCAAGGGTGCGCACAAATGGTATCATTAACCATAAATTTTTCAAATCAAAACGTTCTCTGACTTGTAAAATTGTTTCCAGCTCCAGCTTAAAAACTGCCGGTTCTTTGACATATCGGAAAGCGCCGCGATAGCCGAGCATCGGATTCTCTTCATGCTTTTCGTATTGCTCGCCGCCTTTCAGTCCTTTATATTCATTTGTTTTGAAATCCGTGGCCCGATAAATGACGGGGCGGGGATAAAATGCCTGACAAACCTGACGTAAGCCCTCGGAAAGTCGTTTAACAAATATATTGCTTCTGCCTTGTTCAATCATTGCTTTAGGATGCTCGCCGATACCAGCAATCATAAACTCGGCGCGCAATAACCCAATCCCGTCAACCGGCAAAGCCGCTACTTTTTCTGCTGCTTCCGGCTCGCCTAAGTTGACATAAACCTTAGTGGCGGTAATAGGTATTTCAGAACTGGTTTCTAAGGGTTCTTTAGCCGCTTGTTTTAGGGCGACTTTGCCTTGATAAACTAAACCGGCACCGCCATCAACCGTAACAAGCTGGCCATTTTTTAAAACAGAAGTGGCTTTGCCTGCTCCGACCACACAGGGGGTACCTAATTCTCGAGATACGATCGCAGCATGGGAAGTTCTACCCCCGGTATCAGTAACAATCGCCACGGCTTTTTTCATCGCCGGCACATACTCAGGGTTGGTCATTTCCGCGACCATCACATCGCCGGCTTTAATTTTGTCAATTTCGTCCGGCTTAAAAATAATGCGTGCCGGGCCAGAAGCCACTCCAATAGAAGCGGCAGCCCCTTTCAAAATCGGCTTAAGATTGGTCTGCAGCTTTGTTTCTGCTTTGCCCAAATCCATATTTTTAACCCCGGTCACAGGACGGCTTTGGACAAAATAGATATTGGCTTGGCCATTTTCAGTAGATATGGCCCACTCTGTGTCTTGAGGGCTTTGATAGTGGTCCTCAATTTTTTTAGCAAAGGAAGCTAGTTTTTTTATCTGCTCGTCGGTTATTTTCTGCGTCTCTTGCAAATTTTTAGGCACTGTTAAGTGTTTATCTTCTTTGCCAACTTTGGCGATTTTCCAAGTTTGCTTTTGAATATCTTTGTCTAAAATTTTCAAACTATCTTTGTCAATTAAGTAGCGATCGGGGTTAATTGAGCCAGAAACAATAGCTTCGCCCAGCCCGAAGCCGGCCTCAATAACTATTTTACTTTTATCGCCTGAAACCGGCTCAATAGTGAACATTACACCTGAAACTTCGGATTGAATCATTTTCTGCACTGGCACGGCGATGCCGACTTTCAGATGATCAAATTGGTGGATTTGCCGGTAGTAAATGGCGCGCGCCTCAAAAAGTGAGGCATAACATTTTAAGACCGCTTTAACAACATTGTCGGCGCCTGACACATTAAGAAATGTTTTATGTTCACCAGCAAATGAAGCGCCCGGCAAATCCTCGGCAGTGGCTGATGAACGCACTGCCACGAACATACCTTGACCCTCGATGGTATATAATTTTCGGTATGAATTTTTGATATCAGACGCTAAAGCGCCAGGAAGTTTCGCGGACAGGATTTTCTCCTGAATAACCTTGGCAACTAAGTTTAATTTTTTGGTATTGGCAATATTTAGACCACGCAACTGGCCGGCAATTATCTTGTCAATTTTATTTTTTTTAATGAAATGAAAATAAGCCAAAGATGTGACAATGAAACCGTTGGGGACAGGAAGGCCGGCTTTGATAAGCTCGCCTAAATTAGCCCCTTTACCCCCCACCAGAGCTAAATCGTCTTTAGAGACCTCAGAAAACCATAAAATATTTTTATTATTAACCAAAAACCCCTCCAAATATTATTCTAACCTAATTGCTCCGACTTTGACATCTTGGCAATAACTTGTTGGATAACCTCCCAAGAAAAACCTCTCCTGGCTAAAAAACCGGTTATTTTCTGATGAAATTCGTCTGGCGGCAATGTCTTAAAAGCTCTCTTTTTTAAAGCAGCTTTATACGCCAGCTCAAACTGAACGTCCTGTGAGCTTTGTCCCTTTAAAGCTTGGTCAATGATTTCCTGCGCCAGGCCAAATTTTTGCAGTTCTAATCTGAGCACTCGTTCGCCCTTGGGGCGAAACGAAGAGCGGAAATCTATCCATAACTTGGCAAATTTTTCGTCATCAAGCAATTTTTGCGTCAGCAATTTAGCAATAATTTTATCTATTATCGCTGGGGGAAATTTCTTCCTTTTTAATCTTGACTTTAATTCAAAAATCGATCTGTCCCTTATTTTTAACAAATGCAAAGCCGCCCTTAACGCTTTTTCTTCTTCCATCTATTGGTTCTTCTTGTAAGCTATCTGAATCTTTTCTTCAAGTTGTTTGGTTATGTTGGGATGATCTTTTAAATATTGAATGGCCGCCTGTCTGCCTTGGCCAATTTTGACCTCACCGTAGGCAATCCAACTGCCCAATTGCTGAAGTAAAGCATATTTTAAGGCCAAATCTAAAATATCGCCTTCATAGGCAATGCCGTCGGCAAACATCAAGTCAAATTCAGCAATTTTAAAGGGCGGTGCCACTTTATTCTTGACAACCTTAACTTTCACTCGGCTGCCCAAAATTTGCTCGCCATCTTTAATCGGCAAACCCCTTCTGATGTCTAATCTGACAGAAGAATAAAATTTCAAAGCTAAGCCGCCGGTGGTTGTTTCAGGATTGCCAAACATGATACCGATTTTCATCCTAATTTGGTTAATAAAAATTAGACAGGTTTTTGTCTTGGAAATTGCCCCGGTCAGCTTGCGCAAGGCCTGTGACATTAATCTTGCCTGCACGCCAATCATCGCGTCGCCCATTTCGCCCTCAATTTCTACCTGCGGCACCAAGGCGGCCACGGAATCAACAACAATCAAATCCACCGCATTGGAACGGACTAATGTTTCAGTAATTTCTAACGCCTGCTCGCCTGTATCTGGTTGAGAAATCAAAAGTTCATCAATATTAACCCCGATTTTTTGGGCGTAATCAGCGTCAAAAGCATGCTCGGCGTCGATAAAAGCGCAAATGCCGCCTTTCTTTTGCGCTTCCCTGACGATGTGCAGCGCTAAAGTGGTTTTACCCGACATCTCAGGACCAAAAATTTCCACAACTCTGCCCTTGGGCACACCGCCGATGCCCAAAGCCAGATTCAAAGAAAGCGAGCCGGTGGGGATAGCTTCAATATTAACCTTCTGACCCTCGCCAATTTTCATAATTGAGCCGGGACCAAATTGTTTCTCAATTGAAGACAGCGCCACCTGCAATGCCTCTTGTTTCCCCTTGGCCTTCTTCTCATCCATAATTCTCCTTTATTGCGCCCGATGTGGGCAGTTTATAAATTAGCTAATATTTTGAGTGTCTTTTTAGATTCTTTAGAGATGCGGCTGGCCGCTTTGATTTCAAACGTATTTAAGCCGGGCGAAAGCGTTACTGTTTGCTGAAAATTGCCCAAGGAGTCCATAACCACTGGTTGATTATTAATAGTTAAAGTGGCTGCCTGATCAGTTTTGCCAGCAATTAATATTTCTCCTTTATCTACCACTGTTTCTAAGGCCGGCTGGGTTATTTCCAGCATTGGAGGCGAGGTGAAGCCCTTGACTTGAAAGAAAATATAGCCAAACAAAGAAAAAACCAAAATCACACCAAGGGAAATTAGTAAAATTTTGGGGGTAATAAAAAATGAAGATGAACGGACTTTATTTTGCAAAATCAACTTATCATCCGATTTGATTTTTTTTAAAATGCAACTTTCTTGCTTAAAACGGCCCATGACGCATTCTTGCGAAATATTTAAAAACTGGGCGTAGCGGCGCAGATAGCCCAAACTGTAAACCTCGCAAGGCAGGTTCTGGTAATCCTCGTTTTCCAGCGCTTTAAGATATTTGGCGCGAATATTGGTTTGCTGTTCTGCCTGCTCTAAAGAAATTTTAAGCTTGCTTCTGGCCGCTTTTAAAATTTGCCCCAATGATTGCTTTTTAATTTTTTTAATCTTGAAAGACGCAATCATAAATCTTTACTCTTTAATTTCTCGGTCATTATTTTGATGAATATCCAGGTCGGAAACTAACACATCCCTTGGTTTGGCCCCGTCAGCCGGACCGATAATACCCTCTTGCTCCAAAAGGTCTAGCAACCTTGCAGCTCTAGCATAACCGATTCTTAGCCTTCTTTGCAAAAGCGAGGCAGAGGCCTTGCCGGCTTGAATAGAAATATCCTTGGCGTCTGCAAAAAGGTCATCGTCAAGCGCCATTTTACCAATGCCTCTGGCCGCCGGCCGGAAATTTAAGATTTCTTCATCGTAAGTGGCCGGTCCACCCTGTTGTCTGATGAAATCCGTCACTTTCTTAATCTCTTCAGAAGTTATCAGACACCCCTGAATTCTTTTGGGCTTGCCAATATCGGAGGCCAAAAAAAGCATATCGCCCCGACCTAATAATTTCTCGGCGCCTGATAAGTCAAGAATAGTTCTGGAATCAACTTGGGAGGCAACTGCAAAAGCTATTCTAGCGGTGATATTAGCTTTAATTAGCCCAGTAATCACATCAACTGATGGTCGCTGTGTAGCCACAATCAAGTGAATACCGGTGGCGCGGGCCATTTGAGCTAGACGCACGACCGCCGCTTCCACTTCGTTGGCGGCTTGCGCCATTAAATCAGCCAATTCGTCAATACAGATAATAATAAAAGGCAATTTTTCAGCGGTGTTCTGATTATATTCAGTGATGTTGCGGTGGTGGGTTTCAGAAAACAGTTTGAAGCGGCGTTCCATTTCAGCAATTGACCAGCGCAAGGCAGAAATAGTTTGATCAATTTCCGTGATAACAGGCACCAAAAGATGCGCAATACCGTTGTGATGGGTGAATTCTACTCTTTTGGGGTCAACTAAAATCAATTTCAAATTGGAAGGGGTATTTTGATATAAAAGCGAACAAATAATTGAGTGCAGTCCAATAGTTTTGCCCGAGCCGGTGGCGCCGGCAAGAAGCAAATGGGGCATTGCTGCTAAATCCATCGCGATAGGCCGGCCGGAAACATCCATGCCTAGGGCCATGGTTAAATTTGATTGTTTGGCTAGACCTTTAAATTCATCTGAATCCAAGACGCTTCGCAATGTTACTTCAGCCGGTACTTTATTGGGCACTTCAATACCCACTGCAGATTTGCCTGGAATAGGCGCTTCAATCCTGATGGGATGAGCAGCTAAACTCAAAGACAAATCATTAGTACGGGCCACGATATTGGCTAATTTGACCCCCTCGGCCGGCCTTAAAGTATATTGTGTCACTGTAGGTCCAACATGAACATCGCCCATGGCCACCTCCATACCAAAATCAGTCAAGGTTCTCTTGATAATATCAACATTTTTCGGAATATTGCCCGAAGTTGCTTTAACGTCAGAGCTTCTTAAAAGGTCAAGTGGCGGAAAATTCCACGAGGCATCTTTGCCAACAGCAACCGTGCCAGGCGCTTCGCCTTTGTCTTTACCGTTAAGACCGATTTTCCTTTTGACGGTAGTGAATACTGAAACGCTGCCGTTGGAGGTTTTAATTTGGCCCGCTTGCTGGCCGGAGGGGACACCCAACCTTTGCCAAAGATTTTTAATTGAGGTGTTGAAAGCCATTAAAAGAGCGACAATAGTAAGAGCAAAAAGCACTAAAATAGCCGCTCCCGCGCCAATAGCGTTTTTAAAGGCCAAAATGACAGAGGCGCCGACGTTGCCGCCGAAAGGCGAAAGCAAAGCTGGAATAAAAATAAAGCATAAAACAAGGCCGGCGATTTGAAGGGGTTTTAAATTGACCCGCGAGGGGGAAAATAGAAATAAACCAAGCACAATGAGCACAAGCGGCACCAAATAACCCACCAGTCCAAAAATATTCTTTAAAGCCAAAAGCAAGGTATGGCCAACTGAGCCGGCGGCGTTAAAAATTGACAAAAGAAACAAGACCCCCAAAAGAATAAATAGCACGGCAAATATTTCCCGCGTGGTCTGCGGGTCAACATTCCAGTCCAATTGCCCCATAAGTCCTTTTGTTTTGCGTCGGCGACGTGCCATTGCCCTTCCTTTGTAACCACCGGAACTTTACGCGAAGGTGATTTATCAGTTTAATTATACCATAATTGCAAACAAAAAACGACCCCAGCAAAACCCGTCCCCTATGAGTTTTAAGCTAAAGTTTACAAAAAGCCTAATTCCCAAGGTAAAAGAGAACCGTCCCCTAAATATCCCCCGGGTTTTCTTTTACACCTCGATTATGACCGGAATGACCACCCCACTCCGCCCTTACTGTTTAAGGGACTACGTCCTCTACAAACAGTGCAGGCTGCGAGGGGCGAGAACCAGACACCTCAAGCCATCAAATATTACTGAGTTTAATCTTACACTTCAATAATTACAGGTATGACCATTGGGCGGCGCTGGGTTTTTTCGTATAAATATTCACCCATTTCGTCGCGCAGCGCCTTTTTGACGTATTCCCAGTTCATCGGATATTTATGATTGTGGGCGACAAACATTTTTTTAATTTCTGCCCGCGCGCCGTGAATCAAATCCTCAGCCGCCCTCATATAGACAAAACCGCGGGAAATGATATCGGGAGAGGTAACAATCTGGCCGGTACGGTGGTCCACGGTTAAGATGACGACAAAAATGCCATCTTTCGCCATCGCCTGTCGGTCGCGCAAAACTATATTGCCCACATCGCCAACACCCAAACCATCAATCAGCACATAACCGGAGGGAACACGAGATTTAGAAATCTCTGCCTCGTCGGCGCTGTAAAATTCAATAATATTGCCATCTTCTACCACCATAGTATGTTCAGCCGGCATACCTAATTTTTGGGCCAGTTGAGCATGTTGGACCAAATGGCGATACTCGCCGTGCAGGGGAATAAAAAACTTGGGTTTGGTTAAAGAAATCATCAATTTTAATTCATCAGCGCCGGCGTGGCCCGAAACGTGGATATCAACTTTTTTGCCATGTATCACAGTGGCTCCTTCTCTAAAAAGATTGTTAACAACATCGTGAATTGCACCCTCGTTGCCGGGGATAGGAGAGGCGGAGATAACCACGCTGTCACCCTTCTTAATTTTAATTTGACGGTGCTCTCCGGAAGCCATTCTAACCAAGGCAGAATATTCTTCGCCCTGGCTGCCGGTGCACAAAATGACTACTTCATTGTCGGGGAGTCGATTGATATTTCTTAAATCCACTAGCGTGCCTTCAGGAATTTTTAGATAACCTAATCTTGAGGCAATTTCAATGTTATTCTCCATTGAACGGCCGGAAACTGCCACTTTTCTCTGATATTTATGCGCTGAATTGAGAACTTGCTGAATGCGGTTGATTAAAGAGGCGAAAGAAGTAACAATAATTCTGCCCTTGGCATCTCTAAAAATTTGGTCAAAGGTAGCAGCCAAAGTCATTTCTGAAGCGGTGTAGCCGGGCACTTCAATATTGGTGGAATCGGACAAAAGCGCCAAAACGCCTTTTTGTCCGTACAAAGCTAATTTGCCCATATCAGTGGCTTGGCCAGCAATAGGAGTATAGTCAAATTTGAAGTCAGTAGCGTGAATAATTAACCCTAAAGGTGTATGTATGGCGAAACCGACGCTGTCCGGAATACTGTGGGTAACCTTGAAAGATTCAATCTCAAAAGGACCGATTTTTAAGCTATCACCCGGATTAAAACGAGAAATCGGAACATTTTCAATGCCAAATTCCTTAAATTTTACTTCAATTAAACCAGCGGTTAAATTGGTGGCATACATCGGCACGCGCAATTTCGGCCAAATATAGGGTGCGCCGCCAATGTGGTCTTCGTGGCCATGGGTAAAAATTATTCCCAAAATCCTATCTTTATTTTCTTCAAGATAGCGAATATCGGGAATAACAAAATCAATGCCCAGCATTTCCTCTTCGGGAAACATTATGCCGCAGTCAACGATGAGAATTTTGCCTTCGCACTCATAAACGAGCATATTTTTGCCGTAATTCCCAAATCCGCCCAGCGGAATAATTTTAAGTTTTGCAATTTTGCCGGCTTGGGTTGTCACCATCATTTTGACTCCTTTAATAGGTCAATTTGTTTTAATATAGTAGGAATTTTTTTAAAATCGTCTTGTAAAACCGTTTTCATCCGCTGCTGATAAAGAGCAACAGCCGGATGAAACAGGATTAAATAAACCTGCTGTCCTTTTTTGTAGGCCTTGCCGCGCACATCGGAAATGGCCCGAATTTGCGGGAAGAAAATCTTCATCGCGTGACGACCTAAAGTTACTATTAATTTCGGCTGGATTAATTTAATCTGGTCCAATAAATATGCTCTTGTGCAAATTTGCACTTCTTTTTCTATCGGGTCTCGGTTATTGAGAGGGCGGCATTTGACCGCGTTGGTGATAAATACATCTTCGCGCTTTAAGCCAATTGTGCCCAAAAGAGCATCTAAAAATTTGCCCGCCTCGCCGACAAAAGGTAAGCCCTGTTTGTCTTCGTTGGCGCCCGGCGCTTCACCAATGAGCATAACTTCTGACCGGCTGTTGCCGCTACCAGGCACGGTATTATTTCTGTTTTTATGCAAAGAACAAAGCTTGCAGATACGAATTGCGCTCGCAATTGATTCTAAATCCATCTTAAAATAACCTTTTTGTGAGAGCTTTCATTGTTTTACAAATATAATGCAAAAGTTTCCAAATGGGTTGTTATTGAGCTCTGATTTAACTTAACCCTATTATAGCAGGTAGACTCTTTTTTGTCAAGAAAAATTTACTTTTGCGCTTGTACGGCGGCCTTAATGGATAGCGAAATCCGGCCGCGTTCCTTGTCAACTTCCATAACTTTTACCTTGACAATCTGGCCTATTTTTAGTTCATCGGCTATCTTGTCAACCCGGTGGTCGGCCATCTGGGAGATATGAACCATGCCGTCCTTGTTGGGCAAGATTTGCACAATGGCGCCGATTTCGTTGCCGCGCATTCTGTCTTTAACTATTTGGGTCACCGGCCCTTCATAAATCTCGCCGACCATTATTTCCTTTGTTAAACTCCCAATTGTTGCCAGGGCTTTTTCCGACATCGCGGCGTTTGTTGAAGTAACTATGACCGTGCCGTCATCTTCAATATCAATAGAAATGACCTCTTTGCCGCCGCATTGCTCAATAATAGCGCGAATATTTTTACCGCCGGGGCCAATCAGCTCGCCGATTTTGGCAACCGGAATCTGAATCTTTTGAATTCTGGGCGCATAGGGTGAAAGCGCCGACCTGGGACTGGCAATGATTTTGGTCATTTTATCTAAAATCTCTAAGCGAGATTTCTTGGCCTGCGCCAGTGCTTCTTTAATAATTTCTATATCCAAACCATTAATTTTAATATCCAGTTGAATTGCTGTCACGCCGTTTTTGGTGCCGGCTACTTTGAAATCCATATCGCCGGCAAAGTCCTCAATACCCTGAATGTCAGTCAGCAAGACGTGGTCTTTTTTGCTTTTTTCATACGGTTGGGCTTTGACCAAACCAATTGAAATCCCGGCCACAGGGGCTTTGATTGGTACGCCAGCGTCCATCAAGGCCAAAGTTGAACCGCAGACAGCTGCCATTGAACTTGAACCATTAGACGATAAAATTTCCGAAACCACTCTGATGGTGTAGACAAACTCGTCCCGCGAAGGTATGACCGCCTGAAAGGATTTTTCCACTAAACTGCCGTGACCAATTTCGCGACGGGAAACGGACCTAAGAGGCCTTAC
The DNA here is from genome assembly GCA_002771215.1 of Candidatus Nealsonbacteria bacterium CG23_combo_of_CG06-09_8_20_14_all_40_13. Classification (GTDB taxonomy): domain Bacteria; phylum Patescibacteriota; class UBA1384; order UBA12157_A. The sequence continues at coordinate 16,195 of PCRM01000035.1, read as the reverse complement.
CTCCCCTGTAGAGAAGGGCGGAAAATTATAATGGTGCATAAACCTCTTGGTTGTCTCTTCTTCCATAGTTTCAATAACTTGTTCTTCGCCGGGCGCGCCCAAAGTGACGATGGACAGCGCTTGGGTTTGGCCGCGCGTAAACAGGGCCGAACCATGAGTGCGGGGCAAAATACCCACTTCCATTGAAAGGGGTCTCAGCTCGTCCAGTTTGCGACCGTCAGGTCGCAACCCTTCCTGTAAAATGACCTGGCGGACCTCTATCTCTAAAATCTGGCCAAAAGCGCTTTTTAGGTCAATCTGTTTGTAGCTACCTTCAAAATTGGCTAAAACCTCATTTTCAAACTGATTAATTTGGTCTTCGCGTTTCTGTTTATCTATTTCACGCGCTACCTTGTAAAGTTTTTTCCCTAAATATTTTTTTATTTCGGTCAAAGGTGAAGCTGTCTCCTCAGATAAAACTGTTTGGCGCACGCCAGTTTCGGCAATGAATGTTTCCTGCAACTTAATTGTCTCAGTTACGCCTTTATGGCCAAATTCAATCGCTTCTAATATTTTATCCTCTGAAACTTCTGCGGCCTTCATTTCCAGCATCATTACCTTCTCTTTGTTGCCGGCAACTATCAAATTCAATTGGCTGTTTGCTTGCTGGGCATTGTTGGGATTTAAAATCAATTTGCCATCAACCGAGCATACTCTGACAGCTCCCACCGGACCATGGAAGGGCGCAATAGATTTCATCAGGGCAGTTGAAGCGGCAATAATAGAAATAATCTCCGGATCATTGTCCAAATCAGCCGACAAAACTGTCAGTATAATTTGTACGTCATTATAATAATTTTTAGGGAAAAGGGGTCTTAGGGGACGGTCAATTAAGCGTGAGGCCAAAATTGCTGCGTCAGACGGTCGGCCTTCACGCTTGATAAATCTTGAAGTGGAAATTTTGCCCGCCGCGTATAATCTTTCTTCATAATCAACCAGCATAGGAAAAAACTCCACGCCTTCGCGCGGTTTTTCCGACACATCAACGGTAGCCAGCACAACTGTGTCACCATAGCGAACCGTAACAGCCGCATTGGCCAAACAAGCCATCCGACCGGCCTCAAGAGTCAAATCCCGACCGGCGAGGAGGGTTTTGAAAGTTTTTGGTAAATTTTCCATTTTATTTTCTAGAGGATTGCGATGGAGGACTAAGGATGGTAAAGAAAAGCAAGATTCTTGCTTACCCTTATCATCCTTCATTCTCCGTTTTTACCTGCGCAATCCTAAATCTGCAATCAATTTTTGGTATTGGTCCACATCGTGCTTGGCCAAATAAACTAAAAGTCGGCGTCTTTTGCCAATCATTAAAAGTAGCCCACGACGGCTGTCAGTATCTTTTTTGTGTTGTGCAAGATGCTCTGATAAATCTTTAATTCGTTGCGTTAAAAGCGCTACTTGAACCTCAGCCGAACCGGTGTCCTGCTTGTGAATGCGGTACTTTTCTACTAAAGTTTTCTTAGATTTGCTCTTCATCGTATTTAAATAATAACAAAAAAAATTAGTTTTGTAAAGTAAGTTTAAGAAAACGAGGGCTTATCAATTTCAATTTGCTGCTGCACTCCCAAACCTAATCTTTCTGCCTGAAAATTTTTGATTTTCTCTAAAATCGGACTGAGAGATTGAGCTAAATTGCTGTTGGGAATCTCAAAGGCAGCTGCCGCACTATGGCCGCCGCCGCCAAAAAGAGCGGCAATTTGTGCGATGTCTAAATTGCGCTCAATAGCCCGCAGCGACCCATGAACGCCGCCCCGCCTTTCAGACAGCAGCAGCACAAAGTCAATATTGGGCGCTGTTTTTAAAAGCTCATCAATGACGCCGGAAGTTTCTTCTTGCTGGGCGCCAATTTCAGCAAAGTCAGCAATATAAACAGTGGAATAAATAAATCGATGAGGTTGCTCTTCATACACCCGTGATAATATTTTACCCCACAGCTTCAAAGTTGTCAGCGGTTTTGTTTTATAAACACTGCGAATAATATCCTGCTGATGGGCGCCGGCCGCCACCAGTTGGGCCGCCACAGTTAGAGCTTTGGGGGTGGTGTTTTGGTTTTGAAAACTGTTGGTATCGGTAGTTATACCCGTTAATAGACAAGTGGCAATATCCTCGTCCAAAAGCGGTTTGTCTTTACTTATAGATTCTAAAAGCGAAACCAAAATTTCAGCTGTGGAAGTGGCAGTTAAATCAATCCAATTAACTTTGCCAAAATGGTCATTGCCGGCGTGATGGTCAATGTTAATTGTTGGCACCTGATAAAATAAATCAGAGTTGGTGTCTTTAAAAGGACCTAACCGCTCCAAAGTCGGCGAATCCAAGATAAAAATGAGGTCAACTTTGGCGCTGCCATAAGCGAAAGAAACATCTTCTTTAACAAATGAACCGCTGTTGGGTGTAATGATAATATTTAATTTGTGCTCGCTGGGAAGGTTTTTATAACCTAATTTTTCCACCTGGGTTTTGAGCGTGTTTAAGGTGACAATAAAATCTTTATTGGACTGAAAGTCCTGCTTTAACAGTGCCAATTGAGGCAAAAACGAAAATGCCACCAACGGTAACTCCAGCGAAACTGCAGTGGCGTTTTTGCCAAGTTTTTGCAAAGCCAAAGTCAGCGCCAAAATACTGCCCAAACCATCACCGTCTGGATTTTGGTGAGTCAGGACCAAAATATTTTGGGCTTCCTTTAATAGTTCAACTATTTGTTGTTTGGGTGTTAATTCCATATTTTTTTACTTTTTTTACAATTGGTTTGATAGCCAAATATATCAAAGTGCACCTTGCTTTGTCAAGTATCTTCTGATATGGTAGCTTTAGAACAATACGCAAGTCCAGTCAAGTACAGAGAGGAAAAAATGCCCAAAATCGCCTCGGCCAAGAAAAATTTAAGGAAAAATCAGCGTAGGGCTAAAAGCAACTTAGCTGTCAAAGAGAAATTAAAGCAGGAGCTGCAAAAATCGGATACACTGACTTTGCCAGAGCTTTATAAAATTATAGATAAAGCAGCCAAAAAGAGAGTTATTTCTAAGGGCAGAGCCAACAGATTAAAATCTAAAGTACAAAAAAATGTTGGCAAAAAAGTTGTCAAGACACAAAAAACGAAAGCCAAAAAAACGACTAAAAGAACTAAAAAAATTGCTAAAACAAAAAGTAAAAAACAAAAAAAACAACCATAAAAAATGCTTAAACAAACATCAAAATTTACCTATCTGGCCTCATGCAGCTTTGAGTTGCTAAAGGGTTTAATTATTTTGGCTATTGTCGCGGTCATCGCCCATTTTTTCTTTGCGACTATCTTTATTATTTCAGGCGAGTCCATGGAGCCAAATTTTCATGATAAACAGCTGATTTTAGTGGAGAAAATTGGCTATTTTACTCACGCCCCCAAACGCGGCGCAGTCATTGGTCTGCGCTTTCCGGGTGACCCAGAATACCGCAAATACATTAAAAGAATCATCGGCTTGCCCGGCGAAACGATTGAGATAAAAGAAGGCCGAGTTTTTATCAATAATTCCAAATTGTTAGAAGTTTATCTACCCACAGAGCTGCAAACCGAACCTGATATGAAAAAAGTTTTAGGCGACGATGAGTACTTTATTATGGGAGACAATCGCAACAATTCAAGCGACTCTAGGGTCTGGGGCGTACTGCCACAGAAAGAAATTATTGGTAGAGCGTGGGCTGTTCTTTGGCCCTTTAAAGACGCTGAAATTTTACCTCAACCGGTGTTTTAATCAACAGAAGGCTCGTGAGATAAGGCTAAGCTCTGGGCTACAAAACCGATTAAGGTAAAAATATTTTGGGCAAAATCGTTTAAATGATAAAGTTGTGTTTGCGTTGTGAACCACGAGGGCGCGGCAAAGGGGAAGTCGGTAAATCTTTTTGTCCACTCAACTTCGCAGCCCAGTACAATCGCGTAAGGCAGATATTTTAAATAAATGCGCTCTAAATCAGGACTATAGACAATTGGTTTATCCATAGATAAATAGTTTTTAAAAGCCAACCAATTCTCCAACGCTTTTACTCCCAAACTTGTCCGAAGCGGCATTTTAGAAGATATTTTAACAATAATCAAAGAAGCGAAAACCATGCCAGCAAAAGGAAAAATTAAAAATTTTGGCTCTGGCCCCAACCCCACGCCTAAAATAAAACCTAAAAATCCGGCAAAAAATATAATTATCCCCAACATTTTATAGCGAAAATGTATGGTGGCTGGATTTTGTTGGAAATAACCCCTATCGGTGGCTACCTTATAAATTTCCCAATAGGCCTGAGCAATCTTTCTGGAAAAAATGTGGTGGCCAATTCTCTGTTGAATATCTTCACTAGTAGTTTTTAAGCTTTTTGGCTGAAATATTTTAGAAAGTAATATTGTCTCAAAAGTTTCCAATTGTTGGCTATTAGCAGTATAGGCGCCAGTTTTGAAGAAAACGAAAGAATTACCGTGATGTACAATCTCAATTAACCCTCTTTGGGCCAAGTCAATTAAAATTGCGGCTATTTCTCGAGAGCCAATAAGGCCGGTCGGTAAAACTCCCACTACAGCCACTGGTAATTTTGAAGGTGGTTGTTCTGTCATTTGAGTAGGCATTGTTAACTTTTCCAAACGCGACCGTTTATAAACCATCAATAACAGTATTAATAAAGTGATAGCGGGCAGAGTAAACCCAAGTATTAACCAGACCGCTCCCGATATTTCTATCAGGGCCGCCCCCATCCTTTTCCCAATGGAAAAGCCGATTACTCCTTTTGGTATTTTTAACTCTATGGTTAAAACCGATGATGGCGCCAAGGCGGTAGCGGTAAATAAGACGCTTTTTTCGTCGGGATAAGTAATGGTTGTTTCCGAATCGAAACTTTGGATTAAATACACCCGCGGCGACAATTTGTCTTGATCAACCGCCGCTGGAAGCTCAACTTTAATTTGAAAATACGGCAAGTAGTAACCCGGTTCATTTAGAATTTTATAATGGAAAAAATCATAATTTTTTTCAGCTGACAGCAGTCCTTTAACAGGTTTACCATCTCTCAAGACGGTACCGTTGCGCTGAATGGTTATATTGACCGTCGAGGTATCATAATTTTCCACATTATTTCGGGCTGTTAGTTTTGGATGAACTAAAAAAATAAATGAAATTGTACCGGCAACAAAAAGCAGCAAGAAAATAAAAAATTTTTTCTTGTAAATACCGATGCTCTTAAAAATTTGGGAGAGCACTCCCTCTGACGCCTTCAATCATCCTCCTAATTGATACATAAATTAGCCACTAACAGCTCCAAAGCAGCTTTCGGTTCTATTTTACCAGTTTTAATCTGCAAATCATAGTCCAAAATTTGTTGATAAATCTGGCGAAGTTTTGCAAAATCAAAAAAACTCGCCTGTCTGGCTGCTTTGTGGGCCACGAAACTGTGCAGTCCAGATCGGACAGCGGCAGCTTTCTCATCAAATTTTGCCAAGAGGTCTTTAAGTATCAGCACATTTTTAAACTGCCAAGCAATCATAGTTAAAATATAAGATTCATTTTGACCGGTGGCAAAAAGGTTATGCAAAGCGATTATTGCTTGCGGAAAATTTTTTTGGCCAATTGAGTCGGTTAATACAAAAATATCGCTTTCCACCTTCGGCTTGACTAAAAGCTCTACATCCTGCCCGTCCGCTTGCTGATTACCCTTAAAATTTTTAAGTTTTAACAGCTCTTGATTGGCTCGCCAAAGGTCATTGCCCACAAACAAGGCAAGTTTTTCAATGGCCACCAGATTAATTTTTAAACCTAATTCTTGAGCTTTAGTTTTTAGCCAATCTTTCAATTGCCATTCCTTAAGTAGTGCAAATTTCTGGCATTTGCCAATTTGGCAAATTTTTTTATAAAGTTTGTTGTCTGATTTAGGCAGGTCCTGTTCAAATAAAATCACCACCGTTGTCGCCGGCACACTGCTTAAATTTTTTAAAATTTTTTCTTGGACCAAAGCACTGCCGGCCGTGATTAAATCTTTCACAATGACCAATCTTTTAGACGATAGAAAGGGCAGGGCAGATATTTTTTGCCATATTTCATCAAACGTCATTTCGGCTGCGTCAATGACGACTAAATTAGTGTCGCCGGACGCCTGACGATATTTGGCTTTGACTGCTTTTAATTTTTCCAAACTTCGGAAGGTATCTTCTCCATAAAGTAGATAAATCATTCGCTATGCTCATTCTTTGTTTTACTTCGTAAAATAAATCATCACAATTATAATAAGTTCATTTGGCTTTCTTGACCAGCTTGTTTGACCGGCAATCTCGATGCGAGCGTTTTTAAGCCCAAAGATAGCATTTGGGCGCGCACCGCTTTGAAGTCTAAGCTGGCAATTTTTGCTTTAGAAAGTGCCAGTTGAATAGGCGCATCAGCATCAATGGTTACCAATTTCTTGGCTAATAAAACCTGCTGTTGGGAAACTTTCAGATTCTCCGCCACGCTGGGCGCAATTTTAGCTAAATTTTGGTAAATACACTTTAAAGTTTTAAATTTTTTAAGCAGCCCTGCAGCAGTTTTGGGACCGATATTTTTAGCCCCTGGGATATTATCAGAGGGATCGCCAATGAGAGATTTGAAATCTACCATTTGTGAGGACGCCAGCCCATACTTTTTAAAAATTTCCTGCCGGTCATACATCACTGCCTTGCTGACGCCGGTGCGCATCACATAAACTTTGCTGTCAGGGCCGACCAACTGCAAGGTGTCCAAGTCGCCCGTCAAAATGATACTGGACAATTGTTCTTGCTGCGCCTGTTTGGCAATTGTGCCCACCAAATCATCGGCCTCGTAGCCGTCGGCGGCAAAAACCGGCACTTTCAGCGCTTTTAATAACTGTGCCAAAATTGGCAGCTGCGCGTAAAGTTCAGGCTTTTCCACTCTGTGCGCCTTATATGCTGCAAATACTTTGTGCCGAAATGTTGGCGCAGAACTATCAAAACAGATCGCCAAGCGCTCAACTTTTAGCTCGGCAATGGCTTTTAATAAAATTGTAAAAAAACCGTAAACAGCATTAATTAACCGGCCTTGGTTGTCTGTCAAGGGCGGCAGGGCATGAAAAGCCCGGTGCAAAATTGCGTTGCCATCAACAATTAAAATTTTTTTAGCCATAATAACTTTCTTTATTTTACGAGTTTTGAGCGAGTAAAACAAGGTTTACAAAAAAAAGCCCTTAGGTTGTTTAGACCCAAGGGCTGCTGTTGATCAATCAAACGTTGTTAGCCGCCAATCTTAGCTGCTAAGGCCTCTAGTTGTCTGTTAATCAATTGGCTTGCCATAGTGATGCCCTCACGGCTGTCGCTGTCCATCACGTCCAGAGCGTAGTTCAAAGACGAGATAAAAGAACTCTGGATTGACTGTTCCTGCAGTGTTGTAGGATAGAGATTTTCCAGCCGGCGCCTGATACTAAGCCGTCTATTCACCTCGGCCCGATAATCGGACCGGTTCTTGAATGAATACCAACTCTCGTTTGGGTTGTAGCGGTCCAGCACTTCGCCAAAACTTAGTCTTGTCCCTTTGTACTCACCAAGCAATAACCTCACCTGCTGCATGTAGGATGAGTTGGGCGGCGGCGGCACCGGCATGGCGAGGGTAGGAACACCAGCAACAACAGTGAGCTGACAGGCACCGACCACCTGCTGAAGACGCAGGATGGCCGCATCCAACATCTGGCTGTCGGGCATTTTCGCGGCTTGGGGCAAGCTAACAGTAATAATGTCGGCTTTGCGCTTCCAACTGTCTGCCCGACCAATGGCTGAATTTAATTTGACGCCATCCTTTGTTTGACAGTATGTCAGCAATGTCTCGAAGAAATCCGTCTGGTACTTCCATGAATCGCAAAGAGTAGTAGCATACCGAGGGGAGATGCCGACCAACCGGTCATTTCTCTCTTTGAAGTCACGAAGAGAAGAGAGGTGCAGATTGATGGTGTCGGCGGCCTGGTTGAGGCCGGACTCGCTTTTTTCCAGAGAAGCAAGTTTTTGTAGCACATCCTTATTGACCTGCTGAGCCGCCTGCCAATTCTGCATAACTGACCTCTGGGCTTGCCGTTTGACTACAAACCACCCTGCCCCTGCCCCGATAACCACCGCTACAACAATCGTGATAACAACCACGGAAATAGGCCGCAACTCTTTCATTTTTTCTGCCTCCTTTTCAAGGTCTTCTGGCGTTGATGACATAAACTGGTAGTCCTACTTTGGCCCAATTAAACACCCACTTGGCATCGGCAAGGCCTAAACGAAAACAATCGTGGGAATCGGGATAATCGGGCAGTTGTCCATAATGGATAATTAAACCTTTTCTACCGGCCATATTGCCTGGCGCATCCCCTAACATTACGGAATAAGGCATTGGCACGTGATACATTTCGGAATAAGCATCAATCTTCTTCTTTACTACCACATACTCCAAATCATAAATATCCCTTGGTTCGCCTTGCTCATCACACGAAGTTCCAGAAGACATTGGTCCGGAGTGGACAATTTGTCCTTCCTCATAACAAGAAAATCTTTGAGCCAAGATATCCAAAACGATGGCTTGCTTGACCTTTACTCAAGGTTTATCGGGCATCAGATTTTTAGGTTGAGAAGCTGGTAGGGTAAAACTTTCGGCGGGTAAAGTCGAGCGGGTTATCGGTTGACTACTTACTGCTTTGGGTTGGACCATGACTTGAGGTTTTGGCTTAGGTTGATAGGGCTGGACCTGCCCAGGATTAGATTTTTGAGTGGATGAAGTTGAAGCCATACTTTGAAAATTGTCTGAAGACGTCTGAGGATGGCTGACCAGCCAAGGTTTGGCCTGGAACCAAAAAATCTTTTTCCCTACCATCGCGCCTATGGCGAAAACAAAAAACAAAATAGCCAAACTCATCAAGAATGAAACAACTTTAGCTTTCCATCTTTCCCGCAGTCTAAACACCTCCTTTTGTTAAAGAACGATTCTTAACAGAAAGTTAACACAATATTATTTTTTTGTCAATAGTTCACTCAAAAGTTGTCTAGCTACTTTTCTATCCGAAAAAGGAATTTTTTTATCCTTGACCACCATATACTCCTCGGCGCCCTTACCGGTGATGATGACAATATCGCCGCGGCGGGCCAGCGATAAAGCTTTCTGGATAGCTTCTTTTCTGTCCAAAATTTTAAAAAAGTTTCTGCCTTCAATTTTCCTTTTGGGCAAGGTGGCGCCTCGCGGCACGCCAGCCGCCACAGTCAAAATTATCTGCCAAGGATCTTCGCTGTAGGGGTCTTCATCGGTCACAATCACATAATCGGCAAAGTGTCCGGCCAGCGCCCCCATAATCGGCCGTTTAGTTTTATCTCTATCCCCGCAGGCGCCCAAAACAGCAATAATTCTGCCTTTAGCCACCGGCGCAATGGTTTTGTAAACATTTTCCAAAGCATCAGGCGTGTGCGCGTAATCAACAATCACCGCAAAGTCCTGTTTGCGCGGCCCTTCCACGCCAATTTTAATCTTCTCCATGCGGCCGGCAATTGTCTTGGTTTTTTCCAGAGTTTTTTTAATTGTTTCCAAACTGATATTTAAAGCTATGGTTGCCGACGCGGCAGCCAAAGCATTATAAACATTAAATCGGCCCGCGATAGGCAGGTCAATCACAATCTGCCCCTCTGGCGAAATTAGAGTAAAAAGTGTGCCAGCGGCCTCTGGCAGCACTTTCTTAGCCATCACATCCGCGCTGTTGTCTATAGCGTACGTGACCGTCAAAGGCAGACAAAGCGACAAAAAATGTTTGCCTGCTTTGTCGTCTAAATTTAAGATGGAAACCTTGGCGCGCTGGAATAATTTTGCCTTCATATCTCGGTATGCCTCGTAACTTTTGTGGTAATCAAGGTGATCGTGGGTAATATTGGTCAAAACAGCCATAAAATAAGGTATGCCCCAAACTCGGTGCTGCACCAAAGCGTGAGAGGTGGTTTCTAAAATTACATAGCGGCAGCCGGCCTTGGCGGCCTGCTTGAGAAACTTCTGCAGCAGGAAAGGCGAAATGGTGGTCATTTTGCTCAAATTTGGCCATTTTTTTTCGCCGATTTGAAAATCTATGGTCGTGGCCATCGCCGTCTTGTGGCCCGTGTCGGTCAGAATCTGCGCAATTAAGTGGCAGGTAGTGGTTTTACCATTGGTGCCCGTCACACCAATAACTTTTAATTTTCTGGCTGGAAAACCATAAATTAGGCAGGCTAAAATTGCCCTCAATTTATGGGAGGCCAAAATCCACGAATAAGGCAAGATATTTCTAAAAAAGTTTTTCATGTTGCTAATTTTTTGAAGAAGCTTTGGGCTTGCCCCGCGTAGCTTCAGCGGAGTGGGGCCAGCAGGAGGAAATCAGCGCCGGCTCAAGCGAGACCGTTTTTTTTAAGTTTTGCCAGACAGCTTCTGTCACAAACGGCATAAAGGGGTGCAAAAGTTTCAGCGAATTGACAAGAGTAAAAACAAGAATTTGCTGCGTATTCCCCCTCAATTTTTTACCTTCAAGCTGTTTTTTTGACTGCTCCAAATAAATGTCGCAAAACTGATGCCAGAAAAATTGGAAAAGCTGTTCGGCGGCCTGACCAAAACGGAATTTATCTAAATTTTGATTAACTAAATAAATCGTTTGATTTAATTGCTCTAAAATGACTCTATCCGCCGGGCTGTTAGGTTTTAATCCTTTTTGACTTTTAAGTTGTAGTTTTGAATTTGCAATCTGCATCATGACAAATCTGGAAGCGTTCCAAATTTTGTTGGCAAAATTTCGGGAAGCGACAATTTTATTTTCTGAGAATCTCAAATCCTGTGTGCCGGTGGTTTGAAAAGCCAAACCAAATCTGGTGGCGTCGGCCCCATATTTTTCTATCAATTCAATCGGGTCAAGGCCGGTGCCCAGCGATTTGGACATTCTTTTGCCTTCAGCGTTTAAAACGGTCGGGTGAATATAAACAGTGGTAAAGGGGACTTCTTTCATAAATTCCAGGCCTGAAAAGATCATTCTGGCTACCCAAAGATATAAAATATCGCGGGCGGTGGACAATACTGTGGTAGGATAGAAGTATTCTAAATCATCGGTTATCAAATCTTCTCCAAAGATATCTAAAACTCTCTTTAGTTTTGCGTTTTGACTTTTTAGTTTTTCGCTTGAGCTGTTTTTCTTTAAAAAAACGGCGATTGGCCAGAGCGCCGATGAAAACCAAGTATCCAAAACATCATCAATTTGGGTATATCCTTTAGGTGGATTACCTCCCACATAAATTTTTAACTTTTCATTTTTAATTTTTACTTTCAATTGCCAAACCGGCAATCGATGCCCCCACCAAATTTGACGTGAAATACACCAGTCCTTTAAATTTTCCATCCAGTCAAGATAGACCTTTTCCCAACGTTTCGGCTCAAATTTAATTTTCCCGTTTTTGACCGCCTCAATCGCCGGTTGGGCCAACTGCTGCATATTAACAAACCATTGCTTGGAAACCAATTGCTCAACAATTTTGCCGCAACGGTAGCAATGAGGAACCTGATGAACGTATTTTTGAGTTTTTAAAAGCAAACCTTTTTGTTGCAAATCCTGTAAAATATTTTCGCGCGCTTGCTGTGTTTTCTGCCCCGCATATTTGCCCGCTTCTTTAGTCATCTTGCCCAGTTCATCAATCACTTTAATTTTTGCCAAATTGTGAATCTTCCCAATTTCAAAGTCATTTGGATCATGAGCGGGCGTCACTTTAACTGCTCCTGTTCCAAACTCCTTATCAACCGCGTCAAAGGCAACAACAGGAATTTCACGGCCCATTAAAGGCAAAATTAATATTTTGCCAACCACATTTTTGTATCTTTTATCAGTCGGATTAACGGCCACAGCCGTATCCCCCAACATCGTCTCGGGTCTTGTCGTCGCCACGGTAATATATTTTGTTTTAAGTTTTTCGTTTTTAGTTTTTAATTTGAGCGGGTAGCGAACAAACCACAAACTGCCCTCGACTTCTTTATGTTCCAGTTCAATGTCGGAAAGCGCGGTCTGACACCGCACGCACCAGTTAATCACCCTTTCCCCTTGGTAAATCCAGCCCTTTTTATAATAATGCTCAAAAGCTTTTTGCACCGCCGCGCTGTAATCTTCGTCCAGAGTGAAACGCTGGCGGCTCCAGTCGCAGGAACAGCCCAATTTTTTCAGCTGCTTAATAATAATATCGCCATATTCATCCACCCACTCCCAGACCTTTTTCACAAATTCTGCACGGCCCAGTTCGTGCCGATTTTTGCCTTCTTTGGCCAGCTGTTTTTCCACCACATTTTGCGTGGCAATGCCGGCGTGGTCGGTGCCCGGCACCCACAGCGTCGGCACGCCTTTCATGCGGTTTTGGCGCACTAAAATATCCTGCAGAGTGTTGTTGAGCGCGTGTCCCATATGGAGCGAGCCGGTCACATTGGGAGGGGGAATAACCACCACAAACGGCTTTTTGCCTTTGACAATTTTGCCTTTAAAATAGCTGTTTTTGAGCCAAAAATCGTAAATTTCGCCCTCAACTTCTTTGGGCTCATATCTTTTATCAATTATCATTATTCTCCTAATTGCAAGTTGGCATTTACATCAACATCATACCATTTCTTAACCTGTTTCGCCAGTAGTTTATGGTGTGCGGCGACCCCCATACCCACGGCGTTGTCCGTGCACAATGGCCGCGGCGGCGCGTAAAATGGCATATTGAGTTTGGCTGCTTCTTTTCTAAGTGTCATTCTAAGCAACTCATTGGCGGCAACGCCGCCGGACAAGATTATTGATTTAACCTTAAATTTTTGCGCCGCTTTGATAGTTTTAGCCACCAACACGTCAACTACCGCCTGCTGAAATTCAGCGGCAATCTGCGGTTTGTATTTTTTGGCATCAATTTTTTGAGTTAAGTATAAAACCGCGGTTTTTAAGCCTGAAAAACTGAAATTAAAATCTTTGCTTTCAATCATTGGTCTTGGTAGTTTTAAGTTTTGAACTGAAGTTTTAACATTTACGTAATCTGCCTTCGCAGCACTTGAGCTTCGCTCAAAAGTAGTTTTAAGTTTAGATTCTTGGGCTGCCCTCTCGATTTCAGGACCACCAGGATAATTGAGCCCAAGAAGCGCTGCTACCTTATCAAAGGCCTCGCCTGCGGCATCGTCTAAAGTTTCACCAATTATTTTATATTGAAGATGATTTTTCATTAAAGCAAGCAAGGTGTGCCCACCCGAAACTATCAAAACAACAGCAGGAAATTCTGGAATTTTTACTTTGACATTTGAGCTTTGAATTTTAAGTTTGCCAACAAAGTTGGCGTAAATGTGCCCTTCCAAGTGGTTGACCGGCACAATTGGTTTTTGATAAACAAAAGAGAGTGTTTTAGCAAAATTGACGCCGACCAACAGAGAGCCAACCAGCCCCGGCCCCGTAGTGACAGCTAAGACGTCTATTTGCCGAATTGTAATTTTTGCCTCTGATAACGCTTTTTCCAAAACCGGCAAAATCTTCTCCAAATGAGCCCGGCTGGCTAATTCTGGATAAACGCCAAAATAGGGACGGTGAAGGGCTATTTGTGAAAAAACCACATTGGAGAGAACAGAGATGTGAGATAGAGAGTTGAGACCGTGTGCAGAAGCCCCCTGAATAACTGCCACAGCCGTTTCATCGCATGACGTCTCAATGCCCAAGATTAAAACAGACTTATTTAACATACCAACCTCCAGCAGTCCGACTCCTGCCCCGTATAAAGCGCACGGCGTGACAGAATGTAATTCTGTAAGCCAGTAAGCTTTTGTTCGGGGTCGCAGGATGTTTCAATGGCTAAAATTATTTTTTTATTCATTTCTGTTAACCTCATAAATTCAAAAAGCGAGCCGCCAGCCAATAAAATTGACTTGCAAACGCACAGAAAGGCCGAGCTTGCGAGGCCGCTTCTGTAAAGCGGGCAATTTTTTGGCGCGGCGAGCGATTTGATTTAATATTTGAGCTTTCAGTTTTAACCTTTCTTTTAGTATAATATATACATATGAATGATAAATCTTTCCTGCAATCTGATTTGTGGCAAAAATTCCAGCAGGCCTTGGGCAGAAAAACTTTTAAGATAGACGGTATTTATGTTTACAAACATAATTTGCCGCTTGGCAAAAGCTTTTTGTACTGCCCGCGCGCCGACATAGCGCAAGATTTTGATTTTATGTCATTTATACAAAAAATGCAAGAAATTAGCCGCCGAGAAAATGCTATTTTTTTGCGCTTGGAACCAGATTATAACTGCCAATTGCAAATTGCAAATTGCACATTGAAAATTACCCGATTAAGCCCGTTACAGCCACAGGACACCTTGACCCTCGATATATCACAAAGTGAGGATGAGATTTTAGCGCAAATGAAGCCAAAAACTCGCTACAATATCCGCTTGGGGCAAAGGCATAATTTAACAAGCAAAATTTCTACCGACCCCAAAGACATTGATATTTTTTGGCAGCTGTCTAAAGAAACATCCGGACGCGATAATTTTCGTTTTCACCCAAAAAATTACTACCAAAAAATGCTTGAAGTGCTTGAACCGCAAAATAAAGCTGTTATTTTAACCATATTTCAGGGCAAAACGCCGCTGTCTGCAGCAATAATTTTATTTGACGGCGATACCGCCTATTATTTGCACGGCGCTTCTGCCTCGGCATCCCGAAATCTGATGTCAACTTATTTAATGCAGTGGGAAGCGATATTAGAGGCAAAAAAACGCGGCTGTCAAACTTATGATTTTTGGGGCATCGCACCCGAAGCTGCGCTAGTCAACAGTCAACAGTCAACAGTCAACAGCAGTAAACCGCACCGGTGGTCTGGCATTACCAGATTTAAACTTGGTTTTGCCCCCGATAGGCAAGTTTTACACTATCCCCCAGCTTACATCTTTGTTTTCCAGCCATTTTGGTGGCAAATTTATAAAAAACTTAAATCTTAAATGGCAAAACTTGAAGTTACTATCAAATTAAAAATAATAGATTAAAGATTCAAATGATAGATAAAAAATTTAAAGATAATTTTAAAAACCGATTAGTCAAATTTTCGTTAGAAATCATCAATTTTTGCGATACTTTAGAAAATAAACGTAAATTTTGGATTATCTCTGACCAATTGATTAGGGCTTCAACATCTATAGGAGCAAATATTATCGAGGCGAAATCTTCAAGCTCGCGGAAGGATTATATAAAATTTTTCCAAATCGCTTTAAAGTCGGCGAATGAAACTGAATATTGGTTAATTTTGGTTAGAGAATTGATATCAGATGAAGAAAAAGTTAATCATCTACTAACTGAATTAAATGAAATTGCTTGTATAATCGGTTCAAGCCTATTAACTCTTAAGGGTAAAAAAATAAAAGATTAAAAATTAAAATGATAGAGCAAAGATTTAAAAATAAATTCAGAAACCAAATAGTAAGATTTTTGTCCCCGAAAAAATCTTTAATTTATAATTTATATTTTTGATTTTTTATCTTTAATGTTTAATTTATTTTTAGGAGATAATACGTGAGAAAGGTCCAATTTTATCTTTTAATCATTGCTCTGCTATTTTTGGGCTTTTGGACGGCTAAAATTTTGTCCTGGCAGACCTTCAAAACTTATACCAAAAATTTACAAGCC
Source organism: Candidatus Nealsonbacteria bacterium CG23_combo_of_CG06-09_8_20_14_all_40_13 (assembly GCA_002771215.1). Lineage (GTDB taxonomy): Bacteria > Patescibacteriota > UBA1384 > UBA12157_A. The sequence goes on along the minus strand of PCRM01000035.1, from coordinate 521 downwards.
ACAGAAGAGGATATTACCCAAAATTATAAGGAAAATCTGGACAAAAATCCGGTGACGGCCTCAAAACTGGTTAAAGACGGCGTGCGTTTTTTAAAAGGGGGCGAAACGGACTTAGCGCAAGTGGCTTTAGAGCAGGCGACCAAACAAGACCCCAAATACCGCGACGCTTTTGTTTATCTTGGCAATGTTTACTTGCAACAAAATCAAAACCAAAAAGCCCTTGAGGCACTGGAAAAAGCTAAAGATTTAGACCCGCTGCATCCCTACACTTGGCAGCTATTATCTGTCGCCTACCAACGGTTGGGACAAGAAGAAAAAGCCAGCGAAGCCGCCGGAAAAGCCAAAGAGTTTGAAAAAAAATAATATTTCAAAAAATCTTCAATTATGGTACTATATTAGTAGAAACTTAAATCTCAAATGGCAAAGATACTTTTTAAAATTCTGTTAAAGTTTTAACTTTTGAGATGTAGTTTTTACTTTTTCGTTTTTAGTTTTAAATTTTGAATGGGAGGGGTTTTGAA
>PCRM01000046.1 GCA_002771215.1 Candidatus Nealsonbacteria bacterium CG23_combo_of_CG06-09_8_20_14_all_40_13 | reverse complement strand
ATTTTTCCGCCACGCGGCCGCCCAAAAGTTGGGCAATATCATCTTCAAATTTGCTCTTGGAATAGAGATATTTATCTTCTGCCGGCCGACTCCAAGTGTAGCCCAAAGCCATACCGCGGGAAACCACCGAAACCTTAGTGACAGGATCGCAGTTGGGCAATGCTTGGCCAATGGTGGCGTGCCCGGCCTCGTGATAGGCGGAGATTCCCTTTTCTTGTTTGGAAACCACCCGCGATTTGCGCTCCGGTCCGAGCATCACTTTTTCAATGGCTTCATCCAAATCCGCTTGCAACACAGTGGAGCGGTTTTTGCGGGCAGCTAAAATGGCGGCTTCATTGCACAAATTTTTCAAATCCGCGCCGGAAAATCCTGCCGTGGCGGCGGCAATAAGCTCCAATGAAACATCTTTATCTAAGGGTTTGCCTTTAGTATGAATTTTTAAAATTTCGGCTCTATCTTTTTTATCAGGCAAATCAACGACAATTCTGCGGTCAAATCTACCTGGACGAAGTAAAGCGGGGTCCAAAACGTCGGGGCGGTTCGTCGCGGCCATGACAATAACCCTGGTATCAGTTTCAAAACCGTCCATTTCTACTAAAATTTGATTTAAAGTTTGTTCCCGTTCATCGTGAGAACCACCTAATCCTGCTCCCCGTTGTCTGCCGACCGCATCCAATTCATCAATAAATAAAATTGCCGGAGAGTTTCTTTTGGCTTTTTGAAAGAGGTCGCGCACGCGGGCCGCGCCGACGCCGACAAACATTTCCACAAATTCGGAAGCGGAAATGGAAAAGAAGGGCACACCGGCTTCGCCGGCCACCGCTTTGGCCAATAAAGTTTTACCTGTCCCTGTCGGACCGACCAACAGCACGCCTTTGGGAATTTCCGCGCCTAACCTTCTGAATTTTTCCGGGTGGCGCAAAAATTCAACCACCTCGTAAAGTTCCTCTTTGGCTTCTTTTAAACCGGCTACGTCATCAAAGACGACTTTGCGCATACCGGTAAAAACTCGGGCTTGCGATTTGCCGAAAGAAAGGGCCCGGACGTTGGCGCCTTGGGCGCTGCGCAGCATAAAAAACAAAAAACCGCCGATTAACAGGAATGGTAAAACGATTGATAAAAATGTCGGCCAAAATGAACCTTTGTCCGGATTGGCCACGTCAATTTGCACTTTGTCAGAAGTAATTCCGTAATCTTTCAGGCCGATACCGCTTTCTTTGTAGGCCTGCAGCTGACCGTCGCCCTTAACCTGCGCGGTAATTTTATTATCCTGCAAATCAATTTTTTCTATTTTGCCTTCGTTGACCTGATTGGCAATGTCTGAAACAGTCGTTTGCTGAATATTGTCTTTTTTCTCAGCGAAGAAATTCATAAAAGAGAAAATTAAAAGTCCGATGACGGTTAAAAAGATAACATTTCTGATAAGGCTTGCTTTCATATTTGAATCCTTAAAAATTTAATATTATTGCAACGATGTGGTCCCGTTACCTTCCCCCATAAAATTGCTTCCTGTTCAATTCGGATTACATCCGTGTCTGAACGGAGCACAATTCACGGGGCATGCTTTCTGCAAAATGGATTACATCCTCTACTTGCAGAAGCGGAAGCTACGGGACGCACCTATCTAAGCTTCGCCTTTCGGGCTCGCTTAACAGGTGGCTGAGGGTGGATTCGGACCACCGACCTCGGCCTTATGAAGACCTCGCTCTGCCACTGAGCTACTCAGCCTTAAGATAATTTTTTAACTGCTTTTTAAGATATTTATAGCCTGAACCACCTTTGAGAAATTTTTCTCGATTTTGCGCATCATTTTGATTTAAATAACCTTCAAAATAAATTAAACTCCAGTGTCGCGATTTTCTTGTCGTTTGGGAGCCTTTGCCAGAATTGTGATCTTTTATCCGCTGTTTAATATTTTTTGAATAACCAATATATATTTTATTTTCAAGATTTTGTAAAACATAGACATAATGCATTGTCCCGAAAAGCTCCTTTCTTAAAAACGAATTGCATTCTGTTTTATAAGAAGCGTCGCCTCGGGTCTCACGAAAAATTCCTTAATTTCTATGGCTTGCCACGAGATGACGCTCCTGTGTGACTGAATGAAATTCAGTAAACAGGAAGAAATTTTTCGTGGTAGCGGGGGGAGGATTCGGACCTCCGTCTGGAGCTTATGAGACTCCCGAGATACCACTTCTCTACCCCGCGGCATTTACAAACATTTAATAACCTTTGGCATCAAAAATATTATATCACAAAAAGAAAAAACTAACAACCCGCCTACGCTCTTGATATTCCACTCTGACTATTCGTCCGTGTTCCATTCAGGGTGCTTCGGCGGGCAAGCAGCTATTTAGGAATGTCATATTCCATCTGTTCCAAAGGTATATTAGCCGAAACAAAAGGTTTTGCTTTAGTAGTGGCGATGATACCTCCAAGGTAAAGGTGGTGATATTTGCCATCATTTCTTACTTTGATTTTGGCTGGAAAGTTATAGTCTTGCTTCAAACAGATTAGATAATATCTACCTTCTGGAACAATAAAACCATATTGACCAGATTTGTTGGTGAGTTTGGC
>PCRM01000027.1 GCA_002771215.1 Candidatus Nealsonbacteria bacterium CG23_combo_of_CG06-09_8_20_14_all_40_13 | reverse complement strand
GCGTTTTTAAGTTTTTTTATGACCGTTGCATCATAAGGCGCAATAAAGTTTTCCAAAATTTTAGAACCAGCTGTACAAGGAAGTCCTTTGATTAAAATATTGTCTTTTATCGCCAGAGGCACTCCATCAATTTCGCTTAATCTTTGACCCCTAGAAAGCCTCTCATCGCATTTTTGCGCCTGCAGTAGGGCTAAATCACCTTCCAGTGTAATAAAGGCGTTAATTTCTTGTTCTTTTTGATCAATATTGGCTAAAACTGCCCGAGTTAATTCTTGACAAGTGAGCTTTTTTTCTTGTAATAATTTTGAAGCTTGTTTAATGGTTAATTTGGCAATTTCCATTATAACTCCTGCAAAATTTCTGGCACTTTTAAAAATCCGTCTTTAATTTCGGGCGCGTTTTTCAAAAGGTCTTCAGGTAAAATTTCACAATTGACCACTTTATCTTGCCTAAAAACATTTTCTAAAGAAGTTGTTTGAAACTCTGCTTCTCCATTTTTGACAAATTTTTGCACTTTTGAAACATAATTTAAAATTTTCGAAAGTTGCCTACTAAAAATTTCTTTTTCTTTGTCTGAAAGTTTTAATCTGGCCAAATTGGCTAAATGCTCGACTTGTCGCTTAGAAAGTTTTGCCATTTAATCTCTCCATATGTCATTTTACTTCATTCCCTTTATGGGGGCTTTATTTTTGCAAGATTATTTTCAAAAACTCTTTTTCGCTCAAAATCTTCACCCCCAATTTTTTCGCCTCTTCATATTTAGAGCCAGGTTCTAAACCAGCAACGACATAGAAAGTCTTTTTGGAAACTGATTCTGAAACTTCACCGCCTTTTTGGATTACCATTTCTTTGGCTTCTTCTCTGGTTATGTCAGCTAAGGTGCCGGTAAAAACGAAAATCCTGCCTTGCAGTTTGACGCCGGCGGTTTCTTTGGCGCCCGCTTCAATGGCCACGTCAGCATTGCCCAATTTTTTGAGCAATTTGACATTGTCGCTGTTTTGAAAATAATCGTAAATACTCTGAGAGATTTTAGGACCGAAATCGGGAAGCTGTTGAAGCTCTTGCACACTCATATTTTGAATCATTTTCAGGTAATTTTCAATTTTCGGCGCTTTTTTCTCCTTGGCAAGCCGTCTGTTTAATGAGAGCGCCAGCTCCTGCGCTGCCTTTTCGCCCACCTGCAAAATACCTAAAGCGAATAAAAACTTGTGCAATGGCACTGTTTTAGCCGCTTTGATGGAGTCGACAATATTTTGAGCGCTTTTTTCGGCAAATCTCTCCAATGGCGCAATATCGCCTTGTGTGAGCGTAAACAGATCGGCTGCGTCTTTCACTAATCCTCCCTGGATAAATTTATTTAATATTTTTGGACCCAAGCCGGGCATATCAAAGGCCGCCTTAGAGACAAAATGGAGCATATTTTTGAACTTTCTGACAAAGCATTGAGGGTCGAGGCATTTGTAGGCGGCTTGCCCTTTTAGCCGCACAACTTGAGAGCCGCAGAGCGGACATTTCTTGGGAAAATGGAATATCTTCTCTTCGCCAGTTCTCATATCTTTTAAAGATGAAACAACTTCGGGGATAACGTCGCCCGCCCTTTGCACTATCACCGTATCGCCAATTCTGACATCTTTTTTGCTAATTTCATCTTCGTTGTGCAGGGTTGCCCGAGAAATCGTCACACCAGAAACAGAAACTGGACGAAGATAAGCTACTGGAGTCAGTGTTCCGGTTCTGCCTACCTGCACTTTAATATCCTCAATTATTGTTTGCGCCTGAGCGGCGGGAAATTTATAGGCAATTATTCCCCTTGGCGCCTTGCCAACCACGCCTAATTTTTGCAAAAGACCTAAATTATTGACAACTACTACCACACCATCGGTATTATAGGGCAACTTTTTTCTGCCCCCTATCCAACTCTGGTGAAATTTTTCTACCTCGTTGAAATCTCTGCAGTGACGATCTTCGGGGTTAATTTTGAAGCCTAATTGCCGAACAATCTGGTGCACCTGGTGATGCGTTTTTTGGCCCAAATTGGTAACAATTTCATAAATAAAGCAATCAAGATACCTGGAAGCGGTAATTTTAGGATTCAATTGCCGAATCGAGCCAGCCGCCGCGTTTCTGGGATTAGCAAATTTCGGCAGGTCTTTCTTTGCCTGCTGCCGATTGACCTCATCTAATGCCTTTTTAGACATAAATACTTCCCCTCGAACCTCAATTTTGGGGGAAATTTTCAAACTCTGCCTTCGCAGCACTCTCGCTTTGCTCGAAAGTAAATTTTCAATTTTCAATTTAAGCGGAATGGCTTCAATTGTCTTTAAATTGTGAGTAACATCTTCACCGGTGATGCCGTCCCCTCTGGTAGAGCCGCGCACGAAAATGCCATTTTCATATTCTAAACTAACTGCCAGCCCGTCCATCTTCAATTCCGCATAAAAACCGTCTTTCATTTCTTTCTCAAAGCCGGCAACTTTGATTCTTTGCAAACGCTCAAGCCAACTCTGCATCTCCTGAAAGGAAAAAACATCGTTCAGTGAGAGCATGGGTACTTCGTGCCGTACCTTTTGAAATTTATCCAACGGTTCGCCGCCGACTCTTTGGGAGGGGCTGTCTGGAGTAATGAGATCCGGAAATTTCTGCTCCAGCTCTTGAAGTTCATACTGCAAAGAATCTTTCACGGCATCAGAAACTATTTGCTTATCTAACACATGATAAGCATAGCGGATTTTATCTATTTCTTTCTTGAGCTGTTGAATTCTTTTCTTGGCCTTTTCGATAGTCATTTTTGCGGCCATTTAAACCACCTTTATCTCAATTTTAACCTAAAGACAACTTAATTAGCAAGCTTGTAACTGAAGAGATATTACACCATAGATTCTAGAGCTTTAATCCGTTCCTCAACAGGCGGATGGGTCATAAAAAAAGAGGCAAACCAGCCGATGCCGGTTTTGCCCTGATGTTCTTTCAATGGATTTACGATATAAAGATGGGCGGTGGCTTTATTAGCAACTTCAAGCGGTTCTTTATCTTTGGAGATTTTTTCCAAAGCTAAAGCCAGACCTTCCGGATAGCGCGTCAACATAGCTCCAGAAGCATCGGCCAAAAATTCTCTTTTTCTGGAGATAGCCAACTGTATCAGCATTGCCGCGAGCGGCGCCAAAATTGCCAAAATAATGGCAATTATTAGGAATATTAATTGTAATTGGCCTGAATCACCATTGCTTCTTCTCCTTGCTCCTCCCCAGAATGTCCACCTTAAAATCCAATCCGAAACTAAAGCGACAATTCCAACTAAAACAACTACAATAGTCATTAAACGAATATCATAATTGCCGATATGTGAGAACTCATGAGCAATTACACCTTCAAGTTCAGTTTTATCAAGTTTCTCCAAAATACCTGAAGTGACCGCAATAACAGCATGATTTGGATCTCTTCCTGTGGCAAAAGCATTTGGCGCAGAATCTTCAATAAGATATATCTTAGGTTTTGGCAACCCTGCTGTAATCGCTAAATTCTCAATTATACGGTGGAGTTGCACATTTTCTTCTCTTTTGAGCTCCCTTGCACCTGAAATAAATAAAGTAATTTTATCAGAATAATAATAAGAACTCCACGCTTGAATAATTGCCAAAACCACTGCAAAAAACAAAATCCAAAAACTATTAAAAACATAAGAAAATAAATAGCCGAGTCCAATAATAAAAATAAAAAATAAAACTAAAAGAAAAGATGTCCTTCTTTTATTGGAATCTATCTGTTTGTACATTCTCTATATTTTTATATTTTCTGTAAGACCGCCAATAACCGGCAATTTCTGCATCTTGCCTGAAGAAGCGTTAATAATGCCGATAATCCACAAGACGAAAATGGCAATCCAACCCAGTGAGTTAATAAGGACCCCAAGAACAGGGATAGATACCAGAACCCATGATGCCACTGCCCAAATTGTTTGCACAATGGCTAACGCCAGCCCTTGTTTGGCATGAAACTGAGCAAAAGGCGAGTCTTTTTTAGCTAATAAAGGGATTAGACACAGCAACCAAAAATAAGAAATGATAGCTAATACCTTGTTTTCCTCAATGTCTTTTTGGTTACCTGTTCCCACGGGTGTTTCCTCTGGCATGTTGTTCCTTTCTATTTAATATTTTAATGAAATTATTTTTTACTCAAACTTAACCTGTACTGGCTTGGTCGCCGCTAGCTCTTCAATAACAAACAATTCCTTTTTTTGAAAATTAAACATTTTAGCCACCATACTGTTTGGCAATACTTCAATTTTAATATTCAAATCTCTTACATTAGTATTGTAGAAACGCCTGGCCGCCTCAATTTTATTTTCAGTGTCAGTCAATTCATCCTGAAGTTTCTGAAAATTTTCTGAGGCCTTTAAATTAGGATAATTTTCCGCCACCGCAAAAAGTGATTTTAAAGTAGAAGTAAGTATATTTTCCGCTTTTTCCTGATCTTTCACGCTTTCAGCCCCAATAGCCGCTGTTCTTGCTTTGGTCACATTTTCAAATAATTCTTTCTCATGTTTGGCATAACCTTTCACTGTCTCAACTAAATTTGGAATTAAATCGTATCGCCTCTTGAGTTGAACATCAATATCTGACCAAGCTTCTTCTGCCCTGTTTTTCAGGGTCACTAAACTATTATAAATAACCAAAACCCCAAGTAAGATTACGGCTGCAATTCCAATTAATATCCAAAGTCCCGTTGACATTTCTTCTCCTTTACCCTGAGCCAGTCGAGGGGGTTAATCACTTTTCAAAATAAGAATAGTTTTATCCCCTATCTTTTGACCTTCCGGGTCGTCTTTATTTTCTAAAACTGCCGATAATTCAAAAGTTGTTCCGTCGCTTTTATATCCATAATAGTATTTAGGAGTTTGCGGGTCAACTGGCAATTTTTCAATATATTTTGGCACTAACGCTTTTGCTAAAACGGAATTGGTATCGCTGGTCTTTATTAATGCAGTTGATTGGGGATAAACGCTGTAATCACTCTGATAATTGTTGAGCGCTGTCTTAATTAACTTTAAATCTGTTTTGCGCTGTGTATCGGGTTTATTGGTTGCTACTGTTTTACCTTTAAATAAATCCGAAACTGAACCTTGATTAATTTCATCATTACTGGGGGCTGTAATTGTCAGCTCCTGAGCCGGTTTGGAGAATTTGCCGGTCATTGCCACCTGAAAATTTTCACTGGCAATTTGCCATGGAAAACTATGTTTTAACTGATAAACTAAATTGTCCTTCTTGCCAACCCAAAATGTGAAAGACTGCAAATCTTTAAGGTCCACTTGATAAGATATAGTTTCAATGCCGTCAATCGTTTCTTGCTGACCCTTCTGGAATTGCTGTAAATTTTGTGTTAGATAATTTAAGTCAATTTTGTCGGGCATAAGAAAGGGTACGCCAGTGGAAACGGTATTTATCAACGAAAAATTGGTTTTTCTATAAGTTGCGGTACTATTATCTTTCAAAGATGGGATTTGATAATAGAAAATATTATCTTTCAGAATGAAGTTTATTTTTAAATTAGAAGTATCTTTTAAAGCAGGATAAGTTGCTAAAATATTGGAAGGTAAATTTTGCGTGGTAATTTCAAATGAGCCATTTCTATCCTCACCCTTACCACTAATTATCCAACTGCCCTGATATTTTGAAGTTTGTGTTGATTGTAGCTGAAGAGTAATATCTCCCTCTACACGAAAAGAATTTAATCTTGACATTGCGTCCGATACTGGCTGGAGAGCTTGTATAGAATTAGATCCTGTGCCCGAACTGAATCTGGTAAATATTGAATGAAGATATCCCTTCTGATAAACAACATACCCTCCAAAGATTAGACCAACCAATACAATAAAGACGAAGAACCATTTTAACTTCGAGGGCTTTTGTGCAGAAGGCATCTGTAGAGATTCTTCTAAAGAACTTTGTGCCTCAATATTTCTAGGCGGCATATCAACAAAATGCTCCATAGGCTTTTGGCCAACAGATTGGGGTTGAACCGGCTGAGCATTTGACACAGGATTTTGAGTAGTTGAAGGTTTTTCAACCTGCATTGGCGGCGGACCTGGATTCACTTGAGGTGCTTGATTGGTCTGCGGCATTTCTTCTGGCAATGGCTCTTCTAATGGGCTTGGCATTCCCCCTCCTTGGAGAAGCTTAAAGGTTGATATTGAGATATATCTGCTTATAACTATTTTAACACAATTTTTTTGTCAAGTCACGCTTGGCGTGACGCCGACCCCGTGATGACGCTCCTGTCATAACACTACGTAGTAGGTTTGACAGGAAGGAATTTTACGGGGTCAAGCAAAATTAAAATCATTTATCTAATTTATTGCCAGTTTTAACACCTTTGATTTTAATATTTATTTGGGAACTGATTTGGGGAGAAAATCTAACCGTAACTTTACACTGACCCTTCTCTTTTAAAGTATGCTCTAACAAAATAATATGTTTATCGATATTTAATTTTGCGGCAATATCAGCAGCAGAAACCGAGCCGAAAATTTGTCCGTTTTTTCCCTCTTTTAAAATGAATGTCAAAGTTTTTTCTTCTAATTCTGAAGCAATTTTTTTTAGGTTATTTAATTGATTTTTTTTCTTGTCTTGCTCAATTTTGACTGCGGTTAAAATTTTTTTTGCCGTTTCATCTGATGGTAATGCAGCAAGTCCATTAGGAAAGAGCCAATTTTTAAAGTAGCCGGGTTTGACTTCTACGGTCTCACCTTTCTTACCCTTATCATCTAAATCTTTCATCAAAACCACTTTCATTTTTTAATCTCCTCTAATGCTCTTTGAAGTTGAGGATCTAAACCGTTATTTACATCTTCATCAGACAGCTTAATTTCAATGTCGGGCGAAATGCCAACGCCATTTATCTGTTTACCAGTAGGAGTCAGCCAATGGGCGACTGTTAAACGCAACGCAGAGCCATCCTTAAGGTCTTCTAAATCTTGCACAGAACCCTTGCCAAAGGTTTTCTCACCGATTAAAATCCCTTTTTTAGCATCTGAAATAGCGCCCGCAACAATTTCGCTTGCCGAGGCCGAACCACCGTCAATTAAAACTACAACTTTAAAGTTGGAAAATTTAGGCTTCAAAGTTGTTTTATATTCGTTCCTATTGCCATCCTTGCCTTCCTCAATAACCACTACCCCTTGGAGAATAAACAAAGAAGAAACGTCAACAGCGGCGTCAAGATAGCCACCAGGATTATTTCTTAAATCTAAAATTATTCCTTTAGGACTTTTAGCAACAATTTCATCTGCGTATTTCTGGGCAAGAGCGCTCGTGTCAGAACCAAACTGAGAAATTTTCATATAGGCAATGTTATCTTGTTTTAATTCCCAACTAACTGATTTAACTTTTATCAAGTTGCGTGTTACTTCATAATCCTTGGTTATATTATTTCTCAAAATTGTTATTGTAACTTTTGTACCTTTTTTGCCTCTAATTTGCCCGATGACGTTATTCAAAGATAAACCGTCTATCTCCTTACCGTTGATTTTCAAAATTCCGTCGCCCGATTTTAAACCAGCTTTTTGTGCTGGCGAACTATCTAATGGCGCAATGATTACAAATTTATTATTTCTTATACCAATTTCTGCTCCAATCCCTTCAAATTCTCCGGATAATTCGTCCATAAATTGCTTCTTATCAGTTGGGTTCATAAATACTGAATAAGGGTCATTTAATGATGATACCATTCCCGAAATTGCCCCGTAAATTACCTCTTTTACATCCTTATCGCCAATAAATTTGTCATCTATTTTGTTCCAAACATCCCAAAAAAGAGAAAAATCTACTTCTTTGGGCTTATATAATTCAGTATTGACTATTTTGGGGGTAAAATTTTTCTCATAAATTAAATTGTCATGACCTTGCAGATAGCCAATAAAATAAAAAGAAGAAAGTAGGACTAAAATTAAGATAATTTTGAGAAAAACTTTTGATTTTTTCATATTTGTTATTTTTTGTTAACTTTTGTTAACTTATTTCAATAAATCGGGGACGGTTCTCTTTTACTCTGGAAATTAGGCTTTTTTGATCGGTTAGCGCTTTCAATGGATTACGCCGCCGCCCAAAACTTCATCCGCTGAATAAAAAACAATCGATTGCCCAGGCGTAATCGCCCGCACAGGCTTTTGAAAGACAATTTTTAGTTTTTCATTTTTACTTTTTAATTTAGACAGGCGACAGCCTGTCGCCTTGTGTCCGTATCGAATTTTTGCTTGGCAATTGATTGCATCACCTTTATTTATGTTTTTTTTTGCTTTCGGCTCAATCCAGTTTGTACCATTTGCTAATAAGCCATCCTTGTATAAATCTTCTTCTCTACCAACAATCAAAGCATTTTTGCTTACATCTAATTTTAGCACATAAAGCGGCAATGTATCAAAAATACCCAAGCCATGCCGTTGACCAATGGTATAAAAGCCCAGGCCGCAATGTTTACCCAAAACTTTCCCTTTTAAGTCCAAAATTGGCCCTTCTTTTTTTAATTTTTTAAGATAACGGGCCAAAAATGATGGATTATTACGGTCGGGTATGAAACAGATTCCTTGTGAATCGGCCCTTTGGGCAGTCGGCAACTGCCATTTTTGAGCCATTTTTCTCACCTGTTTTTTGGTATAGTCGCCAATTGGGAATAAAAGGTGTTTCAATTGCTCCTGGGTCAAGGTCCATAAAAAATATGATTGGTCCTTAATTTGATCTTTAGCAGAGAGCAATTTTAAATTTTTAGTTGTAGTTTTTCCTTTTTCGTTTTTACTTTTTAATTTAGTCCGCCACAGGCGGGCGTAGTGTCCTGTCGCCAAATAATCTGCACCCAACGCGAAGGCCTTTTTTAAAAGTAAATCAAATTTAATCCATTTATTGCACATAACACAAGGGTTTGGAGTTCTGCCCGATTGATATTCTTTCAAATAATAATCAACAACCATTTTTTTGAATGGTTTTGAAAAATCTAAAACATAGAAAGGAATTCGCAATTTTCTGGCTACCGCTCGAGCACAAGTTAATGCCTCGATGGAACAACATAAATTTTCTACTTCTGTTTTCACTTTCGGGTCGCGCCAGAATTTCAAAAAAATCCCAATTACCTCAAAACCTCTTTTTTGCAAAATAGCCGCAGCGACACTACTATCGACACCCCCTGACATAGCCACCGCAGCTTTCTTTTTAATTCTCATTCTTAATTCTTTCGTCTCCATTTTATCATAAAAACAAAAAAGCCCCTTGGTTAGGCTTTTACTTAAATTACATTTTCTTCAAAAAAAATTAATTGTCTTGTAATCTTTCTGGTTGAAGTGTCTGCAAAAGCTTTGAAACTTCTGTTTTTTCTTTAAACCATACCTCCTCTACATCTTTCATAACCTTTTTTTCTTCACGTGGCGAGATTAAATCATCTAAATTCATTTATCCTCTCTTTTTGTTTTTGTTTTGTACATCTTTATCATACAATATCTTACAAAGTTTGTCAAATCTTATCGCAAAAACGCGAAATCCTTTAACGCTAAGGCGCTAAACCCCTTTTGCGCTTTCGCGTCCTATTCTGTGCCTTTGCGTCTTAACCCATGAATCTTCAATTTCGTCTCAAGGACTTTTTTGGTTTCTTTTTCTAAAAGAATAAAGCCAATTAGCCAGAAGATGTATGGAATTGCGACCCAAAGCAGATATTTTTCCATCTCCGGCTTATCTAAGACAAAGGGGACTCGTGAGGCATTGATAGCGTGAATAAACCAACCCAAAGAAATAAAAAATGGACCTAAGTTATTTTTAAAACCATCTTTAATAAAAGCCAAGCGAGAATAAAGAAGAAGAAATAAAATACCCAAAGTTAAACCAATCGGAACATAGAAAATAAAGGTGCCAACTAAAGTAGCCAAGGAGATATCTTCTAAAACAAAAACGCCCAAATAGCCCCAAAATAAAACGGTTAAGAAAATCAAAATAGGCAAAACAGTTTTGAAAAACAATTTCTGACTAACCAATCTCACTACCGCCCAAAAAATGAAAACCAAAGCCGAAACCAAGAACAGGTATCTTAGAAAATAAAGAATTTTATAATCCCATAAAAGGAGATTGGTAGAAATAATAAATTGAATCAGACCAACCAAAGCCAAATTGATAAACCCAATAATTAAGCCCAAAGTAGTCAGGTTTTTAACTTCCTGCCTTATGTAGCGGTCATAGAGGTATAAGGCAATCGTAAAGGCTAAGATAATTTGTGGATAAAGGTAATACATCAAACCTCCCAAAAAACTCAAAACTTAAAACGAAAAAGT
>PCRM01000012.1:14226-22241 GCA_002771215.1 Candidatus Nealsonbacteria bacterium CG23_combo_of_CG06-09_8_20_14_all_40_13 | reverse complement strand
TGAAAATAAAAATATTGTAAATTCAATGGAAATTAGAAATTGACAATTAAAATGTTTAGTCATTTGAAATTGATTTGACATTTTGATTTTGACATTTGGATTTGTTAGGAGAGATTATGTCTGGTCTTATTCAGGTCTACACCGGCGATGGCAAGGGTAAAACAACAGCGGCCGTGGGGCAAGCTTTGCGCGCCGTCGGCTGGGGTAAAAAAGTCTGTATTGTGCAATTTATGAAGGGCAATAAAACGGGGGAGATGTTGGCCTTCAAAAAATTCCCCAACGTGAAAGTTTGGCAATTTGGTCAAGCTGGCAAATTTGTAAAAAAACCAACTAAAAAAGATGTGCAGTTGGCGCAAGAAGCTTTAGATTTAGCCAATACAATTATTAAAGATAAAAAATGTGACCTTTTAGTTTTAGACGAAATCAATGTCGCCTTGCATTTTAAACTTCTTGCGTTAAAAGATGTTTTGGCAATTTTAAAACGCAAGCCGACTAATTTAGAATTGGTTTTAACCGGTCAAAAAGCGCCCAAGGAAATTTTGGCGCTGGCCGATTTAATCACCGAGATGAAAAAAATTAAACATCCGTTTGATAAAGGATTTAAAGCAAGACAGGGGATAGAGTATTAAACTTAAAGCTTAAAACTCAAATGTTAAAACAACAGTATAAAACTGAAATGATTTTATCTTTTATACTTTAAGTTGTAGTTTTAAGTTTTGCGTTTTCGATTTTAAGTTATTTTAATTGATTTATCCACCCCGTAAAACTCCTTTCTGCCAAATGGACTACGTCCTATTACCTGTCTCGCCGGCAAGGCGGGTGGTAGAAGCGTCGTAAACGGGGCAGGCACTTGACAAAAATTTTACCGGCTTATAATCTATAATTGACTTAACATTTAGAATTGTTGGTGTAGGGGTAACCCCGTGAGAAGCGGGGGCGGTCCCGCCACTGTATTTGAGCAAAATGTATCACAAGGTCAGTCGGTGCCAGCGCTCAAAAGCCAGAAAACCTACCAACAAAAGACTCCGTCCTTTGCCTGTACCCGCCGAGATTTTGAAAAATGTAGGTTCGCTTTGGACGATGAGTATATTGCCTTCGGTCGAAAGGCTAATCACCTTAGCCTTAAGCCACGTGGTGGCAACGCCACTTTACGCGACTTTAAAACCTTGGCTAAGGTTTTTTAAAAAAATTAAAGGCCTCCGGCTTAGAGAGCCTCAGGCTCGGAGAGAGTTAAAACAATGAAAATTTTAAAATTAATTTGGCTACCAATTGTGGCAGCAGCTTTAGCGGTAATTGTTTTTGGTTCAACAAGTGTAAGTAATACCCAATTAAATCAAAAAAAATTAGAAAACAAAATTAGTCAGTTAGAAATAAAAATCAACAATTTAGAAGAACAACTTCAAAATCAAGGAAAAGTTTTAGGAACTTCAAGCTTTGTGGCGCCAAACCAGTCAGAACCAAAATGTCCAGAAATTAAATTTACCACCAACCGTTATTTAAAAAACAGGGGAGAGGATATTTCTGCTTTACAGTGCTTGTTAGATATTGAGAAAACAGAAATTTTTGATGGTAAAACAAAAGATGCCTTAGTTGATTTTCAAATTAAAAACAAAATTGTTCCCGATAAAACCGCATGGGGAGCAGGGTATTTTGGTCCTCGAACAAGAAAATTTCTAAACGAAGGTGTATTAATTCCATACCAAAAGCCGAAAATCGCGGAAAATACTCAACCAACACAGTCTACACAGATTGTTCAACCATCACCACAACAGCCTTCTTCCTCGCCGTCCGTTCCTCAAGTTAATACGACGCCATCCGAACCTCAACCTCAACCTCCTCCTGCCGAAATTCCAAAAAAGAAAGCCACGGTCGAAATTGCCCAAATTGGCTCATATCAAGTTGAACTTCAGGATGAGGATAGCGCTTTTTCTATTTTACTTCGGGCAGGACAAGAAAATAATTTTTCAGTTAAATATACTGAATATACTGGCATGGGCGTTTTTGTTGATTGTCTTGGCGGAATCTGCAGTCAAAACTTTGGCACGGGGGGCACTTATTGGGCTTTTTATTACAATGGTACATATTCACAAGTCGGAGCATCTTTGCAACCAGTTGTGGAAAATGACCTAGCTTCTTGGAAATTTGAAACTTGGTAAAAATCATGTTAAATTTAAAATGCAAAATGATAATCCAAAAATCAGACTATAGCAAAATAGACTAAATGTATTCTTTTTGATTTTTGAGATTTGATTTTTGATTTTGACCGAGAGAAAGCGAGGGAATATGGCTTACTTTCTAATTTTAGCCGGTGTTTTACTTCGACTTTTGCCTCATTGGCCTAATTTTGCCCCCATTGCTGCTTTGGGATTATTTGGTGGTACATATTTAAATAAAAGATGGGCTTTAATCATTCCACTTACGGCGCTTTTTTTGTCTGATATTTTCATTGGTTTTTACACCTTACCGGTCATGCTTTCAGTCTACGGCAGTTTTTTACTGGTCGGTTTGCTTGGACTTTGGTTGCGCAAACATAAAAATTTGCATAATGTCGTTGGCGCATCAATTATTGCATCTATCTTATTTTATTTAATTACCAATTTTGCTGTTTGGGCTTTTACACCTTGGTACAGCAAAGATTTAGCCGGACTAATTTCTTGCTATTTTCTTGCTTTGCCATTTTTTAGAAACACATTAGCCGGAGATTTATTTTATATTACAATAATGTTTGGAGTTTATGAAACAGTGCAAATGCTTGTTAAAAAATATAATTGGAGGGCAAAATGGCTCACAGTCTAGAAATTTCGGAACAGGATTTTCAAAAAAAGTTAAGTCAGGCACAACTTCCGATTATGGCAGATTTCTATGCCAATTGGTGCGCCCCCTGCCAAACGCTGGAGCCCACTTTAGAAGATATAGCCAAAAAATACGAAGGCAAGATTGATGTAGTCAAAATCGATATTGATAAAAGCCCTAATTTGGTAACTTTATTTTCCATAATGAGCGTACCGACAATTTTGTTTTTTAAGGGTACAAAAGTTGTTGACCAGTCAACCGGGTTGGTTGATAAAGAGGAAATTGAAAAAAAATTGGAGAAATTAATATAAAAGGATTTCTGCAATAAGTACTAAATAGGACTTACGTGTTTTTGTGTTCAAACCACTTGACAAATTTTAATAAATATGTTATATTAGGGTGTTACAAAGGGATAGGGTTCTGCGGAATGATGTAGGTTTTCCCCTCCTTGCCTGCATCACCCGCAGAACCCTGTCTCTTTTTTTTACGAACGAAGAGAGTAACCCTCCATAGCTTTATGCGACGGAGGGTATTTTAATTATTTTTATGCTATAATTGGTCTGAATTAAGATGATAAAAATTTTACATTTTGCGGATTTGCATTTGGGCATGGAAAATTACGGCAAGATTGACCCGGAATCCGGGCTGTCCAGCCGCTTTCTGGATTTTGTTAAATGCTTTGAAGAAATTATTAAGTTTGCCAAAGAGCAAAAAGTTGATTTAGTAATTTTTGCCGGCGATGCCTACAAAACGCGTGATCCTTCGCCAACATTTCAGCGGGCTTTCGCCAAAGAAATTTATAAACTTTCACAGCTAAATATCCCAACCGTGCTGTTGGTCGGCAATCATGATTTACCAACCAGCCTAGGCAAAGCTAATACTTTAGATATATTTTACACATTAAAAATTAACAATGTCTATGTTTCGCGCCAGCCGGAAATTTTAGAAATTCCGATTAGACATCAACCAGGCAAAATTCAAGTGCTAACGCTGCCTTGGATTACAAAAAATCTGTTTTTATCTGTGGAATTAGTGCATAAAAGCTCCAAGCAGTTAAATGAAATAATTTTGCTCAAAATCAAAGAAAAGCTGAAGCAGCTTTACGCAAAAATTAATTCCAAATATCCGGCAATTTTGACGGCGCACGCCAGTGTGGAAGGCGCGACATTCGGCAGCGAACAACAGGTTACTTTAGGCACGGATGTTGTGGTACCAAAGTCATATTTAAAAAACAAACATATTCAATATGTCGCATTAGGACATCTTCATAAAAAACAGGTGTTAGACGAAAATCCGCTAATGGTTTATTGCGGCTCGGTGGATAGGGTGGATTTTGGCGAAGAAAAAGAAGATAAGGGTTTTTGTTTGGTAAAAATTCAGCTGGAAAAAAATAATCAAACTTCTTTCCAATTTGAAAAACTGCCAAGTAGGAAGTTTATCAATATTGAAATTAATATAAACCCGGAAGATGCTGATCCCACTTTGACGGCCGTCAAAGAGATTAACAAATACCAAATTAAAGATGCTGTTGTAAAAGTTTTAATTAATTTAACTCACGAGCAGTTCAATCAAATTGTGCAATCTGAAATTGAAAAAGCTCTTTCCACCGCCGCCTTCATTGCCTCAATATCAAAAGAAGCTAGAAAAGAAAAAATAAACAAAATGCTTTACAGCGATGAAATTGCTTCATTGACGCCGATGCAGTGGGTAGAAAAATATTTAGAGTTGAAAAAAGACAAGAAAAAAGAAGAAGTTTTAGACACCGCCAAAAAAATGTTTGAAGAAATTAATCTATGAATCCGATTAAACTGCAACTGGCCAATTTTATGTCGTATAAAAATCCGCAAATACTGGATTTTTCTCGTTTTGAAATAGGTTGTTTAACCGGTACAAACGGCGTCGGCAAATCGTCAATTTTGGAGGCAATTACTTGGGCGCTTTGGGGAAGGGCCCGGGGCGAAAAAATGTCAGATGAAATTATTCACCAAGGCGAACAAGGCATGTGGGTTGAGGTAGTTTTGCAATTGGAGGACAAATATTTTAGAGTTTTGCGCAAAAGAGAAAGAAAAGGCAAGAGCGGCAAAACAACACTATATTTCGGGATATCCAAAGATTTAAAAGGACTTTGGCAAAACATAACAGAAGAAGAAATAGCCAAAACACAAAAGAAAATTGAAGATAATCTTCATCTGACTTACGAGATTTTTACTAATTCTGCCTATCTGCGGCAGGGCCACGCGGACGAGTTTACAGTGAAAACCCCAACTGAGCGCAAGCAAATTTTGTCAGATATTTTGGGTTTAGATATTTTTGCCAAATTGGAAGAGAAAGCCAAAGAAAAAAACAAAGAAATCAGCGAGAAGGAAAATGAGATTTCATTTCAAATTGCCAGTTGGCAAAAGGAAATAGCAGAAAATGAAAATTTGGAAAACGCTTTCAACAAAATGCAATTGGAAAAAAATAAAATTGAAAAGGAACTTGATAAAATTGAAGCTCAACTTGATAAAAGTAGAAAAGAAATAAGCCATCTTGATAATTTACGTGATAAGCTTTCAACCGCCAGAGAAAATTTTCGCCAATTAAATGACAAATTAAAAGATAAATTACAAGAGAAAAAAGATTTAAAAAGTGAAGAATTAAAAGTTAAATTAATTTTAAAAAATAGAGAAAAGATTTTGGACAAATTCAGAGAGTACGAAAAGCAAATTTTAGATGAACAAAAATTAAATGAGAAATTTCTTAAATCACAGCCGTTTAAAGAGCAGTTAATTAAAATGATTGTTTATCGGGACAAATTAAAAGATGAAATATGGAAAATTTCCGGTATTTCAATATGCCCGACTTGTAAAAGACCGCTTCCTGAAAAAGATGCCCGAAGTGTCATCATACATCTTGAAGAGGATTTTAAAAATAAATTTGGCAGGCAAATTATAGACATAAATAACAAATTAAAAGTCATTAATTATAACAGCGTTCGTCATCAAAGTTTGAAAAAAAATATTGCCGCCAGTCAAAATATGGTCCAAGAAAAAAACAAGCTTGATTTAGCTGAAAATAACCTAAAGCATTTGCAAAACAGGATTGAACAGATTAAAAAAGAAATCTCTCAAGCATTTTCCAATAGAAATGAGATATCTATAGAAGGAAGCAATTTAGCGAAAATTTTAGAAAAATCCAAAACAAAAGTTTCGGATTTTCAGATTTTAGAAGAAAAGGTAAAAACAAAAAGAATAGATTTTAACAATTTAATTATCCAATATGGGGCAGCCGGTGAAAAGTTGGCGCAAATCAAAAATTTAAAAGAGAAAATCAAACAATACGAAGTGGAATTAAAACAATTAAACCAGCAGAAGACAATTTTTGACAAACTGACTGAATTGTTTTCCAAAAAAGGCGTGCCGTCACTGATTATTGAAAAAACTTTGCCTGCGCTCGAAGAAGAAGCAAATATAATTTTAAGCAGAGTAAGCTCTGGTAATATGAAAGTCGCTTTCAAAATGGAAAGGCCTAAAAAAAACGGCAATGAGATAATTGACACATTGGATATTATAATTTTTGACGCGCTCGGCAGCCGGCCATACGAGCTTTTTTCCGGCGGCGAGGCCTTTAGAATCAACTTCGCTATTCGTGTTGCGCTGTCAAAATTTTTAGCGCAGAAAGCCAAAGCCAAAGTAAAATTCTTAGTGATTGATGAGGGATTTGGCAATTTAGACACCGCGGGGCTTCAAGATATTATTTTAGCAATTAATTCTGTCAAAACAGATTTTGATAAAATCTTAGTTATTACTCACCTGGAAGAATTAAAAAATGCCTTTGAATCTCAAATTTTGGTCACCAAAGACGAAGAGGGCAGTCACATTACAATGGTGGATTAATGCTGATAAAAATTTTATTTGAAGACGAAAATTTGTTAGTTGTTGACAAGCCGGCCGGCTTGTTGGTACACCCCAAAAACAGCCAAGACAAAAGCTACACAATTGTCAGTTGGCTTTTTGCCAAATATCCGAATTTGCAAAAATTAGATTGGCCAGACAGAACAAGAGCAGGCATTGTCCATCGGCTGGATCAAGACACCTCTGGACTTTTAATTTTAGCCAAGTCGCCAGACATTTTAAATCAACTTCAAGAGCAATTCAAAGCAAGAAAAGTAAAAAAAATTTACTTGGCGCTGGTTGTGGGAAAAATTGAAGACGGGGGAGAGATAGAGAGTTTTATAGGGAAGGGGCAAGATAAACAAATCTCCCGTTTTTTAAATTTAAAAGGTACAATGAAGAGAGCTAAAACAACTTATAATATTGTGCGACATTATAAATTAGATAGCCAGAATTTGACGCTTTTGCAATTGCGCCCGGAAACCGGCCGCACCCATCAATTGCGCGTTCAGCTGAAAA
This sequence comes from Candidatus Nealsonbacteria bacterium CG23_combo_of_CG06-09_8_20_14_all_40_13, assembly GCA_002771215.1. GTDB lineage: Bacteria > Patescibacteriota > UBA1384 > UBA12157_A. Next base: position 15,057 of record PCRM01000012.1, on the reverse strand, counting down.
GCATGAGCTGGCCCGTAATCGGCGATAAGGTATACACCACTAAACTTGCTAAAAATATTGCCAAAAATCTTACTTTAAACAGACAATTTCTGCACGCGGCGAAATTGGAATTTATTCATCCAAAAAATGACAAGAAATTAATTTTCGAGAGCAAACTGCCAAAAAAACTACTTGATGTTTTACATAAGCTTAAAGTATAAAATTAATGTCCTACAGCGGCCGCTATGCGTAAAATGATTACCAAATCAAATTTAAATGTGTAAACTTATCAATATAAAAATGGAAAAGAAAAAAATCGCATAAATAAGCTGCAGCATTCTTATGCGACAGTAGAATGTTGAAAATCGGGTAATCTGAAATTGACATAGGTAAAAATGTTGAATAATGATATAATCAAGCAAGGAGAGAAGTGAATAAGCAAACAGGCAACATTTTTATTGTTTCCGGGCCGTCGGGCGTCGGCAAAGACAGCATTGTTAATGCCGTTTTAAAAAAACACAGCAACTTTTCACGGTTGATAACCTGCACCTCGCGCCAACCACGAGATGGCGAAAAAAGTAAACGCACTTATAAGTTTTTGTCCGAAGAAGATTTTTTGGAAAAAATTAAATTCAAGCAGTTTGCCGAATGGCAAATCGTCCATAATAATTATTACGGCGCTTTAAAAGAGGATGTTGACCTTGCTTTTTCCCAGAACAAAAATTTAATTTTTGATATAGATGTCAAAGGCGCTCTGACTTATAAAAAAATCTATCCGCAATGCGTTTTAATTTTTATCAAATATGAAAGCTTGGAACTTTTGAAACAAAGGTTGCAAAAACGAGACAGGGA
>PCRM01000012.1:10621-14203 GCA_002771215.1 Candidatus Nealsonbacteria bacterium CG23_combo_of_CG06-09_8_20_14_all_40_13 | reverse complement strand
TTGCAAACAGCCCAATCGGAAATGCTTTTTGAAAGCGATTTTAACTATTCCGTCGTCAACCCCGAAGGCCACTTGGAAAAAGCGGTTGGGGAAGTTGAAGAAATCATCAAAAAAGAAATATGATAGAAAAATTGTTCTAAAATACTTTTTACAGATTGACATAATTTCTATTTCTTGGTAAAATAAAATGTTCTTAGAACATGAACAATTAAAGGAGGAAAAAACAGATGGCGAAAATTATCCTGCTTGAAGAACTACTAGGAAAGTTGAAGTTAGAGTTAGGGGGAGCGGGTTTGAAAAACTACGAGATAAGGGTCAAGACGTTACCAAGAGGGGAACGTTATTCCGTCTTATTTTCTGATGCGTCAGACTCAATTTGCGTAATTGTGGAAGATGTTAATAACCGCAGAACAGCAAGAGACGAGCATATTCTTTCTCCCACGTCTCAACAGCGCGAAGAGACATTCGGACCGCTGGCCCACCCGCTCGACCTCAAAAGAAAGTTTCTGGAGGGAGAAATTTTTAGACTTTTGGGAAGGAAGGGTGTCGACGATCACTCAGAAGATATTTTTCCGATCCGCAAATTCAGTCCGAGAATGTGGGTGGGTGATGCAAAAAAAATCAAGCAAGCCAAATGCCTATTTGAAGACGCCGACGGCTGTTTTATTCCTCTTGCCGATAAACCGGTCAACATTGGCGAGTACCTTTTAAATGCCGAGCTTTCGGCCAGTTTGCCTTTCGACAAGTATTACGCGACCGGTCGGACGAATGCGGAGTGTCGCTTGATGGCCAAATATGAAGAGAGGTTTGGCGGTAAGGTTTCAGGCTGGATCGCTGAAAACGGTTGCCTGTTTATCAGAAGGCAAAAAGGGAAGAAGGATGAAATACATATTCATCCGGCCATAGATGATAAAATCGTCAGTCAACTTAAGGCGACGGAAAAAATCCTGAAAGGATTTGGCAAAGGCATAATCCAGCCGGGAAAAAGATTCTGCGTCAGTTATTGGGTTGCGGAGGGTTTTACTTCTGCACAGGTTGAGCCAGAGATAATTAAACTTCTACGAAAGGCCGGGATTGGTGAAGAGATTCGGCGATCCATAACCCACACGGCTGCGGCGGTTGATATCACACCACCGGGCATCAACAAAGAAACCGGCTTGCTTTTCGCCTGCGAGATTTTGAGAGTCAATCCGAAAAACACGATTGTCGTCGGCGACGCCAAGGGTGATGCGGGTATGATGCGCGCCGCAATGCGCTGCGGCGGACTTTCTGCTGCGCCGGCAAATGTGACAGACGACATTGGCATTAAACCCGATTATATATCGCCTTGGCCTGAGCAAAAGGGGGTACGGGATATCCATAGACAAATTGCTCTGCCATCAAAGAAATAGCTTGGTAGATTGCGACACCTTGAGCTCACCGAATCGGTGGGCTCTTTTTTTATTTCGAGCGAAGCGAGAAAAAGCAAAAACTTAGAGCTATTTCGAACGTAGCGAGAACAAGACAAATTCTATTTCGAGCGCAACCCTTTTCCCAATTATCATCGCATAATAATACTGGAGGATTTTTATGCGATATAATTTCAAATTAGAATTGATCGATTATGTGGAAGATTTAGATTTGGGGATATTAACAACATAGACGATGGAGAATTTGGAAGAAATGAGAAGATACAGATGAATATTGCATGATTTAATGGTATGAAAAAGGGCGGCGCTTGCGCGCCGCCCGTGTGGTGAATGAGCTTCCCAAAAAAGGAAAAGCTATTGTGCTTCGAGTTTTGAGAGAACCGCCTTGATGATCTCCATCGAGACGGGCGTGAAGAGCGCCCTGACCGGCTCTATTGGAAGACGTTGCCCTCCTTGGAAAATAAGCAACGGCTCCAAAAGGTGGTCTGAGCCAAAACCGGCGGTCTTCCATTGCTTAAAACTTCCCAGATTGATGACATAGACCTTTCGGTTTAGAAACTTGCCACCGCCGGTAGCCTCTCCATCAAGCAGAACAAAATCGTCCTTAATACCTATGGATGGGTGGCTGAAACCTCCCTCACTCTCTGCGTGGACAACTATCCCACGTAAGTAGAATATTGAAGAATCCAGTTCGGCAACCTTAAGAAAGTCGATACCGTTAACGCCGGGATCGAAGTTGATCAAGCCCTTCTGCCTGCTTTCTTGATCACGCCACTGGATTTTTATCTCCCGCTCATTTGGCATATCCATAAAACTCATGGGGATATTTTCTGAGAGCGGTGGGATATCTGGTCGGAAATGTAAAAGGGTTTGCTGGTTCGACTTAGCGATGGTTTGGATATGTAGATTAATCTGTTCTACGCCATTACCCTCCAATTGAGGAACCACCATACCCCGGCTGGAGTTGGCTATAATCAGCTCCTCGGTCCCTTCGCGGATGGCAAGAGACAAGGGATCCAGCCATTCCTCCGGTGTACCAGACAAACCAGTTGAGGAGGTGAGATGGCCGGCATACGTAGGAGCCCCTTCGTCTCTCATAAAGAATGTCATACAGCCACCAATCGAGTATCCGAACCCACCAGCCGCCCAGCGATCGAAATCAGGACTTTTGGTTTGGAAGAGCTTGTTCAGTGGCCTAGTGACAGCAACCTCTGGGTCGTCGGGTATTTTGATCTCAACAACTTCAGAATCTGGGTTAACTTTAGGCACTTTTACCAACACAGTGCCTTGCCGTTCTACAACCGCCTTATACTCTGAATGCAACATTTTCTTACCCCTTATTTTCCCAGGGTTGGGAGATTTGCAGCTTTAGCAGGACACTTTCGTGTTTTATTGCTAAAACTTGCATGTACTACTCGTGCTGATTGTTAAACTACTTGCTCTTTTGCCTCCTTTTTATATTTTGTTGTCACCCACCTAACCCTTAATCTCACGATACGGCATATCATTAAGTGTTTTAAATTCCCAACAGAAAGTAGGGCCTTTCTTCACCGGCTGCCCGTGATCCTGAGGAATGATATACGGAGGGTTGGTTCTGTCTCGCCATTGCTGTTCCGTAAAGACATAAACCTCACTTAATACAACTATTTTTTCACGCCTCATTAAACCAAACAGATACCTCCTCAAAAGTTTATGAGGCATGGTACGCATAACCACCTTCCGTTTATCTTTAAGATGGATAACAACAGACAAGGGCACATCCTCATCCTTTAGGACCGATGGATTAAAAATCGTTAGACGAGAAGATCTCTCATGTGATTCGTAAAGCTCTAGTAAAATGTTAGCCCTGGACAAAAGCCACGTAATCGCCTTCATCTCTTTTCTTGTGTCTAGCATCTTCCTTCACCTTCTTTTTTATTTTTTACCAAATTGTTAAGTAGCTTGGCTAAATGTAGCCTAACACACTTGCGAAAAAAAGTCAATAAGATATAATAAAAACAAAACCTTAAGCACCAAATTCGAAATTCCAAACAAATTCTAAAACTTTAAATTCAAAATCCAAAACGGTTTAGATTATTTGAAAATTTGTCTCCGACCCAGAGGGAATTTATTATTTATTTAGACCTGCCCACGGTAGGCAGAAGTTAGATATTAGAATTTAGAATTTACATTA
>PCRM01000012.1:0-10544 GCA_002771215.1 Candidatus Nealsonbacteria bacterium CG23_combo_of_CG06-09_8_20_14_all_40_13 | reverse complement strand
GCCTTGATTTGCAGGGCGGCACAAGATTGGTTTATCAACTAGATATTTCAAAGATAGGGGAGAAGTCACCGTCGGCGGCTCAGCAGGGCGTAGTTGATGTAATTGAAAAAAGAATTAATTTTTTGGGCGTATCAGAACCGGTCATTCAGCCGGCAAGATTAGGAAGCGCTTACGTGGTGATTGTTGAATTGCCAGGCGTTTCTGACATTAACCGAGCAAAAGACCTTATTGGCAAAACTGCCCAGCTAAAATTTATGGAAGTTGGACCAGATAATAGTTTGTCGGAAACCGGTTTGACCGGCGCTAATTTAAAAAATTCAGACGTTCAATTTGACCAAAAAACGGGCGAACCGCAGGTGGGTTTGGAATTTGACAATGAAGGCGCTAAACTTTTTGAACAGCTGACGCAAAAAAATTTGCAAAAACCCCTTGCTATCCAACTTGATGAGCAGATTATTTCGGCCCCGACAGTCCAGTCAGTCATCACCGAGGGTAAAGCGGTCATCACCGGCAATTTCACCATTAAGGACGCCAAAGACCTCTCCAAACTTCTAAATGCCGGCGCTTTGCCCGTGCCTGTTAACATCGTTGAACAAAAAAATGTGACCGCCTCGCTAGGCACCAATTCGGTCCAGCAAAGCTTGCTGGGTGGTTTGCTGGGCGTATTGCTGGTGGCACTATTTATGATTTTGTATTATCGCTTTTTTGGATTTTTAGCTGTAAGCGCCCTGATAATTTATTCATTAGTGGTAATTTCTTTGTTGAAGTTAATTCCGGTGACAATGACTTTATCAGGTATTGCCGGTTTTATTTTGTCAATCGGCATGGCGGTTGACGCCAATATTTTGATTTTCGAAAGAACCAAAGAAGAGACTCGGGCAGGCAAAAGTATTGATGTAGCAGCCGAAGAGGGTTTCCGCCGCGCCTGGCCATCAATTAGAGATTCCAATATGTCGTCTTTGATTACCTGCGTAATTTTATATTACGGCACTACGGGACTTGTTAGGGGATTTGCCGTCACTTTGGCTTTAGGTATTTTAGTTTCCATGTTTACGGCTATTATAGTAACTCGAACATTTTTAAGATTATCTTTAAGGAGAGCGATTAAATGAAAATAAGAACCTGCTTCGCAGAACCTTGTCGCTCGTTTCACTCGCTGATAAGAACCTGCTTCGCTAATGCTCGTCAGAACCTTGTTTTAATTTTTCGCAGGAGCTCAAAATGAAAATAATTGCGCGGCGAAGATTGTGGTTTGGCATTTCAATTTTTATGGTTACCATATCTGCCCTTGCCTTGATATTTTGGGGATTGACATTAGGCATTGATTTTAAAGGCGGAACAATCTATGAAGCCGAATTTAACAAAAAAGTTGAAGCCAGCCAAGTTAAACAAGCGCTGGCAGATTTGAATTTGCCAAATTTACTAGTGCAAATAAAAGGTGAGAGCGACGTCACTATCAAAACAGCGCCGCTTTCGGAAGAACAAATTAAAAATGTAAAAGAAAAATTTTTACAAAAGATAGGGGAGAGCAGGGAAATTAGTTTGGATAATGTCGGGCCGACCGTCTCCAAAAGTTTGACTAAAAAAGCCATCATTTCGGTAATTTTGGCCTGTGTGGGTATTGTCCTCTACCTGGCCATTGCCTTTCGTAAGGTTCCCAAACCTGTTTCTTCCTGGCGTTTCGGAATTTCAGCTGTTATTGCCTTATTTCATGATATTATTATTACCTTGGGCGCATATTCTCTTTTTGGGCATTTTTTCAATTTTGAAGTTGACAGTTTATTCGTAGTCGCACTTTTGACAATTTTAGGATTTTCGGTTCATGACACTATTGTTGTCTTTGACAGAATTCGTGAAAACCTGCGCAACAATCCTGGCGAGGATTTTGAGAACGTCACAGAACTTAGCGTCAATCAAACATTAGTAAGGTCATCAAATACATCATTAACGGTGATGATGGTTTTAGCCGCGCTGCTTTTAATCGGCGGAAAAACATTGCAACATTTCATTGCGATTTTATTAGTCGGAATTACCAGCGGCACATACAGTTCAATATTTAACGCAGCGCCCGTCTTAGTAGTATGGCAAAATTTTATCAAAAGAAAAGCGCGGGCATGAAATCATACAGCTTGTCATATAAAAATGCGCTACAGCGCATTTAAATGGCTGTTTTTACAGGTTAATTTATAACAAAGGAGGTGATATGTGGTTTGGCATTTTGGGACTGGTTTTTGGGCTTGTTTTGGGGATTTTTGCGCCTATTTCAATTCCTATAAGTTTAGCTAGATATACGGCCGTCGGTATAGTAGGCATACTGGATTCAATTTTAGGAGCGATGAAGGGGAGTCTGCAGAAAAAATATCAGACATCGATTTTTTTGTCGGGGTTGGTGACAAATATGGCTTTGGCTATTTTTATAACATATATTGGCGATAAACTTGGCTTGGATTTATATTTAGCAGTTTTGGTTGCATTTACAATTAGAATGCTAAATAATATTGGTATTATTCGCTACTCTTTCTTGGAAAAATTCATCGGCGGTAAGAAGATACTGGACGAAAAGATAAACGAAGAAAAACAAACAAACAATTAATTTCCAAAAGCACTCCCCCAGCAGGTAAGACCATAAATACGTCGCAAAAGATATATTGCGCGACGTATTATTTGTACCCCTCCCTATGTCGGACTCTAGCACTATTTTTGCTCTTTGATATCTACCATAGTATTACTAGGTATCTCGGTATAGGAAGAGTCACGGCCGTTGGCGTCGTCCTTCGCGGAAGATTTGGAAGAACTATTAGATAATTTAGGCGAATTTTTATTTTCAACTGATTTTTCATTTTTGGCTGTTTCCTTTTTTGCTATTTGTTCATTTGGAATTTCAACATACCAGCTTGTTCCGCGCGAATCGTATTTTTCAAAACGTCTCTCCCCTATCTTGGCTGTTTGTGGTTGAATAATTTTGTTACTTTCTTCACTGACGTTCGTCACTATTGCTGGTTTATTAGTTTTTTCACCAACTAAATATTGTGCCCAGGCCGCAATATCTTCTTCCACCTTTGCCCTATCTTGCCCATAATGCTCACGCGATACTTTGATGATTTTTTCTTTGTTGGCATTTTCTCCCTTAATCGGACCTAATGTTGAAGCAGAAAAAGCTGGACAAGTTACCCCATCAATAGCCATTTTGACATAGATGTGATAATTATCTAAATTGATTAAATCATTGGCTTCAAAAACCGGCTCAAATTCTTTAACCAAAAAGGTGGCATCAGTGGCGCCTACTCGAAATGCCACAAATGTCCCGACATTGCCAAAAATAGCGTCGGTAACAATTTCCGGCATCTGCGCAATATACTGATTAGTCATAATCAGCGAGAGCCGGTATTTGCGCGCTTCGGACAAAATTGTGGCAAATGAATCAGTGGCAAAATTTTGAAATTCATCAACATACAAATAGAAATCAATTCTCTCGTTTTCGGGAATTTCAGCTCGCCTCATTGCGGCCAGTTGAATTTTAGTAATCATCATTGCGCCCAGCAGCGCCGAGGCATCCTCCCCTATCTTGCCGACTGACAAATCTAAAAGTAAAATTTTACTTTTGTCCATAATGTCCTGCATATTTATTGTTGAGCGGGGCTGACCGACAATATTGCGAATAGTGGAGGATGATAAAAATTGGCCAACTTTATTTTGAATTGGCGCAATAGCTTCTGTCCTAAACTTGGGATCGTATTTTTCATATTCATTGATAAAGAAATCACGAATGACCGGGTCTTTAAGTTTTTCAACCACTTTTTGACGATAATCTTTATCAACTAAAATGTGCATTACACCAAGCAAGGTGGCGCCGGGATAATCAAGCAGAGCTAAAACTGTGTTGCGCAAAATGTATTCTAAACGCGGTCCCCAGCTTTCGCCAAAGATTTTTTTGAAAATTCCCACTATACCAGAAGCGACAATATTTTTCAAATCAGGTTGCACCTGCTCTAAAACATTGAAACCAATCGGAAAATCACGGTCTGAGGGGCTAAAAAGCACCACATCGTTGATGCGTTCAGCCGGCACAAAATCTAAAATATGATTAATCAAATCACCATGCGGGTCAACCACGGCCACGCCCTTGCCTTCGCGAATGTCACTGATAATCATATTCTCCAGCATGGTAGATTTCCCGGTACCAGTTTTACCAATCGCGTACATATGCAACCGGCTATCTTTTGTTTTAATCCCAAATTTATGCGTTATGTGACGAAAATTTGTTTTGGCAAAAATATTTAATTCACCTGAATGAATAGAGCCCTCAATCGGCAAGTTGGAAGGCGGTTCACCTTTTTTGGAACCCGCCCACACAATAGACGGCGTAACAACGGAAATATTAGGCAAATGGTAGAGCGAAGCTAACTCCTCAATGTTAAAGATATAACCGCTGGTGGAAAAATCACGCTGGCTGTAAAGTTTCAAAAATGATTCATCATTATAAATATCGCCTAAATTAAAACCATTCATATTGGTGGTATTAAACTGTTTGAAAGCGCCAACTGTTGAAATGAGTTTAGAGCGCGCCGTTATCTCATGTTTGGCAATGGCTAAAATTCTGACCTTGCTTTCAAAACCGAGTTTGGCGGTTTTTTCTTCAACACCGGTTAAAGCCGCTTCAACGGTTGCTGGCAATTTTATTTCTTTTTTATCCTCTATTTCTTTAGGACCTGGTGAGGTAAAAGCCCTAAACAAATCGCCGAGGAAAGCAACAAGCGATGAAAAGAACATTGCGCCAAAGCCCTTATTTAAGCCCTTGCCTGCCCTGATTGCCGAGGCGTAAGCCAAACCCTTGTCCTGCCAATCATCAGGCACCGGACGAACTGCAATCTGCAGCCAAATTTGCTCATCTGCGCCAACCTGGCTTAAGACGCCGGTTATCCCGGCTAACGGATCAACTTCAAAATTTAGAAAAGTTTTAATTGGAAAAACATCACTTTTGGTTAAAGTTAATTCGGTTCCTGCCAGTTTATACCCGTCTAATGAGACAGTTGTATAATCTTCTGTTTCGCTAATTTCGGCCGTCGGATACTGAGAATAAATTTGACCTTCTACAAATTCTTTCAGCTGAGCCGGCACCCAAGCAAAAAACTGAATAAATTTATCTTTTGAGGTAATTTCCAAACAAAAATGTTCTTGTATTTGTGCGCTAGTCTTATAAATACCGTGTAAGGCGGCAAACATTTGTTCAGCCGCTAAAGGTGTTTTTTCGTTGTTTTTTGGCACCAAGATACTCAGCAGCACGTAGCTTTCGGGTATAATTTGATTAAGTTTGTTTCTTGACGGTTTAGCCACAAACCAAATGAGTCCTGTAATAAGTACCAAAGTTATAATTAGAATTGCGTAAATCATTTTTTACTATTTTTTACTGGGGAATAATATTTTCCACCGCCGCCCAATCGCACTCCCCCTCTTTGGGCAGTAAAATGGTAATTTTATCGCCTGCTTTACCTTTAAAATAAGTTACCGAAGCCAGCAATAGATTATATCTTTTATTGTCAATACAAGCTTGATATTTGCTCTCCGCGTCCTGCTCTAAAATACCTATCAATTTCTTCCGTTCAACAGGCGCGATTTGTTTAAAGACAAAACTCCCGTCTTCTAAAATTGTCAACTTCAAAACATCACCGACGACCAATTTGCTCTTTGAGGCGTAATTAGCCGGTATGGGATATTTTTTGCTATCAGGACCAACCATCTCTTCGCCATTGAAAACTCCCTCCACAACTTCCCCGCTGCCTTGACTAGACAGGGTTTGGGTCTGCTTTTGAATTTGCTCGTCAAACATAAGTTTGCGGACTGTTTTAATATTATTTTCCGCTTCATCAAGCATCTGTTTAATTATTTTTAAGCTTTTTTCGTCCATTTTTAACTGATTGGTCTGGCTTCAGCCGCAGGCGCAATTTCTTCAATTTTTGTTCTGGCGCTTATTTCTTGAGAAACTTCCTGCTGACTTTTGCCGTATTCAAGTTTTGACAAAGTCAAAATTGCCTGCCCTAATTTTTCATCAGCCAAAGTTTCATCTTTAAGCGTTTTCATAGAAAAGGCCTTAGTTGGCGCATTATCAATGAGAATCTTAAGGTAGGCGTTGAACTTATCGATATTAATTAAATCATTTTGTGAAAAAACCGGCTCAAATTCTTTAACCATAAACTCGGCATCAGGCACGCCTATTCTGAAAACAGCTAAATTGCCAACATTGCCTATTATAGCATTTCTGATGTCTTCTGGCAACTGGGCAATGTACTGGTTGGTAATATTTAAGCCCAGCCGAAATTTGCGCGCTTCGGAAAGTATGGAAGCAAAAGTTTCAGTAGTAAAGTTTTGAAACTCATCAGCGTAAAGAAAGAAATCTCGGCGCTGCTCCTCGGGAATATCAACTCTTGACAAGGCGGCGGCGTAAATTTGGGAAACTAAAATCATACCCAGTAAATTAGCATTGACTTCGCCGACTTTTCCTTTAGACAAATTAATCAGCAGAATTTTCCCCTCGTCCATCGCTTGACGAAAATCAAATGACGATTTTGCCTGGCCCATAATGTTGCGCATCATTTCGTTGGTCATAAAACGGCCGAATTTGGAGATGAAATAATTGTACATTTCCGATTTGTGAAAATCGGCTGTTTTGGCCATTTGTTGCGTCCAGAAGGCCTTGACCACGTTATCGTTGATATTGGCCAGTTTTTTTTCGCGAAAATTATCATCGGTAAATAATCTGGGAATTTCAATTAAAGTGCCTCCTTCCGGCGCCTCCATTAAAGTTAAGGCGGCATTGCGCAGCCAGTGCTCAAACTGCGGCCCTACAATGCCTATGTGCGTCGGGTCAAATAGTTTGTAAAAAATAGTGATGCATTCCTGCACCAAAAAATCTTTCTGCTCGGGCGTTTTCCATTCCAGCAGATTCAAACCAAACGGTCTTTCGATATCTGCCGGATCAAAATAAATAACATCCTCCGCCCGCTCTTTGGGTATTTTGTCAACAATTTTGCGCACTGCCTCCCCATGCGGGTCAATAAAACAAAGTCCCCTACCCGCTCTGATATCCTGCAAAATCATGTTTTCAAAAAGAGTGGTTTTGCCCGTGCCAGTCATACCAATGGCATAAAAGTGCCGGCGCCGGTCGTCATCTTTGAGGCGCACCAAAACCTGCTGACCGCGATAATGATTCTCGCCTAAAATTATGCCTTCAGCGGGCATATTGGCCGGCGCCGGCGCGCTTTTAGAACGCAGCCAGCGAATGCCAGGCGTTTCAATATATTGATTGGGGAAGTGAAAAACTGAGGCAATTTCCTCCGTATTTAAGATATTGGCACGGCCGGCAAACGACCTTAAAATAAAGTTCTGCACAAAACGGACACTGTCAGAAGAATTATAAGCTTTGAAATGATTCAATGATGGATGAGTAAATTGGGCGAAAGAATTTAAAATATTTTGCAAATTTAATTTAGCTTCTGGTTCAGTCGGGCTGGTCGCAACTAAACGAATAATTGTTTGATAACCAACTTTGCCCCCCTTTTCGGAGACACTCTTGATAATTTCTTCCTGTGCGGGGGTAATGGCTGGCGGCAATTCTTCTTTGGAGCTGTCAGATTTTTTGGCCGGTCCATGAACTGCCTCGGACAAAATATCCGAAGAGGCGGACAAAACCTTGTTGGCAGTAACCTTGGAAGAAGCACTTTTACCTTGTTGAAGCAATTTAGCGCTGTGCAAACATTTTCCCTGCCATTTATTATCGGTTGGCCGGATTAAAATTTGAATCGTCGCTCGACAGTTTTCGCCTAACTTTGACAAAGCATTAGTCAGCCCGTTTAAACTTTCCGACTGCAGTTGGGTATAAGTTTTTATCGGATAAATTAAATCTCGTTTGCATAAAAGTTGGGCGGTGGCAATTTTGTCGCCTTGGCGAAAAATTTTAAATTCATCTGATTTTTCTATTTGCGCCGATGAATAAAAACTGAGAATTTGTTTTTCCACCAGCGATTCTAAATCTTTAGGACAAGTGATAAAAAATAATATTTCCTTGTTTTTGGCAATAATTTCCAGTGAAAGATATGGCTGTCCGTAAAAAAGCGGCCCCAAACCCTTTTCAAAAAGGCCGGAGAAAGATGCTAAAAAATGTTCAAAAACAGAGATAATTTCGCGAAAATCCTTGGCCGGCTCTCCCTCTTTAATCACTGTTTCCTGTGGTAAAGTTACCAAGAGGAAAGTTTTATCCAGCGCCAGCCGTACCCTTAATTTCTTTAAAAAGCGCGAACGCCATAAAAAAAAGCCCGCGATTGCCAATAAAAATAGGCCAACTAAAACGGGCATCACATAAGCGGTTAACGGATTGTAATATTCAACTTGGGAATACATTTTGTTTTTATGTTGATTGACCCATTCTTTCCTCAAGAGCTACTGGGTCTGCATCTTTTTCATTTAGTAAATCAGCTAATTGCTTTTCTTGCTCTTCTCTTTGCTCTTGGGATAAAGCTATTTGTCCTTCAGGTTCTTCAGGCTTTTCTGTCGGTACAGCCCCCGGTTGGATTACTTCCTGCCGAGCCGGCATTTCTTGGATTTTTGACCTAATTTCTTTTAATTCTGCCGAATCTGGTGTGGACGGACCAGTTAGTGGTTTGCCTACTTCTGGCGATGGCTTACCACTACCAATATCATTCGCCTCTGGCGGAGCAGTTGGCAATCCCTCTTTTTTAACTTCAGTAGGATTATTAACCATATGTTTGTCTATAGAAATTGTATCAAAAAATCAAACTTAATTCAAACAAGCGTCCAAGATAAAAAAAACGCCCCCGTTTAAAAATATAAAAAACAGTACGATACAGTTTTACTGCGATCGCAGTAAAATGTTAATTAAAAGAAGTCCCATATTCCCCTCTTCATCCTTACTTCAATTCCACCTTAGCCCCAGCGGCTTCCAATTTCTTTTTAGCTTCTTGTGCTTCTTTGACTGGAATATTTTTCTTGACTTCTTTAGGAGCAGCTTCAACCAAATCCTTAGCCTCTTTTAAACCCAAATCCTGATTAATTTCTCGCACTGCCTTGATAACATTGATTTTCTGCTCCCCTGCTGCAGCCAAAACTACCGTGTATTCGGTTTTTTCTTCCGCGGTTTGTGCGTTCACACCGACTGCTGCCGGCGCGCCGGCAGCCACCGGCATGGCGGCTGAAACGCCGAAACGTTCTTCCAAAGCTTTTACCAATTCTGCCAGCTCTGATACTTTAAGTTCTTCAATCTGTTTGATTAAATTTGCAAATTTGCCCGATGGCGCTGGCTTGTCCGCCGACTTGTCCACCGTAGTTTTAACGGAGGTGGAAGCTTTAGTGAAGGCGGATTTTTCTTTTTTCTCTTCTTTTGGCGCTTCCTCCTTGCCCGCTATAGCTTCAGCGTCGGCGGGAGCTTTAGTCACCTCAACCTTAGTTTCTTCAACTTTGGCTTTGGCTTCTTGCTTATCCATTGTGTCCTCAGCAGGGGCGGATTTTGTTTGATCTTGTTCAGTCATTTTTACTCCTCAATTTTTTTTAAGCGAGCCGCTAGCTTGAAAAGTTGACTTGCAAACGCCACAGGAAGCCCTTGCGGCGCTCCTGTAGAGCGGGCAACTTTTTCAAGCGCGGCGAGCGTTATTTAATACATTTGTTAATTTATATAAATTTGATTTTAAGCTATTTTCTAACCTGAATATTAAACCTGATAAACTGCCAACAATTTTAGCCTGTAACTCGTCTCTGGATGGCAAAATAGCCAATTTAACAATTTCATCTTTACCTTCAAATTGGCCGGCTATCAAACCGCCCAATATTTTTAGATTTTCATGTTCTTTGCCAAACAGATACAAAATTTTGGCGCCGGCAATTTCATCAGACGAGGTCACTATCGCCAAGGGCTGATTGAAAATATCATCTGGAACATCAAGCTTATTTTGCCCAAGAGCTAGTTGCAATAATGTATTTTTAATCACTTTTAAGCCGCTATTTTCCTGACGTACTTGCTGTCTTAAATGAGAAACTTCATTAGCGCCCAATCCCTGAAAATTGATAAAAATAACGGCGTTATCAGTTTTCAGATGGTTGGATAAATCAGCAATTTGTTGAGCTTTTTGTTGTCTATTTAACATGTAAGAAATCCTATATTCTTATTCTCGCTTTGCTCAAATTTAAAAAATCTCCTGCCGTGCCCGCCGTAGCCTTGGCGCCGACGCGCCATAGCTGCTTTGGCGACGGCGCGGCGAAGGTGGACCATAGACAAGAGAAATTGCTCTTGTAATAATGCAAGAGGTTTGACCTCGGCCAGAAATTAAGTCTTTGATGACACTGGCTGTCTATGGCGTATTTTTATCTTAAATTATATTAAAAATTTTGTCAAGTTTTATAAAGACACTTTGACCGATGGTCCCATGGTTGAACAAATATAGACAGATTTAATCTGATTTTTCGGCAAAACCGATAGCATTGTTTGATAGTTTTCCACCAGCTTTTTATCATCCCAAGAAATCTTGCCCAAAATTTGA
>PCRM01000033.1:9062-12986 GCA_002771215.1 Candidatus Nealsonbacteria bacterium CG23_combo_of_CG06-09_8_20_14_all_40_13 | reverse complement strand
GGACCCCGGTTGAAAAGGTTTCGGGCACTTTCGCGCGGCCGTTCCACTTCAGTAGCGAAAAAATCCTCACATATTCATTTAACATTGACTGATGAACAACCAAAAGAAAAAAAGCAGTTGAGAAAGGCTAAATAATGGGTCATAAGGTTTCACCTGTAAGTTTTAGATTACAATATGATAAAAAATGGCAAAGCTGTTGGTTTGCTAATGGTAAGGACTTTGCTAAAAATTTACTGGGCGATATACAAATACGTAATATCATTATGGCCAAATTCGGGTTTCAAGCCGCCATCGCCAAGATAGAAATTGAGAGAAAAAAAGGTGAAACAAAAGTGATTATTCATACCGCAAGACCGGGTGTAATCATCGGTCATTCGGGCAAGGGCATTGAAGAGATAAATGCTCAGCTTCACAAAGGGATTGCTGAAAAGGTCAAAATTGATGTCATTGAAGTCAAAAAACCTGAAATTGTGGCCTCTTTAGTTGCTCAAAATGTAGCTGGACAAATTTCCAAGCGTATCCATTACAAGCGCGCGGTAAAATTTGCGATTGACAAAGCTATGCAAGCCGGCGCCAAAGGGATTAGAATTGCTATCTCTGGACGATTAGGCGGGGCTGAAATTGCCCGCAGCGAAAAATATTCAGCCGGTCCAATTCCTTTAAGCACGCTACGTGCGGACATTGATTTTGCCAAAGTTGACGCTTATACGACTTATGGGATAAATGGCGTTAAAGTATGGATTTATAAAGGCGACAAGGTTGAGCTGGAGTAATTATGTTAATACCACGAAAAATAAAATATAGAAAACAACAGAGGGGTAAAAGACGCGGTGTATCAAATCGCGGCTATAGTATTGATTTTGGCAAATATGGCTTAAAAGCGGTATCAACCAACTGGCTAACTTCCAGGCAGATTGAAGCTGCCAGAAGGGCAATTACCCGTTTTGTCAAACGGGGCGGAAAAATTTGGATTCGCGTTTTTCCAGCTCAACCAGTAACCTCAACGCCAGCCGAAACTGGTATGGGTGGCGGCAAGGGCAGTTTAGACCATTTCGTCGCTAGAGTATTAAGGGGTAGAATGCTGTTTGAAATTGACGGTGTTACTGAAGAAATAGCCAAGGAAGCTTTTAAGCTCGCTGCCGCTAAATTACCGGTTGAAACACAGTTTGTAAAAAAGGAGGAAGAATGAAAAGGAAAGCGGAAATTGCCGAATTAAGAGCAAAAAACATTAAAGATTTAACAGCCAGAATCGAAAAAAACTACAAGGAGCTTCATTTTTTAAGATTTTCATCATCAGTTGGTAAACAAAAAGATTTAAAAAAGGCCAGGGAACTTCGTAAAAGTATTGCCCGAATATGGTCAATTTTAGGAGAAACAATATTGGCAGAAGGAAGTAAAAATGAGTAAAAAAATCCGCGGCAAAATCATTTCTGATAAAATGGATAAAACTGTCATTGTTGAAGTTACAAGAGTAAAAGAAAACAAATTATACGGTAGGAAATATTTAACTGATAAAAGTTTTCAAGCTGATACGGGAGATGAAAAATACCAAATTGGCGAAATTGTTGAAATTGCCCAAACCCGTCCAATTTCCAAGCATAAACACTTTAAAGTTGTTAAAAGAATCAACAATGAAATTTCGGAGCATAAATGATTCAGCCACGCACAATGCTTATTGTAGCAGATAACACCGGCGCCAAAAAATTGATGTGTATCGGTTCTGTTGGCAATGTTTCTAAAAAAGGAGCTACAATAGGCGATACGATAACAGCTTCAGTCAAAGAAGCAATTCCACGAGCGTCAGTGAAGAAAAAGGAAAAAGTACGCGCCATAATCATCAGGGTTAAAAAAACGCATCAGCGCAGCGACGGTACATTAATTCGATTTGATGATAATGCCGTAGTTTTAATAAATCCTGATAAAAGTCCGAGGGGAACCCGCATTTTCGGACCAGTGGCCAAGGAAATACGCCAGAAAGGTTTTTCCAAAATTATCTCGCAAGCAACCGAGGTTGTCTAAATGAATAAAGCCGAAGAAAAAAATCTGCAAAGGAGGATATATAAAATCAAGAAAGATGATCTGATTTTAGTGATTGTTGGTAAAGATAAAGGTAAAACCGGTAATGTTGAAAAAGTTTTGAGTAAAGAAGGTAAAATAGTTGTCAATGGCATCAATATTCTAAAACGTCACAAGAAGAAGGGTTCCCACAATTTGCGCGGCGGAATTATTGAATTTCCCGCACCCATGGATATTTCCAATGTGCAAGTTGTCTGCCAAAGTTGCAATAAACCCACCCGCATTACTTATAAAGTTATCTCAAATGCTAAATATAGAATCTGTAAAGGGTGTAAAGCTAATTTAGACAGGATCAAATAATGAAGAAACTATTAGACAAAAATGATAAAATTGCTTTACAAAAATTATCTGCCAAATATGGCTTTAAAAATGAATTACAAATGCCCAAAATTAGCAAAGTTGTAATTAATTGCGGTTTTAACCCGGCGCGTGATAATGAAGCAATTTTAAAAGAAATGAAACTTAATTTAGCTAAAATTACCGGTCAAATACCAGCAATTAGAAAAGCTAAAAAAGCTATTGCGGGATTCAAAATAAGAAAAGGTGACCCAGTCGGCTATATTGTTACCTTACGAGGTAGAAGAATGCATGATTTTCTAGAAAAGCTAATTCGCGTGGCTTTACCGAGAATTAGAGATTTTAAGGGCTTAGACACCAAAGGATTTGATGGCCATGGCAATTACACATTAGCCCTTCGCGAGCATATAACTTTCCCAGAAATCCAAGCCGAGGAAGCCGATAAATTATTTGGTATGCAAATATCTATTGTAACTACTGCCGGTAATAACGAAGTAGCCAAAGACCTTTTGCAAAATTTAGGATTTGTTTATAGAGGATAATATGGCCAAAAAATCACAAATTATAAAATCGAATAGAGTGCCAAAATTTACAACCAGAAAAACTCGCCGCTGCGGTCGCTGCGGCCGTCCCCGAGGGTATTTGCGCAAATTCGGAATATGTCGGATTTGCTTTAGAGAATTAGCGACAAAAGGTGAAATACCCGGCATAACCAAAGCTTCCTGGTAATAATTTAGGAGTGTAGCATGACCATTGATCCATTATCACAATTAATTACACAAATTAGAAACGCTCAAGCAGTCGGCAAAAAAGAAACTGTTTCTCCTTATTCAAAATTAAAAGAAGCAATTTTGCTAATTTTGAAAAAAAGAAATTATATTGCCAATTACAAAATAATTTGTGAAGATAATAAGAAAAATATTTCAGTTAGTTTAAAATATAACGGTAAGCAACCGGCAATTTTAGCGTTAAAACAAATTAGCAAACAGGGGCGACGCAAATATGTTAGCTGTGTTCGCATTCCGAGACCGGCAGGCGGATTTGGCTTGGTGATACTTTCAACTTCAAAAGGTGTTTTAGCTTCAGATGAAGCAAAGAAAATTGGCGTCGGCGGCGAAGTTTTATTCGAGGTCAATTGAGATGAGCAAAATAGGTAAAAGACCGATTATCATCAAAGATAATGTGCGAATAATTTCTGGGCCTAATCAAATAATTGTTAAGGGTCCGTTAGGTGAAATTAAGATTGATTTACTGTCAAAAATAACTATACAAATTAAGGACAATATGGTTTATATTTTGAGAAAAAGCAATGATAAACAAGCTCTGTCTTTACACGGGTTAACCAGAGCGCTGGTGTCAAATGCGATAACAGGTGTTGCCGACGGTTTTCAAAAACAACTGGAATTGAAAGGCGCAGGATATCGAGCAGAAGCCGCTGAAAACAAAATCACGTTGCATCTGGGTTATTCTCACCCGATAGAATTTGTGGCTGATGAAAGTATTAAATTTGAGGTCAAAAAAAATATTATAACCGTTTTTGGTTTTGATAAA
>PCRM01000033.1:2529-9055 GCA_002771215.1 Candidatus Nealsonbacteria bacterium CG23_combo_of_CG06-09_8_20_14_all_40_13 | reverse complement strand
TTGGGCAAGCTGCGGCTAAATTGCGGCAGTTCCGCAAGCCTGATCCGTATAAAGGAAAGGGTGTGAGATATGTTGGTGAAGAAGTTAAGTTGAAACCCGGAAAAGCTGCTAAAACCACAACTACCTAAAGAAAATTATGACCAAAAATAACGAGAAACAATTGGGGCGCAACAGAAGAACTCGCTCAAGGGTATTAAATTCTGGTAGTAAAGAACGTCCAAGATTATCCGTTTTCCGAAGTGCCAAACATATTTGTGCCCAATTAATTAATGATGACAAACAAGAGACATTATTGTCTGTGTCAGATTCAAACTTAGAAACAGATAAATTATCGCACAAACCAATTGTCAAAGCATTTGAGGTGGGTAAAATATTAGCCCTTAAGGCAAAGGACAAAAAAATTGTTAAGGTTATTTTTGATAGGGGACGCTATTTGTACCACGGACGTATTAAAGCTTTAGCCGATGGCGCCCGCGCAGGCGGGTTAAAATTTTAGGAGTAATATGAGAGATAAAATTGAAGAAAAAAAACAAGAATTTGAAGAAAGAGTAATTCAAATTGATAGAATTTCTCGTACTGTTTCCGGCGGCCGCCGAATGCGCTTTAGGGCTTTGGTTGTCGTCGGCAATAGAAACGGCAAAGTCGGTCTTGGCATCGCCAAAGGTCCTGAAGTCGCGGTTGCCATTAATAAAGCTAAAAAAATAGCTAAAAAAAATACCTTTCCGGTGCCAATTGTCAATGATACTATTCCACATCAGATTCGTATGCAGTACGGTGCGGCCATTGTTTTGCTTAAACCGGCAGCTTATGGAACTTCAATAATTGCCGGCGGCACAGTCAGAGCTATTATTGAGCTTTCCGGCATAAAGAACATCATTTCTAAAATATTAGGCAGTTCCAGTAAAATAAATAATGCCAAAGCAACAGTTTTAGCGCTGAAAAGCCTGCGCACAAAGTAATATTCAAAGGATTCTATGAGATTAGAGAAATTAACCAAAATTACCGCTAAAAGAAAGAAGCGCGTTGGCCGCGGCGCATCCTCTGGTAAGGGTACCACGGCTGGACGAGGCACAAAAGGTCAAAAATCTCGCGCTGGCTACAATCTGCCGCGCCGTTTTGAAGGTGGACAAACTGCGCTGATTGCCAGAATACCTAAGGCAAGAGGTTTTAAAAGTGCGAAAATCAAACCTGTAACTATTTCCATTGAGGCTATTGAGGCAAAATTTAACGATGGCGACAAGGTTAATTTTAAAACATTAATGGAAAAGAATATTCTTAAAAAGATGCCGGCCCAAGGCGTTAAAATTGTAGGCGGCGGCAAATTAACCAAGAAAATAAGTTTTTCACAGGTTAAGCTTTCAAAATCGGTGCTAAAAATAGTAGAATCAATGCCTCAATCTAATCAAGCGGCAAAAAGTAACCAATCACCTAGTCAAAAAAGTACTCGTAAAAAAGCAGCTTCCAGGAAAAGTAAAAATTAGCTCTAATCATTTACAAATCAAGCGAATTATAGTAAATTATAAGTGTTATGTTAGAAAAAATTAAGCAAATATTTAGTTTGCCCGATTTACGCAACAGAATCATTGTAGTTGTTTTGCTTTTATTTGTCACCAGAATATTAGCGCACATTCCCATTCCTGGCGCCAATTTAGAACAACTTAAGGATTTTTTCCAAAAGAACCAGATATTTGGTCTGTTAAATATGTTTTCCGGCGGTGCTATGGAAAATTTTTCGCTGATTTTGATGGGTGTTGGACCATACATTACCGCTTCCATCATTATGCAGCTGTTGGGAATAGTTATTCCATCGCTGGAAGCATTGCAAAAAGAAGGCGAATGGGGACAGCAAAAAATAAATCAATATACCAGATATTTAACGGTGCCTATTGCCATAATGCAGTCCTATGCCATGTTAAACCTTTTGAAAAGCCAGAACCTTATTTCTAATCTTTCCGTACAATCGTTAATTCTGATGATTTTGGCGACAACAGCTGGCTCAATACTGTTAATGTGGCTCGGCGAGTTAATTTCTGAAAACGGCATTGGCAACGGTATCTCGCTAATAATTTCTGTCGGTATAATAGCTGGCTTTCCCACTCAAATCAGAAATACCTTAGCCACCTTGGATACTTCTAAAATAATTGGTCTAGCTGCCTTTGGCGTTTTGTATATCCTTGTTATAGCCCTGATTGTATTTATCAACGAAGGTGAGAGAAAAATTCCTGTTTCTTACGCTACCAGGTCAACTTCAATGCGTTCATACGCGACAGTTCAATCCCATCTGCCTTTACGTGTTAATGCCGGCGGGGTTATTCCAATTATATTCGGTATGTCTATGATGCTAGTGCCGTCTGTGGCTTCAAGATTTTTTGAGCAAGCCAAGTCTGCCTGGTTAGCTGATACCGCCCGTTACGTCTCCCATCTTTTTCAAAATAACCTTTTTTATGACATTTGCTACTTTATTTTAGTCATCTTTTTTACCTTCTTTTACGTTGGAATAATTTTTAAACCAAAGCAGGTAGCTGAAAATTTGCAAAAACAAGGCGGATTTATTCCTGGAATACGTCCCGGCAGTGAATCTAGTAGCTACATCTCTAAAATTGTTAATAAAATAACCTTGACAGGAGCTCTCTTTTTGGGCCTGATAGCTATCTTGCCTTTTATTGTGCAATCTGTTACCGGCATAAATACCTTGGTTTTGGGCGGCACAGGACTTTTAATTATTGTTTCGGTCATAATTGAGACATCAAGACAATTACAAGCTCAAATTGCCATGAGAACCTATGAAAAATACTAAAGGCCAAAACAAAGTTATAATATTCATAATTGCAATTATAATTATTACGGCAGGCGCGTATTGGCTGGCCAAAGGTAATTTTCTCTCCAATAAAAATCAGCCAAGCTTGTCTGACAGTCAAATTTCAATCAATGAACAATCTGCCCAGCCAAATGATGCGCATCAGGTTTTTAAAACGCTGTTTTATGCGGTCAACCAAGGCGAAAATATCAATATATCCACAATAAATTTAGAAAGCTTGCAAAAAAAGCTGATATTTACCGACGCGGATGAAACTTTAAAAATAAAACGTCTGTCAAATATTGGCGGTAATTCTGTTTTGGCTTTAATGGGGCCTAAGGGTGATGTACCGACGGCGGCGCTTTACAGTATATCTTTAGACGGCAAGGGCAATAAAACTAAATTACAAAATGAAGTGACCACACTTACTTCACCTTCTCTGTCGCCTGACGGCAAAAATATTTCGCTCATTGAATTTTCCAACGCTGAAAAAGATTTTGGCTATAGCGTAATTTCAGAGAATCTTGACGGAACCGATAAAAAAATTGTTTATAAAAATCCATCACCGTTATCATTTCTAACATTTAAACAAGATGGTGCCAAATTAGCCGTGGTGAAAACTACTCAAAGTGGCAGTGAAATAATCATTGTTAACTTGGCAGATTTAAAACCCCAAACTATTTACAAAACCCAAGACGAGCAAATTTCTTATCTTAATTGGACATCTTCTGGTTTGACTTTTAGCAAAAGTCCTACCAAAAACGCGAAAAATACAACTGATATTTATAGTTGCGATGAACAGGGCAATAATTTAAAAAAAATATCCGCACTTTCCACGGTCAAAACTTTCCCTTTAATTTCACCAGACGGTTTAAATCTGACCTACATATCTAAAAACAATTTAATTTTATATAATATTAACGAAGCAAAAGAACAAAACTTAACCGTCGCTAGTCAAATTTTGGGCTGGCTACCATAAAGGAAAAAAATGGAAAACGAAAATAAACCTTCTTCAAACAATAACAAAAATACTTTTACCCTAATTCTTTTAGTATTAGTTGGACTGCTCGTCGCCTTAACATCATATTTTTACGCTAAAAGCACAACTGTAAGCAAACCGGATGCATCTTCTGGTTTAAAAGAAAGCTCTCAAAGTTCAGCTACCCAAGAAAAAACAACAACACAACCGCTCTCTACAACGCCCACAAATGAGACCAAACCTATTTCAGATGTTAAAACCCATCCGTCTTCACCCGCCATTTTATATCAAGTGGAGCAAGGAAAGACACTTTTTCAGATAGGTGCTCAATATAATATTGATTGGCTGCTGGTTGCCAGCGCTAATGGTTTAAACGAACCTTACAAAATTTTAGCCGGTCAAAATCTTATTATCCCGACTTATGATAATACCAGTAAAACTTTAAAAATAGATTTTAAGATAGACGATGAAACCGCTAAGAAAATGCAGCAAGATGCATCAGATGGAAAAACAACTCAAAGATTAGACCCCGTTTATACTAGTCAAGTGGATATCGCTGGCAGTTTTGGCCTGTCCAAAAGCGATTCATATGTGTTAAAGTTAAAAGACGAGCAGAAAGGCGAAGCCCAAGTCATTGCCAGCTCCGAATCAAAAAATTATCAGCTCAACCTTTATCAACCGCAAAGCTTAGGGCCAACTGGCATTTGGGCCATTAAAGAAATCTTTCCCGTAAAATAAATGGGGTAAAATGTCAAAAAAAGCCTTGGTAGTTGTTTTGGCAACTGTTTTAGTATCATCTGTATTCGCCTCATACATTGGTTATAATATTGCCAAAAATTCCTTGAAAGCCGAGTCAACGCAGACCCAATTGCAGTCCACCTCTTCAGAATCGCCAACCAACGATACTAATTTGCCATTTTTACAAGGCAAGAAAATTACCGATACCACCCAACCGGAAATTATTTCTGTTACTCCTGCCACAGGTGCTCAAGGAGTTGCCAAAGACGTTGCTGTAACAATCAAATTTTCCAAATCGATGGATAAAACTACCTTAGATTCATCAACCATCTATGTTTATGAGCAAAAAAATCAAACTCTGCTTAACAACCTGCTTAACTTCAGTTATGACGATAGCCAAAATTCACTTTTTCTGACCTTTCAAAAGGAATTTGGGGACTGGGGCAGCGGCAATACAATTTCTATAACTTTGACGACCGGCATCTTAGATTCATCCGGCAATCCGCTTAATGAAGCCAAAACTTGGCAATTCTCAACTGAATAAGGAGAACATTGAGAAAAAAAATAGTATTAATAATGCTCGGTTTGCCTGGTAGCGGCAAGGGTACACAGGCAAAAGTATTGGTTAAAAAGTATAATTTGAGTATAATCTCAATTGGTGAGAAGGTCAGACAGCTGGCTAAAAAGGATAAAGAAGTCAACGAGCGCCAATTGAAGGGCCAGCCCCAACCGGATGAGGTTTTTCATCGGATTTTACAAGAGGCCTTGACCGAGGATAACATTAAAAACGGTTTTGTCATTGATACAATTGTTTCTATTCCTCAGGCGCAAGCCGCCGAAAAATTAGCAGAAGAACATAATTTGCATGCCCCGCTCGCCATTTACATTAAAATTAAGCCCGAAACGGTGATAGATCGGCTTTCCAAAAGATTTATCTGCCCCTCCTGCCAAGAAATTTTTTATCCGCTATCAGCCGGTTATAAAGAAAAAATTTGTCCTAAATGCCACGAGAAATTAATTCAAAGAGAGGATGACAAACCGGAGGCGGTGCAACGTCGCATCTGGGAAAATCAGCAAAGATTGGATATTTTGGAAAAATATTTCTCCGGAAGGGGCGAATTGCTTACTATCAACGGCGAGCCGTTCGTCGAAGATGTAACAAAAGAAATTTTTGATAAGTTGGAAGAGAAAAATAAATAAGGTACTACAACTTATAAAAAATTAGCAAAAGACATATTTAACTAAAATCGCCTAATATTAAGGTCAAAAGAGAACCGTCCCCTTATCCTCCTATCTCACTATCAATAGTGAGCATAGTCGAACTATTGACCCCGCACAATTACCCCCAAGGGGTCCCTTTAGGACTTCCTGTTTAAGGCCTGCCTGCCGCAGGCAGGGACTACCTGTCTCGACTTGGCCGTCGAGTCAAGGCGGACGTCCTCTACGAACAGGAGCATAATATGCGGGGTCTGCGCCCTGAGCAAAGTCGAATGGGCTTGACTTTCTTGGTATAAAAGAGTAAATTACAGGTAGCAAAGTTCTTTGACAATTCCATATTTCTGTTTCGAATCCTTGGGGCGGTGAAGGCAGTCCGAAGGAAAATCTTTCGTGCTGACTAACCGTCGTAAGGAAGTGAACTAACTTTGGCCGAAGATGAAAATGAATTTTGCCAATGGTTGGAAGATTATGATGCTTTAAACCCGCTTGAGGAAGGAGAATTTCAGTTTTTAAAAGGAGCAATAAGATTCGTTGCTGATCTTCATCCCGACTGGGTTTTAAATTCAACGAGAAAAGATTTTACTTCTTGGATTGAAGAAGCCCTTCATCTTCTCAGAGAAGTTGATGAACATGCTCATTTGGCAATTCCATTCACACTTAGAACCGAAACTAATGATATAGTTCTTTCCCTCTTGTTAATTATCCAACCTCTCAATATCCCGCAAAATATTGAAACAATCTGCACTTTACAACTGTTAATTAATGAATTTCTGAAAAAAGCAAGTGCAATTCTT
>PCRM01000033.1:1161-2507 GCA_002771215.1 Candidatus Nealsonbacteria bacterium CG23_combo_of_CG06-09_8_20_14_all_40_13 | reverse complement strand
ACAGAAGGGTTGTCTTCCAAAGATGAAAGATTTTTCAGAAAAATTATGGAAGGTCTTGACCATGATGAAAAACCCGAAAACAAATCCCAGTAGTCCTGCCCCCTGAAGCCCTACCCGCTTATAATTAAGAGAAAAACTGCCCTTCACTCAAAACCGCCAAAAGGAGGCGAAAAAATGCCTGACCTTGATGGTCCAACTTGTCCAACTTGCAACTCTCGATTGGAATTTTGCACCTGCTCTTTGCCTCAACCAGAAATAAAAAATCCCAAACCCCAAAAAAGAGATTTTCAACCGGGAAAAGGGGAAGACTTCAGGGGGATTTTGATCCAGCTATTTGTAATACTCATCGCCATTGCACTAGTTGTCTTCATATTTTGGCTGATTTTTAGGACAAAATAAAGCTTACAAACACCAGCAGAGCCGCCCAGCCCCTGCCCTTTTTTACCAAACCCTTTTTGCAGCGTAGCGTCGCTGCTCTCGCCCGCAAGAACCCATCTTGTCCCTCCCGGGATGGTGTCTCCTCTTGCGGGCCTTTTTTTAAAATTGATTTATGTCCGAAATAAGGATAAAATGAACTCAAGGAAAAATTTAATTAATGCCAAAAAATAGTTCTAAAAAACCTGTTTACGCTTTTATTGATGCTTCCAATCTTTTTTATGGTGGTCAAAAAAGTCTCGGTTGGAAAATCGATTATCAAAAATTACTAAAATATCTCAACGATAAATATGGCGTTTCAAGGGCTTTTTATTACGGTGGGATCGAAACATTTAATTTTGATTATTCAATACTTGATAGCAAACCAATGGATCTCAAAAAACTCTTAAGCCATTTACTCAAAAATCTTAAAACACCCAAAATTGGCGAAGCGCGTGTAATTTTGATAGAACGAAGTATCCAAAGAACTAAATTTTATTTAAATCTTGAAAGATATGGTTATAATCTTCAAATCAAACCGGTAAAAACTTATAAATCGGAAAATGGCCGTGTTGAAAGAAAAGCTAACTGCGATGTCGATATGACTTTTGATATTATGCGATATATGGCTCAGTTCAAATCATTAATTGCACTAACTGGAGATGGCGATTTTGCTCCAGTACTTTGCTATCTGAAAAAACAAGGCAGAGATATTACAATATTGGCCCGGGGAGAAAGAACGGCAAAAGAACTGAGACAACTGGTTGGACCAGATTTTAGAGATTTTAATTATCTAAGAGAAATTCTAAGATTTAAGGAATAAAAATGAGGAGACTCATTTAGAATCTCCTCTATGTTTAGTAATTTAATTATACCAAAGCCGTAAATTTTGTCAAGTACACCCCACACCAATTAGTTGTCAAACGTTTGGT
>PCRM01000033.1:0-1130 GCA_002771215.1 Candidatus Nealsonbacteria bacterium CG23_combo_of_CG06-09_8_20_14_all_40_13 | reverse complement strand
CGTAAATTTTGTCAAGTACACCCCACACCAATTAGTTGTCAAACGTTTGGTAGTGGGGGTAAATCTAAATTTCTTCTTGAATGTAAGGGATTTTGGAGTTAAATTAAGGCAAAGTTAGTGCTTGAAACTACCCGTACTTGACAATTCTAACCAAATAGAACATAATTTAATCATCAATAAGCCCTTTGATAATCTCTGAAGATAACAGCTAAAATGGTTTCGTCAAAAAGGGTTAATTCATAAACTATTTAGCTGTTTTTCAAAATCATAAAAGAAAGGAGGTGAATTAGAGGTGCCAACCACATGTCCTCTCGGCATATGTTTAGGCCAAGCTTGCGTCCATACAGACGCAGCCCTGAGAGACACAACTTTCCGTCCAGACAAACCCCACGGAGACTTCCCACTTCACATAGATGTTATTCAGCCTCTAGAGGGTATCCGTGGAGTCCAAAAACTCCGCATTGATGGCACTGGGAAAATTTTCTCAGATGATATCCTGATAAGCAGGAAAGGACCATAACAGAAACACACCCGGATTTCACCGAGGGAATATTCCTAACTTATACCCCTGCACTTTAAGTATTGGTGCAGGGGTTTTTATTAGAAACTAAAATGTAACTTTACCTCGAGCCTGTCGAGGGGTTTTACTTCGAGCTCGTCGAGAAGCTTACTTCACATTCTCTATCCCTATCTCTATCACAAATCTCATTTCTCTTGTAAAGTGGGCTGAATTGGAGGTAGAATTAGACTAAGGATTTGAAAAAATGAGTACATTACCTTCAGCTAAAACGATTATCGAAAAAGCCATAAAAAAGAACCCAAGGGCTGATTTAAATAGCCTGCATTCTTTAACATATGAGCTAATGTTGAATTATAGAAACTCTTATTATCAATCTAGAGTTAATGATTTTCTCCAGCAATCCTCAATGCGAGACCTTCCAAATAATACCAAAGAACTTATTAAAAAGGAATTACTAAAACCAATTTCTATTGAAGATAAATCATATAGTAATTTTATGGAAGAAGTCTCAAGACGCGTCAGTTAAGCTTTTCAACCACTTTCTGGCAATTTAGCTGAACTCTGTATAGAAAAAAAACTGAACGATCTTGGTTTAAAAATAAAAGTCCAT
>PCRM01000024.1:10568-15221 GCA_002771215.1 Candidatus Nealsonbacteria bacterium CG23_combo_of_CG06-09_8_20_14_all_40_13 | reverse complement strand
TTCTTCGTTCTTTCCTGCCTATCAGCAGACAGGGATTTATGTAAAACCGAAGCGAAAAGTTCGCGGAGGAGGGATTTTTTTTACTAATTTCGTTTACGCTAATTTCTCCTTAAAAAGGGACCTGTTCCCTTACAAGATAAAAAGTGATGCGTCCCTCATCCCCCTTATTATTCTTGATTCTTTAATTTTTCAATCTATAAACCTATATTAAATTTTGAGAACCTCAATTTTTTTAGATTATTGGATAAGTAGATGATTTGATGATTGGACGACTGCATAATTTTGACTTTATCTTATACATAGGTTAAAATTAAGACATAATTTAGCAGTGTAAAGGAAGTAAATGGCAGATAAGAGCTCAGAGCAACAGCCAGCACCAAAAGAGACAAAAACAATTGACATTCCCAAAGTTGTTACAGTCAGAAAACTGGCTGAAATTTTGAATGCGCCGGTGACCAAAATTATTGCCAAACTCCTTGAATATGGTGTGGCCGCCAATATTAACGAGTCCGTTGACTTTGATACCGCGGCGATTATTGCTGATGAATTTGGCTGGCAGGCCATAGAAGTCGTCGGAGAAAATATTATAGCTCTCAAAGAGAAAACTGATAAAAAAAATTTACAAATTCGCCCTCCTGTTGTAACGGTTATGGGCCACGTTGACCACGGCAAAACCAAACTACTGGACGCGATTCGCCAAACTGACGTTGTTGCCGGCGAATCAGGCGGCATTACCCAGCACATTGGCGCTTACCAACTAACTTTCAAAAATTTAAAAAATAAAAAAGAAAGATTAATTACTTTTTTGGACACACCGGGACACGAAGCTTTTTCCGCCATGCGCTCTCACGGCGCCAGAATCACCGATATTGTTGTTTTGGTCGTGGCCGCCGATGAAGGCGTCAAACCTCAAACTTTAGAGGCGCTTTCCCACGCTAAAGCGGCCAACGTTCCGATAGTAGTTGCTATCAACAAAATTGACAAGCCGGAAGCCGATATTGAAAGAGTAAAAAGACAATTAGCTGATATTGGCTTATTGGCTGAAGAATGGGGCGGACAAACTTTAATCGTCCCGGTCTCTGCTAAAACAGGAGAAAATGTAGCTAAACTTTTGGAAATTATCCTTTTGGCGGCCGATGTCCAAAAATTGCAAGCCAATCCCGACGGCCCAGCATCAGGCGTCGTTATCGAGGCCCATCTGCATCATGGCATCGGTCCGCTCGCTACTGTGCTGGTTCAAAATGGCACTTTGCGCTTGAAAGACGTAATCATCGCCGGCAAAACCTATGGCAAAGTCAAAAACATGGAAAACTACCTGAGGCAAAAAGTCAAAGAAGCATTTCCGTCAACGCCAGTAAGAATTGGCGGATTGAAAGCAGTGCCTAAAGCCGGTGATATTCTTTTTGCGGTTTTAAGCGAGAAACAAGCAAGAGAAAAAATTTCAGCAGTTTTACAGGAAGAAGGCGCTAAAAGAATTGTCAAAGCCATCTCGGCTCGGCAACTGTCAGAAGACGAAAAAAACAAAATTAAAAAACTAAAAATAGTTTTAAAGGCTGATGTCCAAGGGTCGCTGGAGGCCATCAAACAAAGTTTGAAAGATTTGTCAGCCGAGGACGTGATAGTTGAATTTGTTGCGGAGGCGGTCGGACCGGTTTCGGAATCGGATGTCAAAATGGCCCAAGCCGCCGGCGCCATAATTGTCGCCTTCAGGGTAAAAATTCCCACCGAAATATTAAAATTAGCCAAACTTGAAAAAATACAAATTTCCCAATATGACATTATTTACAACCTCATTGATGACATTTTTAAAGCATTATCTTCCCTGCTTGAGCCAGAGATAATTAAAACTTATCAAGGCCGTTTAAAAATCCTTAAAATTTTCAAAAAGTCAAAAACGGGCGGTATAATCGGCGGCTTGGTAACAAAGGGACAGGTAATAAGTTCAACGGTCGCTGAGGTGTTGAGAGATGAAACTGTGCTTGGCGAAATCAAAATTTTATCTGTACAGCAAAATAAGCAAGTTGTTGATAAAGTAGCGGAAAATACCCAGTGCGGCATAAGCTTTGAGGGCAGTATCAAAATTAAACCTGATGATATTTTAGAAGTTTATTCGTTGGAAAAGAAAATTAAGCAGCTGGGTAAACCAGTTGCCTAAAAATCTTTAAAAGACTATACTTGAAGCAATGAGAACAAAAACGAATTTGTTAGTTTTTACTTTTTAGTTTTTAGTTTTTAAGAGGGGTTATGGACGATTTAGCGCACGGCAGCGTTTTGGGCCTTAGCAGCAAAGCAAGTGTAATCTGGCAAAAACTTAATTTGACTTCAAGCTTTGGCATATTAGATATTATCATTGTCGCATTGATTTTTTATTGGCTTTTTAATTTACTTAAAGGCACGAAAGCTTTAAGAATATTATACGGCATTGCGATTTTAGCTATTATTTTCTTTTTAGGCCAGTTTCTCCAGTTAACTGCGCTCAATTTTTTACTAAGATACTTTTTTACGGGAATTATAGTGGCTATTCCGGTAGTCTTTCAGCCCGAATTGCGCTCGGCGTTGGAAAAATTAGGCCGAACCAGCAAGTTTGTGGCTGGCCTACCGCTGACTAAAGATGAATCGGCTCAAATTGCCCAAAAAGTAATTTCCGCCCTTAAAAATCTCTCCCAAAATAAAATCGGTGCCTTAATTTGCCTTGGCCGCCAAACTGGTTTGCGCGAGTATATTGAAACAGGCACAATTTTAAATGCCGAGCTTACCACCCCCTTGCTCTTAAATATTTTTTCGCCTAAAGCGGCGCTGCATGACGGGGCAACAATTATCTTAGATGACAAGATTATCTCGGCTGGCTGCACCTTGCCTTTATCAGAAGAAAAAAGGTACGACATGAAGCTGGGCACCCGACATAAGGCGGCGTTGGGACTTTCTGAACAAACTGATGCCGTATGTTTGGTGGTATCAGAAGAAAATGGGGCAATTGCAATGGCGATATCAGGCAAACTTTTAACTAACTTAACCCAAACTGATTTGGAAGAAAGGTTGCCCAAATTGTTAAGGTTTAGAAAATGAAAAGAATCACCCCTTTAATTGTCAATAATTGGCAAATTAAGCTTTTAGCGCTTTTTTCCGCCTTGATTTTCTGGTTTTATGTGGCTTCTTCCTACGCCAAAATCGGCAGTTTTCCGGGCACTCTACCTATTGAATATCGTAATTTACCCGCCAACACTGTGGCTATTTCTGACAGCGATAATATATCTATTAAATTAGCTGCCGACGGTATTGTCTGGCAACGACTTTCTTCTTCATCATTTATGGCCTACGTTGATTTAGCCGGCCTGTCAATTGGCACTCATGAGTTGGAGGTAAAAGTTGATATGAGCGTCTCCGGCGTCCAAATTATTGAGAAAAAACCGGCCAAAATCTTGGTTAGAATAGAACCAAAGATTTCCAAAGAAGTCCCCGTTTCTGTCAAAATTGAAGGCAAACCCGGAGAAGGTTTTGTTACTCAGACAGCGGATGTTCAGCCGACCAAAGTAACTGTTTCTGGGGCCCAAAGCGTTTTGGAGAAAATATTGGAAGCAACCGCTGTTGTTAAGCTGAACGGCGAAACGGAAGATAAAACAACTGTCTCCAAACTATTTGCCTTAGATAATGAAGGCAAGCAAATTAACCATATTAGCTTTTCACCTGAAGAGGTTAAAGTTACTCTGCCGTTTTCCAAATATGAAGATGTAAAAACAGTCGGGATCTCCCCCATCTTTGCCGGTCAGCCCGCCTCTTCATACTGGATTTCTAAAGTTACGGTTTCTCCCCAAACAATCACCATTTCCGGCAGCGCATCGGCTTTAAGGACAACGAATTATCTGGAAACAATGCCAATTGACATTGAGGGTATTGCAGACAATAAAACAAAGTCAGCTAGCCTAAAATTGCCTGAACATATTGGTCTGGTTGGCGACAACTCGGTTAAAGTTTACATAGAAGTATCGCAAACGGCTTTGTCAAAGGAAATTACCGCCACCATCAAATACCAAAATCTCAATGCCAACTTTAACGTATCTCAAGTTTCCCCCAGTAGCGTCAAAATTGTTGTGACAGCCGCTGGCGATATTTTGCAAAACATTTCTTCTTCAAATACAATAGTTAATTTGGATTTAACGGGTAAGCAGACAGGAACTTTTAGCATTGACATTTCTAAAAATGACATTAGCTTGCCTAAAGATGCCTCAGTGGTCAGTTGGTTGCCCAGTTCTCTTTCGATTACCTTACAACCTAAGTAATTGTGGACAATCTCTCAATACCCCGAGACTTGACAAATTGCACAGAGTATTCTAGTATCTAAATTGAAGTTGGGAGGCTACAATTAGTACACCCACTTTTTTCGGAAAGCTATTTTCACTGCTTAAAAAGAAGTTCACATCGTCTAAAAATTTGATAGGACAAGCTCAAGCTAACCTACACCTTAAACAGAAGGTGTCTTTTTCTTCCAGACAGCCTAATTTCTTTCTTCATTTAAGTATCTTGCTAATCTTTTGCTTCGCCTTAGTTTCCAATGCGATGGCCAAAGAAAACGACATCACTTTTGATGTTTCACACAATCAGCTCAATGCCCTATCTCCTGAAGAAATTTTCCAGGTGGTGTCAAAAGTTTCCCCT
>PCRM01000024.1:0-10557 GCA_002771215.1 Candidatus Nealsonbacteria bacterium CG23_combo_of_CG06-09_8_20_14_all_40_13 | reverse complement strand
AAAACCGATGGTTATGCAAACCCAAACAACCTCTATCACCAACCCCGCCTCGACCCCCCAATCATATATTGTTCAAGCCGGCGACACTCTCTCTTCTATCGCTTACAAATTTAACCTAAAAGTGGCTAGCGTCAAATTTACCAATGGGCTGACCAATGATGTTTTAAAACCGGGGCAAACTCTTAAAATCCCCAATACCGACGTAGCTAATTCTGTAATCGCCGCGGCTGAGAAAGCCAAACAGCAAAAAGCAGCCCAACTGGCTGCCAAACAAGCAAGCTCTCGACAATTGGCTTCAAGACAGCGAACCAGTAAGGATACAGCTGGTGGTGATTATGATGGCGAGCAAAATTTTAATGTTAACGTCCCCATTAGCCATAATGGTATCTCTCGAGGTGTTTCGCGCGGCCACCCCGGCATTGACTACAGAGCTAACATTGGCACGGCTGTCTACGCCGCCGCTTCAGGAAGGATAATAGAAACCTCTTCTGGTTGGTCGGGCGGCTACGGCAATGAAGTTATCATTGACCATGGCTCTGGCAGAATTTCCCGTTATGCCCACTTATCAAGCATTCGTGTTTCAGCCGGCCAAACAGTTGCCCAAGGCCAAGTTGTTGGCCTTTCAGGCAACACAGGATGGTCTACAGGCCCTCATCTGCACTTTGAGTGGCGTATTAATGGTGTATCGATTAACCCATTTTAATTTTGTATCAATGAACAATGCTATATTAAGCCAAATCCGTCTTGGCAGCAGTGCTGACGGATTTTTAGTGACAGGCAAGATATGATTACAGATGAAGTTATTATTTCTGTTAAAGCGGGCGATGGCGGCAATGGTCTGGTTTCTTTCAGGCATGAAAAAGGGGCGCCACGCGGCGGACCCGACGGCGGCGACGGCGGCGCTGGCGGCGAGGTTTATTTTGTTTGCGACAATAATCTAAATACGCTTTCAGAATTTAGCATGCGCAAGAATTTTTGGGCTGCCCATGGGGAAAACGGTATAAAAATGCGCAAAACGGGTAAAAGCGCTCCAGATTTGGTTTTGAAAGTGCCGGCTGGCACCCTAATTTATGAAATTGTTAAAAAGAATGATAAAACACATCTCCAATTCATTGCCGATATGATTAGTGCCGGCGAGAAAAAATTAATTGCTAAAAGCGGCAAGGGCGGACTGGGCAACTGCCATTTTGCCACAGCGGTCAGACAAGCGCCAAGATTTGCCCAGCCGGGAGAAAAAGGAGAACAAAAATCACTCAAAATAGAGCTGAAAATGCTGGCAGATATTGCCATAATCGGCCTGCCAAACTGCGGCAAATCTACCCTTCTTTCCAAAATTTCCAATGCCCACCCGAAAATTGCCAATTACCCCTTCACTACATTAGAGCCCAATTTAGGGTTGGTAAAAATTAAAAAATTAAAAATTATAGCCGCTGATATCCCTGGTTTGATTGAACAAGCCCACCAAGGCAGGGGTTTGGGAGACAAATTTTTACGCCATATTGAAAGGTCTAGAGCAATTATTCATGTTTTAGACGCCACAAGTGAAGATTTGGCCAAGGATTATTGGCAAATAAGACAGGAGTTAAAACTTTTCTCCGCCAAACTGACCCAAAAAGCTGAAATAGTAGTCATTAATAAAATAGATAAAGTAAAAGGCCTTAAAATCCCAACCAATTTAAAAAAATTTAATCCGTTGAAAATTTCTGCCCTGACCGGTGAAGGCATCAACAAATTATTAGAACGAATTTATACATTGCCCGCTTTGATTAGTTATTATACAATCAAAGCAAATGAATCCTTACGTTGACTTAGCCCAAAAAACAATTCAAACTTTTCTTGGGGGGGGTCGGGAAATTTCTCCACCTAAAGGTCTACCCAAAGAAATGCTTACCAAAAAAGCAGGTGTTTTTGTTTCGCTTCACCACAAAAAAGATCACTCTTTGCGCGGTTGCATCGGCAGCTATTTTTGTAGGCACGAAAATATTGCCCAAGAGATAATTAAAAATGCCATTTCAGCAGCTGTTTCTGATCCTCGTTTTTCACCTCTTTCTTTAGAAGAGCTTCCAGCAATAGAAATTTCCGTGGATGTCCTTTCCCAGCCAGAACCAATTGAAGGACCTAAATCTTTAGACCCTAAAAAATATGGGGTCATTGTCAAAACCAAGGATGGCCGCACAGGTCTCTTACTTCCAGATATTCTGGGAATTTCTGACGCCGGCTATCAAGTAGCTATCGCCAGACGAAAAGCCGGCATTTTACCCTTCGAAAACATTTACCTCTATCGCTTTACCGTCGAAAGATATAAGTAAAATCTTTAACTGATAACTGGTAATTGCTCACTAATTAATTAAAATTCCAGGGGAGTTTTCATGTATGCCCAAGTTGTGCCTGATGTAACCACCGCAAAAGAGAAAGTATCTTTTACTTATCAGATACCTAAAAATATCGCCGATAAAATAATCATCGGCCAGCGGGTTTTGATTCCTTTCCACCAAAGAAAAATCGAAGGGGTAATTGTTGGAATTTCCAGTCATCGGCCAATTGCTAAAAAATTAAAAAAAATTGCCAAAATTTTAGACCCAACTCCCGTTTTAGACCACTTACATTTAAAACTGGCTCAATTTATCAGCCAGTATTATTTTTGTCCTCTTTCTTTGGCTATTTTTGCGATGGTGCCGCCCCAGCCAAAGCGCAAAAAATTGCTAAAACAAAATGATGAGCAAGACGATTTCTGTGGCATAAAAAATAATTTTGAAACGAAGTTAGTTTGCGACCGTCATCAAAGTAGAATAAAAATGTACGCTCAACTGGCTTTTAAAAATTACAAACAAGATAAATCTTCGATTATTATTTTCCCAGAAAGTAAATTATCCCAGCTTGTGCTTGAAGAATTTCGGTTATATTTTCCCATATCAAGAATCTGTGTCTGGCACAGTAAGCTCAAAAATAGTCAAAAGTTTGAATACTTTCTTAAAATACGCGAAGGACGAATCAAAATTATTATTGGTTCGAGAAGCGCCATTTTTACGCCGGTACAAAATTTAGGATTGATTATTTTAGACCAAGACGACGACCAAAGTAATAAGCAAGAGCAGTCACCGCGTTATCACAGCAAAAAAGTGGCGGCAATGTTAGCCAAACTGACTGGTGCAAAATTAATCTTAGGAAATTCTGTCATTTCAGTAGAAAACTATTTTCATTTATTTAAAAAGAATATTGAAAAAATATCAAAAAATTGTAATTTTAACAAGATTGATACTTCATTGGTTGATATGAATAATCAGCCCGATTTTCTTTCAGTCAAAGTAGGGGAGACTATGCAAGATTTTTTAAAAATTAAAAATAAAGTTTTGCTTTTTCTCGCGCGCCGGGGCACAGCCAGCGCCGTTTATTGCGTTGATTGTGAAAAAACAATTTTATGTCCAAAATGCGATAGGCCGGCCATTTATCACAGCTCTCCCCTGCCCTGCTTGATTTGCCACACCTGTGGCAACAGGTTCGGCTCACCTTTGCGCTGCCCAAATTGCCACAGCACAAAAATAAAATTTTTAGGCATCGGCAGTGAAAAAATTGAGTCCGAGATTAAAAGATGTTATTTCGATAAAAAAATTTTGAGAATAGATAAAGATACAGCTAAAAAGGAAATTACCGGTCTCAATAGCGCTGACATAGTCATTGCAACGGCAAAAATATTTGATTTTCCTCAGTTTGAACCTGACTTAACCGCCGTATTATCTTTGGATAATATTTTAAATCTACCTGATTTTCAATCTCAAGAAGAAGTTTTCAAAACCCTTTTAAATTTAAACCAGATGACAAAAAAGAAAATGATTGTTCAAACTTATCATCCAGCCAATGAAATGTTGCTGGCATTTAAAAATAATCAATTCGATAACTTTTATAGAAGAGAACTGCACCAGCGTTTTTTAGAAAAATATCCGCCGTTCACCCACCTAATTAAATTACAATTCGCCCACCAAAATGAAAAATTATGCGAAAGCGAAACTTTCAAATTGGCTTCTAAATTAAAACAATTGGCTGTTGCTTCACCTGCTATTTTAAAAATAATGGGGCCTAATCCGGCCTTTACCTACCGACAAAGAAATAAATATCGCTGGCAAATTATCATTAAGCTTTTTAAACAAGACCTAAAAATAAGAGATATCATTTTAAAGCAGGTGCCGGAGAAATGGACTATTGACATTGACCCATTCAATCTGCTATAATTCTGTAGATGGATGTAAATCCGTCGCTTAACAATTAGATAAAGGGGGAAAGGAAAAATGGTTGGCAGAAACACCGCTGAAAAAGAAATCGATGGAAAGCCTATTATTTTAGGCAGAAAAGAACTTGAGGATTTTCTGCCTCATCGGAGGCGCGCTCTTCTACTTAAAAAGGGATGGTTAGAGATTAAAGATGGGAAAGTAATTGCTAATGCAGTCTTCTACGCTCATCCGCGGTATTTCAAAGGCCATTTTCCTGGCGATCCAGTTCTACCAGGACATATTCTGCAGGAGGCCTGTTGCCAAACAAGCGCTTTGCTCTTTCCTTATTCACCTGCTAATCAAGTACGCTTAGTGAGCGTAAATGTTGAGTTCAAAGAAGAAGTAAAACCTGGCCAAACCGTCCTCTTAAGAGCCTGGTTTACCAGAGAAGGATCTGTTAATTTCCGAATTGCTGGTGAGGCGATTTGTGAAGGTGGAAAGGTGCTTAATCTGGAAAAGGCGATGCTCAAAATCGTGCCGCAGATCGAAAAAGCAAAAAAAAGAGGATTGATGAAACTGATTGCAGCCCTTGCGCGAGCTTTTTACATGTCTATTTCTTTCTTTTCGGGGCTTCCCTATCCCGGCAGTCAAAACACCTAACCTTCTAATCTTTCGCTCCCACCCCGCCCTTTCTATATCCTTTGAAAGAAGCGGGGTTTTTCTTATCTTTAGTAAAATGATAAGATAGTATTAAGAAGAAGGAGCGGAATGAAAACCTACCACAGCCCCGCCCACCGCCCTCAAATGAAATTCAAGGAGAAGTATGAAGATCGGTATATTTTCTGAATGCTATTCTCCTACCATTAACGGTGTGGTAATTTCAATTGAGACCTTCAGAAAACAACTGGAGAAGAAAGGTCATGAATTTTATATTTTTGCCCCGGGCTGCAGGCACTTTAAAGATGCCAACCCAAATGTCTTCCGCTCTCCGTCTATAAGCATACCTGGAAGATCTTTTTACCCAGTTGCTTTGCCGTTTTTGGCCTCATCGCTTTACGCCAAAGCGGCCAGCTTAAATTTAGATTTAATCCATAGCCAGCATATTTTTTCTATGGGAAGATTAGGGCTAAAAATTGCCAGAAAATTAGATATTCCGATTATCCATACTTATCATACCCTACTGACGGAATATACTTATTATGTACCGCTGTTGGCCAATTTTGCCAAAAAATTTGTCATTAATATGAGCGTTGACTACTGCAATAGATGTGACCAAATCGTCACCCCCTCAAAACCGATGAGAAAAGTCCTGCTGGCCTACGGCATTAAAACGCCAATTGAAGTTATTCCCACCGGCATTCCATTGGAAAAATTTGCCAGATTAGACAACCGGCCGTTAAAAACCAAATGGGATATCCCTGAAAGACAAAAAATACTCTTGTTTGTGGGTCGACTGGCTAAAGAAAAAAATATCCATTTTCTTTTTGACGCATTTTTAAAAATTATTAAAGAATATCCGGATGTGCATTTAATAATGGTTGGCGGCGGACCGGAAGAAAATAATCTGAAAGAGCAAGTTAAAACATTGGACCTTTTCAAAAATATCACCTTTACCGGCTATTTGCCCAAAGAGGAAGTAGAAAAAATTTTCGCCTCGGCCGACATTTTTGTTTTCCCTTCAAAAACCGAAACACAAGGCATTGTTGTGGCCGAAGCTATGGCGGCCGGCACCGTCCCAGTAGCGGTTGATAAGATGGGCCCAACTGATGTAATATCAGATAAAATAGACGGATTTCTAGTTCCGGAGAATATTGATGAATTTGCCGATAAAATCTTGAGACTGCTGAAAGACGATAATTTAAGAGCAGTTATGTCCCAAAAAGCGATGGAAAAAGCTAAAAATTTTTCCGACGAAAGAACAGCAGAGCATTTGGAGAATCTTTATGTCAAAGTCAAAAATTCTTATTTCGCCTACCTCCCTTTTACGAACGAAGTGTCAGAAGGTTAAGGATTTCGGGCCTAATTTTCAAAAATTTGTTAACGAGATGATAAATGAAGTTAAATCATCTGCTTTAGGCGTTGGCCTGTCTGCTCCTCAACTTGGCAAAACGATAAAAGCTTTAGTTTGCTACTACGGGGGACAAGACGAACAAGTGAAAAATATCCCCTTAACTATCCTCGTCAATCCAACCATAACCCACGTCTTCAAAGAGCAAGAAACCTTGGTAGAGGGCTGTTTATCTTTTCCAGACGTTTTTTTGCCCGTGGCAAGACCGGTTAAAGTGCATATTTTGGCGCAAGATAGATTTGGCAAGAAAATTAAGCTTCGCGTGGATTGTCTGCTGGGACGGGTAATTCAGCACGAAATTGACCATTTAAACGGCATTATTTATTTTGACAAAGCAGAAATTG
This sequence comes from Candidatus Nealsonbacteria bacterium CG23_combo_of_CG06-09_8_20_14_all_40_13, assembly GCA_002771215.1. Classification (GTDB taxonomy): domain Bacteria; phylum Patescibacteriota; class UBA1384; order UBA12157_A. The sequence goes on along the minus strand of PCRM01000024.1, from coordinate 3,940 downwards.
CCGGCGGTAAAAAATTGTCCGATTTGAGAGTTTTATTTTTCGCCACCCCGTCATTTTCCCTGCCTACTTTAGAATCGCTGAAATTCCATTTCCATCTTATCGGCGTGGTGTCAGAGCCGGATAAACCGGCGGGCAGAGGAAATGTTTTGAAAACATCTGCTGTTGCCCTTGCAGCTAAGCAAGACAACATTCCCCTGTTTCAGCCGGAAAATCTTGCAGATTCACATTTTGTTAAACAATTATATGAGCTAAAACCAGACATGATAGTTGTTTGCGCTTACGGCAAAATATTGCCTAAAGAAATTTTGGATATTCCCAAATACACCAGTTTAAATGTGCATCCATCGCTTCTGCCGAAATTCCGCGGGCCAACGCCGATTCAAAACGCAATTTTAGCCGGTGAAAAAACTACCGGCGTGACGGTAATTGCAATGGATGAGCAAATTGACCATGGCCCAATTGTCATCACGGATAAAATAAAAATTGCGCCAGCGGCTAACGCTGAAAAGCTGGCCCAAAAATTGTCCCAACTTGCTTCTTGGACGACTATTAAAGCAATAGTCAACATTGTTTATAAAAAAGTGAGACCACAAGTCCAGGATGATAGTCAGGCAACTTTCACCCATCTATTAAAAAAAGAAGATGGATTTATTGAAAACTTAAAACTTAAAACGCAAAACGCAAATGAAATTCAAGAAATAGAGCGAAAAATTCGGGCTTTTTACCCCTGGCCGAAGGTCTGGACAGAAATTGGCGGCGACCTCGCTAAGCGAGGAAAAAGAATTATAATCCACAGAGCGCACTTGCAAAACTCCCCGCCCAAGGCGGGTCAGCCTCGGGCTGAAATTCACAATCCGCCAGCTGGCGGACAAATCTCATATCTCATTCTGGACATTGTTCAGCCAGAGGGCAAAAAACCGATGAAATACAGTGATTATCTTAAAGGGAATCCAAAAATAATTTAGAACTTTAATTCAAACTTTTTCTATTTCGTTCGAAAAATTAATTAGCCGTCAACACCCATACCGCCTCGACCGCGAACTGTCAAAAATATTTCTCTGAATTCTGCTTGAGAGAAATGAATATGGCTAGGTAATATATCTTCAGATAGACTTTCAAGACGGTCTTCTTTCATTTTCAAATTTTCATCTACACCCGGCAAAATAGTGGGTTGAGATAAACAAATTATATCTTTTTCTTCCGTATAGTCTCTTTGCCATTCTTTTAATGGTGTTGGCAATAAAATTCCCCATTCAGTAAGTTTTCGAAACGCTAAAGCTCCCTGCGCTTCGTCTACATCTATATCTAATAGCATTGATTTCATCCTATTTGCTTCAGAAGCTTGGAAATCTACAATTTGTTTTAATACCTCACCAGCTGCTTTATTAGCCTTTTTTCATGTTCTTCTTGCGCCCTTAATCTTTCCTCTTCAAGTCTCTGACTTTCATCAAATCTCCTTGATGCCCTTGCAGACCTTCCTTGTGCAATTCGAAGTAATGAAGTTTTAGCTTCCTCCGCATCTTCTGGCAGCTTCCCAATAACTTTTCTAATTGGATCTTCGGCCCATGCCATACTATGAGCTTTTTCAACATCTTGTTCATATTTTTCATCCCCTTCGTGAATTGGTTCTTTTTCCATAATGATCTCCTTAAATTATTATGTGGATTATTTTATTATCTATCTTTATTAAACTTCTTCTCTTTCTGATTGTCAAATACTGCTTGACAAAATTTAATTCACAGGTTATAATTATAATATAATTAAACGAAAATCAAGAAAGTAAGGAAATGCTAAAAATCCGACTTGCAAGATTTGGCCGCAAAAGGCAGCCGCGATTCAAAATAGTTGCCGCTGAAGATTCAAAACCCCAAAGAGGTAAAGTTGTTGAAATCTTAGGTAATTTCAACCCCCAATCAGGGGATTTTTCATTTGATAAAGAAAAAGTACTCGAATATTTGAGGGTTGGCGCGCAGCCAACCAATGCTGTTTGTAAATTATTAAAAAAACAGGGTCTTAAACACAAATTAATTGTGGTTAAAGTATTTAAGGCCAAAAGCAAGAAAGAATTAGAAGAAGAAAAGAAATTAGCTGAAGAAGAGAGAGTCAAAAAACAGGCGGAAGTGGAAAAAGCTAAACAGGAATGGGAAGAAAAATCCGCGGAAATTGCCGTGGAAGCTAAGGATGAAAAAGAAGCAGTAACTACCGAAGAAGGAGTCAAGGAAGTTGAAGTTAAAGAAGCTAAACCTGAAACCTCAAAACCAGAAAAACAAACCCCGCAAGAATCAGCCCCCGCAGAAAAGACCGAACAACTAAAAGAAGAAGAATAAGTAAAATTTTCGGCAGGTATGGTCGATTTGCCGGATAAATCAAGGTTAAATCATGCTTAGGAGTTCAAATGGCAGAAAATGATCAAGAGTTTGTCGAATATGTTGTTAAAGCCATCGTTGACAATCCCCAAGACGTCAAAGTGGAACGCCGCATTGATGAAATGGGCGTGCTTTTGTCACTGACTGTTAACCCGGAGGATATGGGAAAAATCATCGGAAAAGAGGGACGTACCGCCAAGTCATTGCGTACCCTTTTGCGAGTTTTAGGCGCTAAGAAAAATGCCCGCATCAACATGAAAATTGTTGAGCCGGAAGGTGGCGAAGAAGTCAAAAAAGAGCCAGTAGACGAAGAAAAAGCCACTAAAGTCGTTTAAGATTGTAAAAAAAAATTAGAAAAAATTTCCAACAGATCGTCACAGTCTAGGAGGCGGTCTGTTGTTGTAAAAAGATAAAACTAGCGAATGTTAACGTTCGGCTTTCGGCACGAAAAGACGCGGTCCATAAAACTAAAAACTGAAAACGTAAATGTTAAAACTGCAGGAAAAAACTTAAAAGATGTATAATGCCTTTCTTTTACGCTTTTAGTTGAAATTTTGAGTTTTGACATTTAAGTTTTAAGTTATTTAAGTAGGTGCTTCACTTTATTCCATTCGTATTTTCGTATAAATTCGTAATTAGTAGAGAATATTATGAGAGTAGATATTTTAACTTTGTTTCCAGAAATGTTTGAAGGGTTTTTACAAACCTCCATTTTGAAACGTGCTTTGAAAAATGGCCTTCTGGAGGTAAAACTATGGGATTTGCGTCAGTTTGGACAGGGGCCTCACCGACAAGTTGATGACAAGCCTTACGGCGGGGGCGCGGGGATGGTTATTCGCGTTGATATCATTGACAAAGCGCTTGAACAGATCAAAAAAGAAGCAAGCAAAAACACCAGAACAATTCTATTAACACCATCGGGCAAATTATTTACTCAGCAAAAATCTCTATCTCTATCTCATTTCTCAAATCTAATTTTGGTCTGCGGTCATTATGAGGGTTTTGACGAAAGGGTCGTAAAACTTGTTGATGAGCAAATTTCCATCGGCGACTATGTCTTAACCGGCGGGGAACTGCCGGCAATGGTTATTGTTGACGCGGTTTGCCGACATACCCCTGGCGTTTTGGGCAAAGAGGAAAGCTTAGCTGAAGAAAGCTTCTCCCCAACGACTAACGGCCGCTCACTGCTGACTGGAGACAGAAAACTGAAAACCAGTAGCTTGGGGCTGCTCGAGTACCCTCAATACACCCGGCCGGAAATTTACACCACTCTATCTACTCCTTCGAATTTGCTCAGGACAGGTCCCTCGAAGAAACTCGGGACAAGTCGGGACAAGAAGGGTATGCGTGTGCCAAAAATACTGCTTTCCGGCAACCATGCCAAAATAGCGGCTTGGCGCCGGCAGCAAGCTCTCAAAAAAACCAAAAAAATCCGACCTGACCTTTTGTAGGGTTAGGGAGTTAGTAGGGGGTTAGGGTTTAGGGTTTAGGGGACGGTTCTCAAAATATAGGGGGTTAGGGTTTAGGGGACGGTTCTCAAAATATCCTTCAAATCAAAAAAATAGTGATTTAAA
>PCRM01000028.1 GCA_002771215.1 Candidatus Nealsonbacteria bacterium CG23_combo_of_CG06-09_8_20_14_all_40_13 | reverse complement strand
GGGCAATTACTCTTTTAGTCTCTCTTGAGATTTTTTTTTCTCTAAATCTACGTTTTTTAACTTCTGATAAAATTTTGCTTTGTTGCACTTCTCTAAAAAATTTTCGCAAGATAACTTCAAAGGGTTCTTCTCTTTCTCTTTCTTCGTACAAACCTAATCACCGCCTTTCATTGATTATTGTACAATTTTAAAGACCGTTTTGTCAATTTTTTTAGACCATCGGGCCTAAGCGCTGGCCGCCCACAAGGTGGAGATGGATGTGGTTGACTACCTGGCCAGCGTGTTGGCCTTGGTTGAAAATTAACCTGTAACCTTGTGCCTCAATTTTTAATTGTTTGGCTAATTTTGCCGCTGCCAAAATTAACTGACCAACTACTTTGGTGTCTTCTTCTGCTATTTTATTGACGCTTTCAATATGTTTTTTAGGTATAACTAAAATATGGACTGGCATTTTTGGATTGACATCATCAAAGGCAATTACCTGCTGGTCCTCGTAACGAATTTGAGCTTGTAATTTCTTTTGGGCAATTTGGCAAAAAATGCAATTTTCCATTTTTTCTCCTTATTTATTTCGACGGCTAGAATACCCCGACCGCCCTTCGGTCTGAGCTCAGGGTCGAAGACTTGCGGCGGGGTAGTTCATTAATCATTGGTAAAAACTCTGTTTAAGATTTCCGCTGATTCTTTTGCGTCTGCCAGCGTAACTTGAGAATTTTCAATATGCACCGGAACTAATTTTGCAAAACTGACTTGATTAAATAATAGCTTAAAATCCAATACTAATCCCTGTTTTGTTTCTTTTGACCAGGACTGGTCAAAAACAAAATTGCCTAATGAATAAAAAATAAATTTATTCTGGTATATTTCTACCGGTTGGGCAACATGGGGATGGTGTCCAACGACAACATCTGCTCCATCATCAATGGCTTGGTGGGCAAAGTTAATTTGCGTTGGCGTTGGTTTTGGCTGATATTCGTTGCCTGCGTGCATGCTAACTATAATAAAATCCGCTTGCGTTTTTGCTTGTTCAATATCCTTTTGCAGCTGTTCACTGTTCATTAAGTTGCATCCTGATGAATTTTCTTTCGCTGAGTATTCTTTTGGGGTAATGCCGGAATCAGAATAGCCCAAAAAAGCAATTTTCCATCCTTTGCTTTCTATGACTTGTGGCTGATGGGCGCTTTGCCAATTGCTGCCTGCTCCAAAAACTTTAATGCTGTTGTCAGCAAGCAATTTTAAAGTAAAATTTACGCCGTCTTTGCCTTGGTCGCCGCAATGATTATTGGCAAAGTTTAAAACATCAAATCCAGCGTTGACCAACCCTTTAATAGCTTCTGGCTTGGCATTAAAAATCATACTCTCCAAACCTGACTCCTCCCTATCATTAAACGGTGATTCTAAATTTCCAAAAGTAATATCATTCTGATTTATCTGCGATTGAATTTTGGCAAACGGATAATCAGGAGAATTATCATCAATTTTTTTTCCTACATATCTGCCCAACATAATATCACCGACTGCCGTTAAACTGATTTCGTTTTCCAACTCATCATGCAGTAATTTTTGTAGTTTTTCTTTAATGGTGTTGATATTTTTATCTTTTTGCCAACCCAGCCAGATACTAAAGTCAGGTATTCTGTCAGCTAAATTGATGGCAAATATTTTAGGTTCTAAAGTTACTTCCTTTTTTATAAGTTCAATTTTTTCAAAATTGTCAGGTAAATTTTTCTGCTTAGTTTCAAAAATAATTTCGGGTGTTTCATTTTGTTGCACAAACTCAAATTTCAAATTGCTATTCTCGGCTTGAATTTTATCAAGTAATTTCTGCAAATAACTTTTGATATTGGCATTAGCCGATATTTTAAAAGTTTGAACATTTATAATAGTTGGCTCTGGCTGTTTGCTGTTAGTGGAATATTGGATAAAAAGCACTATTAAAGTTATCCAAATTGCGAAAACTAAAACTGAAAATATTGTTTTCAAATTTCCCCTCTCAATTTATTATATCACGTGTTTTGTAATTTCAATTTAGTATTTCTAAAATTACTACAATGACGTTCGTTTATTAAGTAAACAAAAATCACCTCCAAACCCTTGACAAATTTACTCAAATATGCTATATTAGGGGGTCTTTTCGTAATGGAGGAAACCCCTTCAGGGGTGGTTCGCAAGAACCCTTCCTCCGGGAGAAAAGACTTTTTAAGAGGTGATTTAATCCATGTTTATTAAAAACTGGATTTCAAGCTTTTGGACCAAAATCAAAAACACCTGGCATTTTGACAAACAACAAATTCTCGCCTTAAGCTTAGCGCTTAAAATGGTCGGTTTAGTATTTATTATTTCTTTATTCCAAATTCCAGCCAGCGCGAAAAACGTTGGTAGCGCAAAAAATTCTACTGTTTCTGTTTCTTTGAATACCAAAAGCCCAAATATTGTTGAGGGCTTCAAGCCAGCCAAAATTGATATTGTGGTTGGTGAATCAAACTTTGACCGCGTTGCCCGTGAGCACCGCGAAAATGCGCAAAGACAGACAGTTAGAATAGCTTATGCGCGTGAGCGTGCCAGCGAGGGCGCGCCTACCGAGTTTAGGGCAATTTATAAAGCCGCCGGCGCACGATTTAATATTCCTTGGCAGATTATTGAGGCCGTTCACCAAGTTGAAACCGGTAAATCCGGTTCAACCTCCAAACGTTCATACGCCGGTGCCGCCGGCCCAATGCAGTTTATGCCTGGAACCTGGAGAACTTATGGCGTTGACGGCGATGGTAACGGAACCGCTGATATTACTCACATTACTGACGCTATTTACGGCGCAGCCAACTTGTTGGCTAAAAGTGGTGCTGACGAAGGCCGAATCAACGACGCCTTGTTCAACTACAACCACTCGCAAGCATACGTCAACAAAGTGTTAAACGTTGCCCGCAGCATCGGATTCTAAAAGACAAAAATAGCAAAAAGCCCCTCGACTTCGCTCGGGGCTTTTTGCGTACAATAATAAATTGAATATTATTGAACTTTTATTGCCGTGCCGGGCGAGACGATTTCAAACCAGGTAACGCCGGGGTTAAATTTGACCTGTTCACCCGATGTTGTATAAAGCAAAGTTCGCTCGGTTCTGCCGGTTTTTTTCCAAGTGCCCTCAATAGCTTTGCCGTCCTGAAAAACTTTAGCTTTGCCCTCGCCTATTGTTTTCATAGCCCAGCCCGATTCGTTGATTCTGGTTGGCGCATACCAACGTTGCATTTCAATGACGACCACATTTTTTGCTTGCAGTTGTGCTCCAGTGGCGCCGTCTTTATGGGCTGCCCCTGCCAACTCGCGTGAATAGACATTATCCTTGGGAACATAAAGCCAGCGGACATTATACTCTTGGGCTGAATAATCAACTGCTACGGTTTGCGCAACAGGTCTCTCCCCTGCCTTGGCATCTTCTTTGAATTGATAAGCGGTAAATCTGGCAGAATTAACGTCCCAACCTTTAGAAGCAGCGACATCATAAAGCTTCAAAGTGGAGCTAAACATAGTGTGTTCGGTGGCTTTGCCTACTTGCGGCACTCGCCAATAAGCTAAACTGCCGACAGCAAACTGGTCCAAATCTTTAATTTTATCTGTTTTTATCTTATCTAAGGCATCTAAATTGCCGCCAATGTGGGCGAAAAAGGCGTCAAATTCGGCTAGCCAATCAATAAAGAAAGTTCTGGCTGACCTGACCGGTCCGACTTTATCGGCGCTGCCAGGCCCGTAGATGGCCAGAAAACGGGTAATTCCGCCCTCGGATATGGCCTCATACACCAAAGAAGCACTGCCCAAACCATATTGGGGTCTGGCATCAGGGTGATTTTCTATTACAACAGCTAAAGGGTGACGGTTAGCTCTGCTTTTTTCCACTAAAGTTCCATCTAAGGGTGATACAACTAATTCTGCCTGGCGTTTGTCAATATCGGGTAAATTACCATTTTGGCTGCCTGAATCGGCTTTGTCTGGCTTGAAGAAAGTGTTATAAACTTGAAGGCCAGTTAAACCGAAAACAATTACGCAAACCGTTACTACTAAGATAATTCGTCCTTTTTTGCTTTTGAAAAAATCTTTGATTTTTGACCAAAATTTCTTGTTTTGGGGTTGTTCCGATGGGTTTTGATTGTCTTTTTCCTGGACAAAATTTGAAATCATTTTTGTTTTTATCTTCTAGCTATTTTCATTTTCTCATATTTTGATAAAACAATTGCGCCCGAACCAAAAATCAAAGTTATCAACGAGATAATGCCGCCGAAAAAAGGCGCTTTGTAAATTAAAGTTAAAATTAAAAGTCCTAAGGCCAGCGAAAAGAACATACCCCTGCCTTTTAAGATGTAATTGCCCAAAATTATTCCGACCACAATATTGGAAAGATAGATAACCAAAATATATAACCCCGCTAAAATAATCGCCAGTGGCAGACCGATTACCGTTAAAGCAAAAAGGGCGAAAACAACAGGTGTAAGAATTAGAAATAAAATACCGGTCAATGCGCTTTGCCAAGGTTTTTGCGCAAATTTCGCCACCACATGGTAGGATTTGACAGGCGCTATATAAATTACAAACAGGCCTACAACCAGCAGGCCTAAATATGAGATGAACCAGCCATAAATCTGCTGTGAAGGCGTTTTATAATTATTGAAAATTTTCTGCACGTTTTTGTTGGCAATTTTTGCCTGCGGTGATTGAGTGATAGTTCTAGAAAAAGTGTAAAGATTGGCTATTTGAGCGCCATTTTCTAATTTTAAACTGGAAGATATAATAAACGCATCTTTGGCAATTTGGCCTGATATTTGCGCATTGGTAGCCAGCGCGATGACATTTCCCTCAACCTTACCTGAAATTTTCAAATCATTGGTCAGAGCCAAAACATCGCCCTTAACAGTGCCTTCAATATTGACTGAAGGACTGCTGACAATGAAGTTATCATTAATTACTTCATCTTCGGCGACTATCTTTGCTTTATTGTTGGCGTCAGCGGAAAAAACAGCCGCTTTAGCTTTGGAAACTATTAAAAAAACACTTGCCAAGACAATAAGAAAAATAGCAAAAAACCTTAAAAATCTCACCTTGCCCTCCTGTTTGCCAACCGGCTATTCAGCCCTTCGACTCCGCTCAGGATTTTTCAACGCTTTTGAAAACTTCATCATCTTCGCGGACGTGGTCGCTGACTTTCACTCCGATAACATCACCCTTTTTTGCCTCATCAACAGATTGATGATTAACTTCTATTGACTCGACTTTTTGGGTTAAATCCGTAGTGTGGCCCTTAATGTGGATTTCGTCTCCGACCTTAAGAGTGTCTGTAAGTTTGATGATGCCGACAGAGATTTTGTTGTAATAGTGAGATACTTGTCCAATTTTTTGTTCTTTGGTTTTTTGTTCTTTGGCCATCTTATCCTTTCTCAAGTTCGCCAATTTTCGACTTAATTGGCGTAAAGTATAGATTTAATACAATTATATCATAATTTTTTGTTTTTTAACAGCTTAAGAGCTTTTTGCAGCAGCGGCAGAGTATCTTTATAAGTTTTTAATTTTTTGATTTCTTCTGTTGTAAACCATTTGGCATCTTTAATTTCTGCGGTTTGATGTTTGAGTTCACCTTGGGCAGATTCAAATAAATAAAAATAAACGTATTTGTGAATGAGTTCGTTTTTATCTTTCCACGGTTCTTTGAACCAGTATCCAATTTTGTCTAATTTGGCAATTAATTTTAAATCTTTTAGGCCGATTTCTTCGGTAATTTCCCTTTTTGCGGCTTCATCTGGTTTCTCGCCTTTTTCAATTTTACCCTTGGGGAAAGTCCATTTCTTGAACGGGTCTAAAATTAAAGCGAATTTTAATTTGCTTATGTTATCTTGCCGATAAATTAAACCGCCGGCCGAAAACTCAAGTTTCATTTTTTTTTCTTTATTCAGCTCAGATTCTAAATTTCTAATATTGCCACATATTGGCAATATATGCGGCAAAATGCATCCGGCTTGTTATAGCTTCTTTTCCAGCTCCAGCACCATCAAGAAGACCGCTCTCAATTGCGTTTCTGTATGCTTCAAAATCTTCCTTTTCCAACGTTCCCTTTTTAAAAGCATCCCAAATTCTCCAATCTTCCTCAGTAAGGTAAGACGGATCCATATCGCTCAAATGGACAGTTGTGCCCTTTTTCTTCTCTGTCTCTTTGAGGTTAGCTATTTCCTGCTGAAAACCAAAAATGACATCGACAACTTTCCGTGGTACTTCTTCCTGTGGCTTTTCGCTTTCTTTAAACATAAATACTTCCCACCTCTTGTAAGATGGCTATGATAACTTCTAATTTTTCAAATTATTTTTTGCCGAGTTTAAAAGACAGAATGAGAAGATAAAGCCCCGCCAGGCCAACAATAATGTAGAGCATTCTTGCGAAAATAGTCATATCGCCAAAAATTACTTTGATGATATCTATCTTAAACAAACCTACCAACCCCCAATTGATGGCACCGACAATAATAATAATTAAAGCTACCCAGTCAAAAGTGCTTAGTTTGTTCATAACTCCTCACTTTTAAAATTATATCGACCTATTTTTATTATACCAGTGCTGGTTAAAATTACAAAAAACGGGCGCCGTGCTAGGCGCCCGCCATGGGAAGTTGAAGTTGATGCGGGGCGAATTGGATAGGGGTTGGTTTGGCAACAAAGAACTCGAAGGCTCTTTGTCGATTTAAGTCCAAAGGTAGTTGAAAGATTTCTTTGAGCAATTGAACAAATTGCTCTCGGTCATGTTGCCGGAACCCCCGCCAAACAATTGTGGAGAATTTGAGATCCAGAATAGTTTGTCTGTTGCCGGCCGGAAATACATGAAGCTCTCTACGGCAGTCGGCGCAAGAGGTGTGCACTCTTAACCTGAATGAATCTCTGCTATAACCATCTTTTCGACTGCCTGAGAGAGCAATTTTCGCTACCGGATTTTGGCAGCAATGCGGGCACACAGTTGGGACGGGTCTGTCTTCTCCGTGGGCGATTAACCAACGCAGATGCTGATGGAGTCGATTTTCTCGGTTTTTGCCTCTGTCTTCCTTCTCGATTTTATTCAACAACCACCTTAGAAATGGGTAATTGTTGAACATCAGAAGTTCCAATACTTGGCCCATTCTAGGACCAGATTGAATGACATATGGTCCACTTGGTTTGTAAGGTTCCTGCGGCAATGGTCTCACCTCGCAGAGTTGCAGAATTATGCCACTATTATACCTTAACTATACTATTTTGTCAACCTCCGATGAACATTTTGAAAAAAAAGAGGCCGCCAGTCCTTGTTTAAGGGAATGACGGCCTCGTGTGTGATTGGGTAGGGGTGGTTTTTAGTCAACCACCACTGTCGTACTGCCGGTGGTGGGACGGAGGAACTTAGCGTCCCCGTCCCAGGCGGAGTTGTATGTGACTCTGGTGGATATCCCAGAATCAACGTTGAGGTAGTAGATATCGGCGTATTCGCCGTTTTCTCCTACCCCTGTATAAGCAAGCTCCCTACCGTCGGGGCTTGCTGCCGTTACGTACTTATGATCCCGCTGTTCATGGGTCAACAAGTACGGTGTGGCTGTGTTACCTGGGTAGAAGTCGGCGTTCAGGTAGGCCACCTGTAAATGGCCGTTGGCATCGCTGGCCGAGCAGTAGATGACATGGTCATCCTCCTGCGACCAGCAGGGATGCATTTCGCTTATACTATCGTTGGTGGCCAACCAGTGGCTTCCCGAGAAGTCTGATTGGACAATCGCTATCTCCCAGTCAACGCCGTCGTACATGTGCACGGCGATGCGGGTTCCATCCGGGCTGAAAGTGGGATCTCCTATTGTCGAAGTGCCGAACGAATAGGAGCCGCTGCCGCTGCCATCCAGATTCTTCTTCCGGAGGGTGTAGGTGCCGGCATTGGAGTTGACCCAGACGACGGTATTGGAGTCGGGGGAAAATTCTGGGTCGTAATCCCCCCCTACTAAGTCCGAAAATAGGGTGATGGAGCTGGTAGCGCAGTCGTAAATTCTGATCTGCGTCGACGACGCTATTCCCGAGCCGAAAGCAATCTTCCGGCCGTCGGGGGAAGGAGCGGGCCACCCAGAGAATCCGTCCGCGCTGGTGACTCGGGAGGTGTAAAACCCGTCTGGCGTGGCCCGGTATATTACCGGTCTGTTGCCGCCGTCTCTCCAGCTCGTAAAGACGAGCCGGTCGGACTTTAGGTTGACGTGGGCTTCGTTATCCCTGCCGCCCAGTATCATTACCTGGCAGATTCCCCAGGCAATGACATTGCCAGTGGCTCCCATGCCATTATAGGCCCAGACCCTAACGTCATAAGGTCCAGCGGGAATGTTGCTCAGGACGGTTTCGCCTGAGCCATTTACCCAGGCGGAAGCCTGGATAGTGGTCAGGTTTCCCTCGGGCTGCACCATAATCTTGAAACTCTTGGTGGCCGGAGGGATGTATCTGTCCTCAGTGGGCGAAGCGAAACTCATCCTTAAAGTCCCCGTTTCACCGGAGACCGTCTGCGGAATTGATCCTCCGCACCCTGCGACGATGGCCGCACCGAAAATCAGAAACACTGCTACTGATACAACTGATTTCTTGCAGTTCATGCTTTTTTCTCCTTTTACTGTTTTTGCGGTACTGCTTCTCCACTACTTTATTTATTCATATCCCCCCTAGGGTATAAGTTGTTAAGTTACAATTATACTAATATAGCATATTATTGTTGTTTTGTCAAGACCTGAAGCCTAAACTTTGTTAAACTTTAAACGATTTGAGTTACATTTAAATTTGTAATAAAATAGAAATTAGAAATTAATAAATTAAATTGCCAACCAGCATTCAATCTCTTGACGAAATAGATTATTATTTCTCTTCGCCAAATAGATTTCATTTTGGCGGGCAGGGAGGGGAAATGAACGAAGAAAAAACACCTGCGCAGGCGCCAAAGAAAAAATCTAAAGTTGGTTGCTGTATTGGTCTAAGTGTTTTTGGGTTGTTACTTTTGGGCGTGGTTTTTTATTATGTTATAGGCCCGTTTGGGTTGGGTTTGGATTTGTTCGGCAATCAAGCCAAAATGGACAAAGTTGTTGACGAAGCACTACAAAGAGGAGCAGAACGCCAATATACCTATGCCCAACCTTCAACACAGGCCAAAACGAGAACAGTTGATTGCTCAAAATTGTTTAAATTTTCCAAATTACCGCGTAATAATCCTTTATGTGTCAACCTTTACAATGCCACCGCCCAGGATTTGCAGACTAAAATAGACAGTGGCAAATATGACCGTATAGTTGTTTATGGCGACAATATTATTATGGATGCTCCATCTGCATTGGCCAGCTATACCGATATGGGAACGAGAATTTACAACGTAGCCAAATTTAGCGATTTAGTTACCTTGCCGAAATTAATGGGCCTGTTTGGAATTTCCAACTTGAAAGATATGTCCTTCGGTATTGCTCCATATAAAGCCATTTTTTATCGCGTTAGTACTTTAGGAGAGGGCGCCTCGGTTTGCGGTATTTGGCCTGATGGTGAAAAAATTAGTTCCTGCGCTATCGGTGATGGGATGACGATTATTTCAGACCGTATTATTGCTCCGGAAGACAATGCCTCGGTGCGTTTCAATGCCGCCTCGGCGCCGACCAATATGTATTACTTTATTAAGTTTCCAACCAACTGTTACACCGATGATATATTTATCCACGAAACCACTCACAACCTTATCAGCTACAGCGGCCAAGTGCCCAAATGGTTTAATGAGCAAACTGCGGGGTTTGTTGGTCGGGTTGGGCCTGAAGAGGTTTGCGGCGCCAACACGTTGGAAAAATTCAGGACCAAAGTTGACGGCAAAGAAGTGAAAAATTACACGCCGGTCAAATTTTTAGGCATTTTTCCGGCCGCCGAAACTTCTCATGATTATCCTGAATCTACTTGTAATCAGGGTGTGTTGACTCAATGGTATCGCTATCTTAATGAGGGCGGTAATTGGCCAAGCCAGTTTAAAACTTTCTTTACGGATATGAGAAATTCTAATCCTGCTGTCGACTCGGACGCTGGTATAAAGCAATTTTTATTAAGTGAGGACAAAGATTCTCAAGCGGCAACATTTGTTAACTCGAAGTGCCAATAAAAAGCTACTTGCTTTGTAGTTTCTTTTCGTCATTTCGGTGCATAAAAGTGTAAAAGCCGATGCGCAGGCCTAAAGGAATAAAGAAATAAATGTATTTAAAGAGTGCCAACAGCGTCCATTTCGAAAACATCGCTTTAGTTTGGTGGTGTTTAAGCGCATAGTGCAAATCCCCTGCTGTTTTGCCCTCAAACAAGGTGTAGCCTTTACCTATGGCAGCTAAAATGTGCGCATCGGAAGAACCAGTCTCGCCGCGAAATAAAACGGTTTTATTAATAAAATCCGCCCGGATATTTTCTTCGCCAAGTGTCGGCGTGGCATTGACGATTTCCACTGCATCAAATAATGTTCTTTCATTGATGAGGGTAGCCAAACCAACGCCGTTC
>PCRM01000042.1 GCA_002771215.1 Candidatus Nealsonbacteria bacterium CG23_combo_of_CG06-09_8_20_14_all_40_13 | reverse complement strand
CCAGCCGGCTGGCAAAAAGCGCCGCGCCAAAAACAAAAACTAAAATTACCGAGAAAACCATCACTCCGGCGCAGCCGACTAAACCCCACTTAAACACTTTATACCTCCACTTGCTTGACGGGCATTTCTTCCGTTTGTTCTTCTTGATTATTTATCGGAATGGGTTGAAAGGTATTATCATCTGCCGAAGCTTCTTGCTGAGGTTTGTCAGTTTGAGGTTGAGCCGGCGTTGGTGTTGGCTGGGGCGATTCCACTGGTTGCATTTCTTCCTGCGGCATGGGTGGCTGAGGCGCTTCTTGTTGCTGTTGGGGTTGTGGTGGAGTGCGGGCCGGCTCATCTTCCGCCGGCTGTTCTATAACATTTGGTTCTGGAGATTGTGCTGGCTGCGGCTCTGTTGGCGTCTGCGTTTGCGCCGGTTCTTCGCTGACCGGCTGCTCTTCTGTGATATTTGGCTCTGGCTCTTGCGCTTGGATTGTTTGCGCCTGCGGCGGCGCTGGCCCCTCTTCTGCAGGGTTTTCTTCTGCCGGAGCAATGGGTGCGCTTGCCGTCTGCTGCGCGGTTGCTGTTTCTCTTTCCAAAATTTCCTTTGGGCTAGTGCTGATAAGTTGATCTTCGTCGGGTGAAGCAATAATTTTTATCGCCACGTGGTTTTGTCCGGCGAAAAATAGCCCCTCGCCAATATCCGCTTCCAAAAGCAAAAACTTTTCTCCTTCTGTCAGATGAAACACCTCGGCAATTTTATCAATGGCCGCCGTGGATTGTTTAAGCAGGATTTGCAAAGAAGAATTATTTATCACTGCCCGGCCTTTGGAAGAAGCCAAAAAATCTTCCACATCTTGGGTAATAATGGTCAGTCCTAAATAATATTTTCTCGCCCTTTTGGCAAAACCATACAAGAATCTGGCCGAGTCCTCGTATTGCATCAGCCACCAGGCCTCATCAATGACCAAAATCCTTTTGCGCAGCTCTTTTCTGACTTCGTTCCAGATGTAATTTAAAATCAAATACATGCCGATGGGCCGCAATTCCTCCTCCAAATCGCGAATAGAAAAGACAGTAAATTTGTTGTCAATTTTGCAATTGGTTGGCTTATTTAGCAGGCCGGCAAATGTCCCTTCGGTATATTTTTTCAACCTGATGACCAAAGATTCCGCCCCCGAGATATTCTGCAGGATATTTTCAAAATCAGAAAGTAACGGCGGCTGATTTTTAAAGCTGGCTGGGTCGGAAGTGATGTCTTTAATGGCGTAAGTTTCAAAAAGCGCTTTGTCCAATAGAGAATCTTCTTCCGGGGTAATGTTGCCTAATAACAGTCGCAGTAATCCCTTAACAGAGATAATTGTTGAGCGCAAAACCTCCTCGCCCGTTTCGCCTTCTTCTAATTTTTGGGGCAGGTCAAAGGGATTAATTCTTTGGTCTGATTTTAAAGAAAGATGAAAATTAACGCCGCCAACCGCCTCAACCAAAGGCAGATATTCATTTTCAGGGTCTAAAACAATAACGTTGGTGTCAAACATTAACGAGCGCAAAATTTCCAGCTTCACCCCATAAGATTTACCCGCGCCGGCTTTGGCGAAAACGACGCTGTTGGCGTTTTCCAATGAAAAACGGTCAAATAAGATTAAAGAATTGTTGTGGCGATTGATGCCGTACAAAATCCCTTCGCCGGTTGACAGTTCTGAAGAAATAAAAGGGAAGCTGGCGGACAGTGACGCTGTATCCAAATTGCGCAGAATTTGCAGCTGGTCAATACAAAGGGGCAACGATGAGATAAAGCCCTGCTCCATCTGAAGCAGCGCTTGTTTGGTGTAGATTAAAAGTCCGCCCAGCGTTGATTCTATCTGTTTAACCACCACGTCCATTTCTTCAAGCGATTTGGCGTAAATAGTGAAATATAGGCCGTATTGGAAAAGGCGCGAACTGCCTTTTTGCAAGGTGTCTCGCAAAGTTTCAACATTTTCAATGGCGCTTTCCAATTCCGGATTGCGCACCAACCCCTTTTCTTTTTCAATAGCGGCTGAAGATTCTAATTGCGCGGCTTTCTTGCGCAACTGTTTCATCATGACGGCGGATTCCATTGGGTAGATGAACATAGATATATCGGCCGCGATGTCGTAGTTGACAATTGGGGAGAGCCAGTTGGTTTGGACATATTCCGGATAGGTATAAACAAACAGAGTTTTCAGGTATAAATCGCCCATTTGAACAAAATTAGGCGTAATTTTTAAGGCGGCCGGCGCAATCAAATCCAAAACGTTACTAACGCCTTTTTGCAAAAGTTCAGCCATTGCTTTTTCTTCTATGAACTCTCCAATTGGATTTGCCATTTATACCTTCCCCTCCGGGCTGGAAGCCCTCTGGGCTAGAGGCTCCTCCGATGTATGCACAATTTTTGCCTGTAAACTTTGCTCATCAACCAGTTTTTCTTGGGCTGATTCTTCAGGATTATATATAGAATATAAAAGTTCAATCGTTTGCTGAGTACTTAAAGGTACGGCCTTGAGTCCCACCGATGAGAGGCCGGACACAATCACATTAACTCTTTCCCGAAGCTCTTGATGAATGGAATCAAATTTGTCTTTGGAAATTTTAAGCATGGGTGCCACGGCCGGGTGAATTGTCTGGGCAAAAATGTTTTCTTGTTTCAAACCGATTGGCCTGTAGGGGACAACAACGAAAAATCTCTTGGACATAATGTTGCCCAAGTTGATTAATTTATCAACAAATTCAAGATAGGAAGAAATCTGCGCCCCAAGCAGCTGGTTGGTTTCGTTTTTTTCTCGCTCTTTAAGCTCGTCCAAATAAGGTTTTAAATCCAACTTGCGCGACTGAACCAGAATTTGAATAGGGAAGGCCAAAGAATTTAAGAAATTTTGGTATTGAAAAATAATGGCTTCCTGCTCCTTTTCAGCTTTTAAAGCAAAATTTAGCGAAGAGACGATGATAATTTGGATAAATTGTCCGTTTTTCAGCACTACCACCCCCTCCAAAATTGCCGCAATGGGTAGGTTCTCTTGTGTGCTGGAAATTTCCTTTGCCATTTGCCCTCCTTTATCTACCTTGATTAACCTTTGGCGGCAAATTACTGCCTGTATCTAAAATTTGTGATAAACTTTCCAATTCGGTTTTAAATACCTTTTTATTCGCATATCTTGGCTGGGGTTGTTTGCTGTCAATCTTTGGGTTTTCCTGCAAAGTTAAGGCAGTCGGACCTTTGTGCCAGATTCTTTCTTTGGGTTGGGTGTAATACAAAAATAAATTTTTTAAAAATTTGGCAAACGTTTGTTCTTGGATTTTGACAAAGGTGAAAAAAAGCGCCGAAAATACCACTGGTATAGAGAGCAAAATAAACAAAGCTCTCGGAAAGCTTTTAAAGAAAATATAGCAAATTACCCCTCCGACTAAGAGATAAGAAAATTGGATTAAAGTAAGAGAACCGACAATTTTATCTTCAATATCAATATTCTGAGGAACCTTAAATTGCATACACCCCTCCAATTGTTAATCTTATCATCGCGCCCAGCTGTTTGCAAGATAGGCATTTAAGAATTATAATATAAGATATGGAAAAACCTGCTGTTTTAGAACTAGTCCACTACCACCATCCATACAAGATTTATAGTAGGAAATATATCAAAGATAATTTTTATAAAATATCCCAGCGAGCAATAGCTAGGCGTTTAGGAATGGGTAAAACAACAGTAAATAAATAGTCTGCGGAAATGGGCTTGATTTTTAGAAAGCATACCGTTAATGAAAAATATTTTTCTCATTGGTCAGAACGAATGGCATATCTCTTAGGATTTATTTATGCCGATGGCAATATCGCTTGGGATTCGGCTAAGGGATATTATTCATTAACAATTACAGCCTCAGAAAAGGACAAAGATCATTTAGAAAAAATCCGAAAAGTCTTGCAGAGCACGAAACCTCTTCTTTATGGAGAATCAACTAAATCTTATCGTTTGACTGTCAATAACAAAAAAATATGCCGGCGGCTGATGAAACTAGGCGTATTTCCGAGAAAATCTCTTATTATTAAATTTCCGCAAATTTTGCAAAAATATATTAGAAGTTTTATTAGGGGTTATATCGACGGTGACGGTAGTGTAAAATATTTTGCGAGAAAAAGAAGCCCATATTTTGAAGTAACGATTAGTTCTGGGTCTAAAAAGTTTATCGCGTCTTTAAAAGATAAAATTCATTTAAATCTAAATATCAATTCAGTCATTACCAAGTCAGGTATGAATTGCTATTTGTTAAGATATTCTTGCAAGCGTGGTTTAAAACTGGCAGAATGGTTATACCAGGACGCCGATTTTTATATAATCAGGAAGTTTAATAAGTATCAAGAAGCCATAAGTTCTAGAAAGGAGTAAGCCCCATGAACAGAAAACTTTTCACATCAGAATCTGTTACCGAAGGGCATCCTTGACAAAATGGCTGACCAAATTTCCGATGCCATTTTAGACGCCATTTTAAAAGACGATCCGCGCGGCCGGGTGGCTTGTGAAACGCTTTTAACCAACGGAATTTGTTTTGTGGCCGGTGAAATTACTACTAAAACCTATGTGGATATTCCTAAAATTGCCCGGCAAGTTATTAAAGATATTGGCTACAGCGATGCTCAGTGCGGTTTTCAATGGGAGACGTCAGGTGTAGCCGTCGCCATTAAAGAGCAGTCATCTGATATTTCTCGCGGTGTTGATGCTTATAAAGAAAAAGGCCACAGCGGTGAAATTGTCTCTGAAGACTTAGAGCATCTCGGCGCCGGCGACCAAGGCTCAATGTTCGGTTATGCCTGTAATGAAACCAAAGAATTAATGCCCTTGCCTATTGTCTTGGCCCATAAATTGTGCCAGCGATTGGCAGAAGTCCGCAAGAAGAAAATTATCAAGGGTCTGCGTCCCGACGGCAAATCCCAGGTGACTGTTGAGTACAACGATGATAAACCCAAGAGAGTAGAAAATGTTTTGATTGCGGCCCAACATGAGCCGGATGTCAAATTATCAGCTTTGAAAAAAGAAATTATTGCCAAGGTAATTAAAGCGGTGATTCCGGCTAAAATGCTTGATTCTCAAACCAAATATTTTGTCAACACAACTGGCCGCTTTGTGGTGGGCGGGCCGCAAGGAGATACGGGTTTGACCGGCCGCAAGATAATTGTGGACACTTATGGCGGCATGGCGCGCCACGGAGGCGGTTGTTTCTCCGGCAAGGACCCAACCAAAGTTGACCGCTCCGGTTCTTACGCCGCGCGCTGGGTGGCGAAAAATGTGGTGGCGGCTGGATTGGCGGACAAGTGCGAAGTGCAAATTGCTTACGCCATTGGTCGGCCGGAGCCGATGTCGGTGAGGGTCGATGCATATGGCACACAGAAGGTGGCGGAAGACAAAATCGCCGCTGCCATTGAGAAAGTTTTTGACCTGCGGCCGGGGATGATTATTCAACAGTTGAATTTGCGTCGGCCTTTATATCGTCAGGTGGCTGTCTACGGCCATTTTGGGCGACTTGATCTTAATCTTCCGTGGGAACAAACAAATAAGATAGAACAACTTAAAAAAGCAATTAAATAATTATTTTCTCTTTACTCTGATTAACCCGCTTGCTGGTATAATTTTTACTCCCATTTTTTCAATTTGGTCTAAAAATAAATTGAGTCCTAAAGAATCAGAAGCAATGTGGCCTGCCACAATGACATTGAGATGATTTTTGATTGCCTCCTCGCGACTTTCGTCTTTAATGTGCATTGAAATGATTGTGCCGACCCCTGCTTGGGCTAAATATGGATAGATTTCTTTTGCTCCCTCCGTGCCGCCAGTTACCTCCGAAACAACAATTTTACCCGCGCGGTTGGCTTTATCGCCGGCGAAAATAACGGGACCGGCCGATATGTGCGATGCCTGCTTATATTCAGGAATAGTTTTGAGAAAGTCAACAATCTCGCCGACCGTTTCCAAATCTCTTTTGCCAAGTTCGTCGGTCAGATATCGGAAAACAAGATTATCCATCGGCGTGTGCAGGCAGAACAAGGGGATATTTAACAATCTTGCCGCATCTACTGTTCTTTGGTGGTTAGAGGGTGCCAGCGAGCGGCCAACCTGCAAAATTCTCTCTTTCAAAGTGCCCTCGGCGATATTGATAGGGACATTGCAGACAGCTTGCAAAATGTCGGCCTGCATCTGCATCACTTGGTCCAAATTCGCCAAAGCCACGCCTGACGGATGATGGGAGAACACGGCGTCAATTTTAGGCCGGATGTTTTGAGCGAGCAGTAACTCGGGCGTGTCAATATCAACGCCCACCATCAGATTTTTGACCCTTTTTCTCGGGTTGCCAAATAAAATTCGGCTGTCAGCATAAGGGTTTTGCAGTCGCTCTTGGTCAAACTCTTTCTTCTCGGCAGCGGGCAGTTTCTGATAATTTTCTTTTTCGCGGGTAAGCAGTTTTTTAATCCTAACTTTGCCGCGCGGGTCGGCCGCTATGCCCGCCTGGATGGCTTTTTGATAAATTTGCGCAATGGTCATACTAGTCCTTTAAGATTTTCAATTTAGCATAGATTATTCAATTTGTAAAGATTTATGATAAAGAAAGGGCCGCCCCGCAGTTGCGGGGCGGCCCTATGTGTTGGGAGGAGATGGGGTTACAATACGATATTGGGGTCGGGATTGCCGCCCGTGGGCTTCAGTGGTGTTTCTGTTACCACTACCGGTATTACGGCGAAAACGAAGGACTTGGATGGGATATCGAAGCGATACCCCTCGCCAGTGAACGCATATCCTACGTTTCTCCGTTGATCTTCCAGTTGATCTTCCCTGTGGACGATTGTCTGATCTCCGTCCACTGTGTATTGGTTGCTCAACACAACCTTTATGAGGTGTTGCGGTGCTGGCACAGTCGGCCGATCGGCTTTACCCTGCGAGTTGTTATCGGCTTTGACTACTAAGTTTAGTTTTTCACCAGGTGCAGCATTGCTGCGGCCAGGAGAATTCCAGGGCTTGCCACGTTCGATGACCTTCGCTTCGTATGTTATAATCGGAGGCTCTA
The DNA here is from genome assembly GCA_002771215.1 of Candidatus Nealsonbacteria bacterium CG23_combo_of_CG06-09_8_20_14_all_40_13. GTDB lineage: Bacteria > Patescibacteriota > UBA1384 > UBA12157_A. The sequence continues at coordinate 3,861 of PCRM01000042.1, read as the reverse complement.
TCAACAGGATGGGAACTTGTGGGGTCCGCTGTTCCGGCTCGGCTGAAACTGCCTCTGTGGATTGTGCGACGACTGGTTGCTTGGGCGCCTGGCGTTGAAGCTCTTCTTCGACTTGGTCTAGGCGCTTTACGGTCTGCATGGCTTGTTGTCTGCTAGCTGCGAGTTGCTTCGCCAGGGCGTTTGATCTTTGCAAAGACAACCGGTAGACGACATATCCGCTGATGACCACAATAGCTACGATAAGAAGTATTACTATCCAATGCATTTTTCCTCTCCTTTGACTTGTGGTTTGAGCTTGCCTCACGGCTTTACCTGCTTTTTCACCGGCAGATTTTGCCTTTGATGATACATTATCGGCAGTTTTGATAGCCGCGTCGGCTTTGTCGGAAGCGGCGTCAGCAGCCGTCTTGGCTTGCTGGGCAACTTCCAGCGCATGGCCGGCCTGACCACTTGCCTGTGTGGCCATAATGCGTGCGGTGTCATCCACGGTGTTGGTTTTTTTTACTACCACCGTTTTGTGGATGACCAGAGGCGACTTTGGGTGCAACTTGTCTCTCTCCGCCTGCATAATATGTTCCACCACCTCTGGTTCGTTGACCCAGGGAATGGGGAACTTCGGGGACGTCCCACGTTCCAGAAGAGGTGGGTCCTTCCACTCCCCATTCTGCGCAAACGCTACTGCGCAGGACAGAGCTACACTTACTACGAACATCAGAGCCACTACTTTTTTCATCCGTTTCTCCTTTGGCAGTTTATCAGACCTAATGGTCTGGATTTGCTAATTTTCGAGGTTCAATTCTAACTAAAAAATTATAGCACAAAATAGCCCATTTGTCAAGGGAAATTAGGAATTTTTGGAGCACAAAAATTTACAAAGGCGCGTTTTCATCCGGCGAAGTATTGCCGGGTGGCGGAGTCGTGCCATCAGCCTCGGGCCCACCCCCAGCCCTCGGCCCCGCCGCTGGTCCCGCCGGTTCAGCCGGCGGCGTCTGTGGCGGCGTAGTTTCTGGGGCACCACCTTGTTGAAGTAACTTATCAAGTATTCGGTCAAGCTCTGTATAAGCCTCTTCGCCTGGTTTGTAGATAAATCGTCCTTTGCTATCAACAATTTCAAAATAAGGAAGTTGAACGCCAGTTCCTATTGACTCCACAACTAACTTAAATCTTGCCGCCGCTTTGCTTTCTTCATCTGCTTTCCTTTCTGGATCTACGTTTTTTGCTCTGAGCAATCCATTTATTACGTGAAGCATATATCTTCGGTTATTAAGTGTCTCTTTTTCTTTCTCTGGACAATTTTTTGGGACTCTAAATTTTTCCTCATATTGCTTGCCAAATGTGATATTTTCATATATATTAAGCGTGTCCAAATCTAAAAGTTCAAGCCCGTGGGAGCTTTTTGGAGTAAAATAACTAACCATTTCTCGGGCATTTAAGGGATAAGTTTTTATTGATAGTTTTTCTATTCCTCCTACGCGACCGCGTCCGGGTAGCCACAAACGACTGTCAAAGCCGAATTTGACTGCAGCTTCTCCGACAATTCTAACAGGATTCTTTTTTGTGGGTTCAGGTTCGATTTGTTCAAATTCGTAAATTCCAGATTCGTTGTTCATGCTTGTGCTCCATTATATTTACCTAATAAATTCTAATAAATATCTTCTCAAGCTCATCAACAAAATCTTGTAATAGAGAATTTTTTCTGCCAACTTTTGCTGGCTCAACAATATTGTTACCAGCGCCGAAGCCACAAATTTCGCCAAGAAAATTAGGTTTTGCTTGAGATATGGCTAATTTAGATTTTGTATTTTTTAACGAATTTTGAAAATACTCAAAAAATACTTTTGTTTCTTCTGTAAAGTGTTCCAATGCATCTTTATCTTCTCGAAGTTGTTTTTGGGTAGTTGGAGACATTTTTTCTATTCTTTTTACCATCATTTCTTCAGGTGTCTCGCTTGTTAAAAATGCAGCGAATCTTTCACAAATTTTCTGTCTTAATTTATGTTGTTGCCATTCTTTTCTATATTCTTCATAAATCATTTCCTGGCCAGCACTTTTTAATCGTTCTATTTCCTTTTGGATAGTTGTTTCATCGGGTTCTTTCAGCTCGGTTATCCATTCAGATTCAAAATTATCAGGCACATTGTGCTCTTCTATTATTGCCTGTGCCTTTTCGGAATCAATAATCCCTGCACCGATAGACATTTCACCCAACTCATGCGCTAGAATTCCTTTTTGATCTTTTTGCTCATAAAACTCTGGGTAAGTTCTGACCACACCATTTTCTGGATCCCATTCAGAAGCAATATTTCCCCCTAAGCCGTATCCCGCCCCCAAAGATTGAGAACTATCCCCGAATTCTATCTTTATTAATGAACTAATTTCTGAAATTCCTTCTTTTTTTTTAAGGGATTCCCAAATCATCTTGACATTTTCTTGCTTCAAGGAAGGTTCTTTTTCAATACCAGGCTCTCTATGCATTCTTTTCTCCCCCAGTCTTGATTTCTTTGTTAACTAATTGTCTAATCGACCGCGAATTAAATTCTGGGGCATCAGTAGCATCCAGCATAAAATCCTCTGTTTGCACGCCTTTTTTCCATCTTGCTTTTAATCTATTCATAATTTCTGAAGAAACCCTATCTTGTACTCTCTGCAAGCGTTCACTTGCCAGATTATATGCTGCTTTTTGGTTTGTCAAATTAACTACAGGATTCACTATCGCGCTTATTTTTCTTTGTAAGGTTATCTGTTGCTCTTGGTCTGGCAAATTAATTGCTTTTTCAAGCGCGTCCGTATCTAAGGTCGAGATATGATTCATTAATTGAGTCATACCCTCTTCTATATTTACTTCTTGATCTGTTTTAAGGTTAACATGGTGCGTGATTTTTTCCATGTCGCTAAAATTGCCAATTTCCAGACCTGCCTCAAGAAATTTATGGATTCTATTAATTTCGTTACGTAATTTAGCCGGCTCGGTTTGGATGGCTTCGATAGCAAGCTGTGGTACTAATCTTGTCACCATTTTAAAATCCTCCTCGCCCAAGTTGCCGCCTTTATTTAATTTGCCCACCATTTCTTCCAATTTCGTCATATCTTGTGTCAGTAATTGTCGTTGGTGCAAATATTGTTCTAAAACTGTGCGGTTAAATCCTTGCGCTGTCTGTTCATTCAACTTATATTGAGTGTCGACAGCCTCTCGGGAAACAGCGGGATGGGCTCGTGCCACGGACCCAATCATACCCACATCAAGACGTACCGGGTTGGCACCACCAATCACACCATTTAGATATTGATTCATCGCATTAATTGCTTCTTGAGCTCCCTGTCTTTCCTCATAGTTGGCCGAGGTCATTTTTGATCTTAATGCATACATCGCTCCCCAAACATCATCAATATCTTGAGGTTCAATGGTTTTATTATAATATCGCAATGCAGTTTGATTTCTCTCATCTTCAGTTGCCCCAAGAAATGAAAGTAACCCTTCAAGTGGTTGGTCACGCCATGACTGTCCACTTTCTGCCGATTTTCTATGAATTAGAACTTTTACTCTTCTTTCAAATGGCGTTAAGGGTTGTCCAGTTTGTTCTTTCCGAGCGATTTTACCGCTTAAACGTTGAAGTTCATTATCCTGCACAACACCCAATCTTTTTTGTATCACCGCTTCCGCGCCTAATTTTGTTGTTGTCATGCGCGCAGCCACCTTCCCTAGCCAATTAGGAGCGAATGCGCCGCCTGGCATCTTTTTAGTTAGTGCGGCAGCTCCTAAATATTTTGCCCCGAAGCCAGCCGCTTTTCTCGCATACCCGCCCTTACTTGTTCCTGTAATTAAAGAGCCAACCCTTCCCCACATTTGCATCACTGCCCCGC
>PCRM01000026.1:8597-19757 GCA_002771215.1 Candidatus Nealsonbacteria bacterium CG23_combo_of_CG06-09_8_20_14_all_40_13 | reverse complement strand
GATTTTCTCTTCCTTGCCCGAAACCTGATTGTCAAGGTTAATTTTAGGATACTAAGTAGCGGTAAATTTGTCAAGAGTCTCTTTGAAATAAGTTCGAATTGATTTTCAAGAAGAAAATTGATAAAATCAAAATATATGGAAAAATACGACCCAAATACAATTGAAAAAAAGTGGCAAAAAATATGGGAAGAGAGTAAGACGCATCAAGCGGCTGATTTTTCTAAAAAGAAAAAATACTATTGCTTAGATATGTTTCCCTATCCCTCTGGTGAGGGTCTGCATGTTGGTCATTGGCGTGGTTATGTATTTTCTGATGTTTGGTCAAGATATCAAAAAATGCGAGACAAAAATGTTTTACATCCGATAGGTTTTGATGCTTTTGGTTTACCGGCAGAAAATGCCGCCATTAAAACTAAAATGCATCCGAAAACTCATATTAAAGAAACCATTAGTCGTTTTGAAAAGCAACTGAAAGATATCGGGGCAATGTACGATTGGTCCAGAGAAGTTATTACATCCGAGCCGGAATATTATAAATGGACTCAATGGTTATTTTTACAGCTTTATCAGAACGGATTGGCATATAGAGATGAGGCCTTTGTTAACTTTTGTCCAAATTGCCAAACAGTGCTGGCTAATGAACAAGTTAAAGGTGGATTGTGTGAAAGATGCGATAGTATCGTGCAAAAAAAGAAACTTAAACAGTGGTTTTTTAAAATTTCTAAATATGCCCAGCAACTTTTAGATGGCTTGCACAAAATTGACTGGCCAGAGCGGGTAAAATTAATGCAAAGACACTGGATAGGAAAATCAGAAGGCGCTCTTGTAAAATTTAAAATTGTAAATTGTAAATTAAAAATTGAAAATTGCTTTATTGATGTTTTTACCACCCGTCCTGATACTCTTTTTGGAGTTAGTTTTCTGGTTTTAGCTCCAGAACACGAACTTACAACTAAAATTACGACCGTTGACAAAGCAAAATCGGTTGAAAAGTACGTTCGAGAAGCACTGAAAGTTTCTGAGATCGATAGGTCTAATCTACAGCGGGAAAAAACTGGAGTTTTCACAGGCGCATATGCCATAAATCCTATCACTAAAAGCAAAATCCCCATTTGGGTTGCCGATTATGTGCTTTCAAACTACGGTACAGGCGCTATTATGTCAGTTCCAGCTCATGACCAAAGGGACTTTGATTTTGCTAAAAAATTTAACTTGCCAATTATTCAAGTAATTTCAGCACCTAGCAAAAAACAAAAGTCGGAAAAAACATGGGAATCAGATGGTATTATGATTAATAGCGGACAATTTAACGGTATAAACAGCCAGCAGGCAAAATCCGCTATTACAGAATATTTAGAAAAAAACAAATTGGGTATATCGTCGGTTAACTACAAGCTCAAGGATTGGCTGATTTCACGCCAGCGCTATTGGGGAGCGCCCATCCCAATCATTTACTGCCGTAAATGTTGGGAACTAAAAACTAAAAACGAAAAACGAAAAACTGATTTTACGATTATTGACGGTAAGGAATATGCAATTATCCCCGTACCAGAAGAACAACTACCAGTATTACTACCTGAAAAAGTGGATTTTAAGCCGACTGGTGAATCTCCGCTCGCGCGAACAGAAGAATTTCTCAATACAAAATGCCCAAAATGTAAAGGACCAGCCAAACGGGAAACCGATACGATGGACACTTTTGTTTGTTCCTCGTGGTATTTTTTAAGGTTCTGTGATCCTAAAAATAAAAAGAAATTTGCAGATAAAACCAGAATTAAATATTGGATGCCAGTTGATTTTTATGTTGGCGGTATTGAGCACGCTACAATGCACTTACTTTACGCCCGTTTTATAACTCACGCACTCCATAGTCTTGGACTTTTAGATTTTAATGAGCCGTTTTTAAAACTATACACAATTGGCATGATATATCTGCACGGCGCTAAAATGTCTAAATCCAGAGGCAATATAATTTCGCCTGATGAAATTATTCAAAAATACGGTACAGATACTTTACGCGGTTACGAACTCTTTGTAGGTCCGACAGACGAAGATTCAGAGTGGAATGTCAATGGAGTTAACGGCGTTTATCGATTTCTCCAAAAAGTTTACACGCTGGTTGCTGATTTTAAAGAAGCAAAATCCTCCGTTCCAATGGAACAGCAGACCCATCAACTTATTAAGCGCTATACAGATGATTTATTGCGTTTAAACTTCAATACGCTTATCTCCCACTTGATGAGCTTTGTCAATCTTATATCCAAAAAAGAAGCTCCGCCGACAGGAGTCGGCGGCATCTTCTCCTCTCTCGGCAGAGCGAAGGAGGATAAAAATCAATGTTCCAAATTTCAAATTGAAACATTGATAAAACTTCTCTCGCCTATCGCGCCCCATCTTGCCGAAGAATTATGGCAAAAAATCGGCAATGAGCAATCTGTTTTTGAAAGCGGCTGGCCAAGTTACGATCAAGACAAAATCGCTTCTGACACAATGACGCTCGTTATCCAAGTTAACGGCAAGGTTAGAGACACGATAGTAATTAAAAAAAATGACAGCAAGGCAAATATTATAGATATGGCAATCAAAAGGCAGGATGTACAAAAATGGATCGTCGGCAACAAAATTAAGAAAACAGTTTACATACCTTTTAAATTGATCAATTTTGTTGTATAATATAGGATGATACAAAGTTAGCACCAGTAAAAAGATTACGCTCAATTAATTGTAAAGGCTTCATAGAAAATTCAAAATTTAAAAAAGCGCTATAACAAAATGCAAAATGAAAATTTAAAATTGAAAATAATAAAAATTCAAAAAATCTCTTTGATTTTTGAGATTTAATTTTTGATTTTGAGCGACCGAAGGGAGCGAACGTGGCTGAACCAAAAAAAAGATTAACCAAAAGCCGTTCTGGCAATCGTCGAAGCCATATAGCAAAAAAACCTAATCAATTAGCAACATGTCAGAAATGCAAGTCAAAAATTTTACCGCATCATGTATGCCCTGTTTGCGGTACTTATAAGGGAGAAAAAATCATTGAGGTTAAATAATGAATAGGCACCTTTCGCGTATAATTATTTTACAAAGTCTATATGAATGGGATTTTAGACAAACTAATCCCATTGAAGTTGCAAGCCGCAATGTGCAAGCGTTTAAAAAAGAAGTTGATTTAGATTTTATAGATAAAGTGTTAAAGGGCATTATAGAAAAAAATAAGAAAATTGATGAAAAAATCCAAAATGCGGCTCCGGAATGGCCATTGGCTCAAATTGCTCCAATTGATAAAAATATATTGAGAATTGCAATTTTTGAATTATTATTTTGTGATGATGTGCCTCCGAAAGTAGCTATCAATGAGGCAGTGGAATTAGGCAAGGCATTTGGCAGTGATAATTCATCAAAATTTATCAACGGTGTTTTAGGTACATTATTCAGAAGTAGTGACAAATACAAGAAGGAAGAAGACGAATTTCTAAAGGAAAAAAATGTCACAAAAAAATCTTGAAGAATTTGAAAAAAAAATCGGAATTGGTTTTAATGATAAAAATTTATTAAAGCAGGTATTTGTACATCGTTCTTATTTAAATGAAAATGTTGGTTTTGATTTGGACCATAATGAGAGATTAGAGTTTTTAGGAGATGCAGTTTTAGAATTAATTGTTACAGAATTCTTGTATAATCAATACAAAAATCCAGAAGGTGAATTAACAAACTGGCGTTCTGCCTTAGTAAGAGGAGAAGCTTTATCAGAAATAGCCAATTCATTGGGTATAGAAGAATTTTTGTATTTATCCAAGGGTGAACAAAAAAGTGGTGGTAAAGCCAGACAAATCATCTTAGCTAACACTTTTGAAGCTCTAGTTGGAGCGATATTTTTAGACCAAGGAATTGACATTACAAAAAAATTTATATCTAAAGTTTTGTTAACTAAAGTGCCAAGTGTAATTAAAGATAAACTTTATCTTGATCCTAAAAGCCACTTGCAGGAATTATCTCAAGCTCAAACTGGTTTGACGCCCGTTTATAAAATATTAACTCAATATGGACCTGATCACGCCAAAAGTTTTACCGTTGGCGTTTTTATTGGGGATAAATTCAAAAGCGAGGGCAGTGGCTCTTCAAAGAGAGCTGCTGAAGAATCAGCTGCCTCTTCAGCTTTAGAAAGATGGACAGAACTAAATAACTAACTTTCTAAGTTTTTGATAAGATATTCCTGCTTGCTTAGCCTTCCAGTTTTGGGGTAGTAAATCCCCAGCAAGATGTGGGTCTTTTTTTAAAATTGTGGCGAACAGATAAATTAATTTTTTGGCTTTATATGCAACATTATTGCCTATTGGATTTTTTATTAGATGTTGGGACTCTTTGATAAATTTAGAATAATTATCATTGACGACTTTTAAGTCCCAAACATGGGTTAGTTTATTATTGAGATCTTTAGTTGATTCAATTTTTAATACCATAATCTTATCAGAAATTTTAAGATTTTTAGAAATTTTTTTAATTTGTTGGCTAATATCGGTTGTCGCTATCCAGACGCCAGAATGTAATATTGCAGCACCTAACTCAACTAAGGCCCTTCTCAGTTTCTCACGCAAATCACGCTTGTTTTCGGCAATTTGAAATATAATTAAAAATAAATTATTTTCTTTTGCCTTTTCTGCAGTCCGTAAAACAGACAACGTATTATCAAGCTCTTTTACGCCTGTATTAGTTAATTGGAAAGCAGTATTGGTACCTTGACCTATTTTTTTAACCCATTTCCATGCTAGCAACCGACCAAGTGCCCCTCTTAATTTCCTTGAATTTTTGATCGGAAAATCTTTAAATGGTGAACGTTTTTTGTCCTCCAAATAGATAAGAATCTCTTCAGCTGTATTAATCATTTTTACCTCACTTTCCAATACGAATATGAACTATTTCGCAGCTTGCTGCGAAGTATCCCTTCGGCCTTCGCCGACCGTAGTCGGCTTCGGCCGACGAAGGTCGGGCAAGTTCTTATCAGTGAATGAAATGAACGACAAGGTTCTGCGAAGCAAGTTCTTATCGAACCATTCATCCCTGCAGTCCAGCCTTCATAGCCGAAGCGACTTCGGCGGAGTAAGCCAAGCTGACGGGGTATTCTGGTTCAATAATAACAACTAGAAAAGCGTTCGTCAAGTGGGTATTAAATTAGGAGTTCCAGGTTACATTTTCAAAAGCCCAGCGCAGTAACTTATTTGTTTCTGCAGCCGAGGCAGTGATAGTATTTTCGTCAGTGCTTAGAACGACCGAAATTAAAATGTGTCCGTCCTTATTTGTTATGGTGGCTAAACAATGTCCGGCCTCAAATGTGAAACCCGTTTTACCGCCAATAACTTCTGGTATAAAATATTTTTCGTCTGGTTGTATCAGACGGTTGGAATTTTTTAATTGGTGGGTGAATTTACCATCGATTGAAGTAATCGAACTTTCTCTTGTTTTGATAATTTCCAAAATTTTTGGATTTTTGGCGGCATATGACATAAGTACCGCTAAATCAAAAACTGTTGATTTATTGTTCGGACTTAATCCAACAGTGTCTTCAAAGCGAGTATTGTTAAGACCAATTAATTTTGCTTTATTATTCATCAATTGGACGAATTGTTCTTCTGAACCATAATTTTCAGCCAAAGTTACCGCGGCGTCATTGGCCGAGTTAATGAGAAGAGCTTGCAAAAGCGATTCAAAAGTCAATTTCTCGCCCGGCTTTAATTGGATATCGGAGCCGATAGTTGATACTGCTTTTCCGGATACAACCATTTCATCAGTTAATTTATAATGTTCTAAAGCAACTATGGCCGTCATTATTTTTGTCAATGAGGCAATCGGCAACACTTCATAACTATTTTTTTCATAAACTGGGTAAAAAGTTTGCTCATCAATTAAAATAACTGATTTAGCATAAATAAGAGGTCTATTTTTATTATTGATTATAGGTAGAACTAAAATATTATCAATTAATGGAAGATTAGTTGCTGCTCCCAGAACTTTACCAGAATTTTTTTTTAATAATTGATAGTCAGTTTTTGTTTTTTTATTAATAATTGGTAAAGCTATTTGTACAATAAAAAAAATTGCCAGCAAAATAACGATTGTTAAAGGAATATATTTTTTAAAACGAAAATTTCTTTTAGGCTTAAAAAAATCCTTAGAACCTAAATATGATTTAATCATTTTTCAAAATTTTTATTTTAAGTTCTTTTAATTGTTCATTTGAAACATCAGATGGTGCGTTCATCATTAAATCGCGGCCATCGCCGGTTTTTGGAAAAGCAATAACCTCTCTGATATTAGGTTCGTTAGCCAGCAACATTATTAATCTATCAATGCCAGGAGCAATTCCCCCATGCGGAGGAACGCCATAACTAAATGCTTCAAAATAATGTCCAAATTGCTTTTTAATTTCATCGCTACTATGCCCTAAAACCTCAAAAACCGCTTCTAAAATTTTCAAGTTAGTTGTTCGAATACTGCCTCCGCCAATTTCAAAGCCGTTTAAAACAAAATCGTATTGAAAAGCTTTAATTTTTTCCGGGTGGTTTTTCATTTCCTCAATGCTTTCAGATTGTGGTTTTGTAAAGGGATGATGCATCGCGCCCCATTTTTTGTCACCCTTGAGCCATTCAAACATTGGAAAATCTACTATAAAAGCAAATGCAAGTTCGTTGGAATCATTTTTATTTTTTCTTAAATCCGGCTTGTCGGATTTATATTTCTCCAATGTTTGTTGGTACGTCATTCTGGGAAATGGATATGTGGTAATTTTTTTCTCTGGAAACAATTTTTTAATTAAATTAGAGTAGAGATCTTCGATTAATTTTAGAATATCTTCTTGTGTAATAAAACTCATTTCAATATCAAGTTGTGTGTGTTCCGCTTGACGATCGCCACGGGGGTCTTCATCACGTAGGCAATGAGCAATTTGAAAATATTTTTCAATTCCTGCCAACATTAACATTTGTTTATACTGCTGAGGGCTTTGAGGAAGAGCATAAAACTTACCTGGTTGTTGTCTTGATGGAACAATAAAATCGCGTGCTCCTTCTGGTGTAGACTTACTAAGGATTGGTGTTTCAATTTCCCAAAAATCGAGGTTTGAAAGATAGTCTCGAATAAATTTAACTACATTGTGGCGCATCTCTATGATTTTTGAAACTCGACTTGTGCGTAAATCTAAATAGCGATATTTCATCCGAAGTTCTTCATCAACATCTTTTGTGTCTTTAGTTAAATCAAAAGGTGGCGTTTTTGCTTTGGCTAAAAGTTCTAATTTCTCTATCTCTATCTCTATCTCACCGGTCTCTATTTTCGGATTTTCCATACCGGCAGGTCTTTTTTTAACAGTTCCTGACACTTCAATCACATATTCTGCTCTAAGTGTATCTGCCAGCTTATAATAATCATTTTTTCCATTGGGGCTATTTTGTGGATTAAAAACAAGCTGTATAAGTCCAGAACGGTCTCTCAAATCAATAAATATTATTTTACCATGATCACGGCGAATATGAACCCAACCAGCCAGTAAAACTTCCTCACCAATTTTCTTTACGCACTCAGTGTTAGGTATTTTCATCTGACTCCTTTAATACGAATATAACATACAACAGGTATAGTTAATAGTTTCTAAGTTTTGCTTTAAATTTAGAGATAATATTTCTAATTATTTTATCTTTTATTTGCGTAATTTCTTTCTCATTAAATGAATTGTCTGCTTTTTGTATCCAAATATGAAAGGCAATATTTTTTGTATTCTTTTTGACAAAATAATATTCATCGAAAAGTTCGACGATGAAAATATTTGAGTCATATTTTTTAATTTCGTCTTCAATCTCCATTGAATTTTGGTTTTTGTCAGTAATAAAGGCAAGATCAAAAGCAGCGGGTGGGAATTTTGAAATTGGAATATATTTCGTTGGTGAAAAATTTAATTTATATTGAGAAATATTTTTTACATTAGATAACCTCCTATCAATATCCTCAATCATTATTGTGTAAACATTGCGCTTCCTTATTTTGAAATTATTTAATAATTGATTGTTAATTTTTTCAATTTTGACATCAATATTGACTTTAAAAATTTGTTGTAACTTTTCTATTATCTGTTTAAAAATTTCCTCCTTTTGAGTAGTGGCCAAAATTAAGCTTGTTACCTCTTTGCCAGCAGGAAAAATTGAGCCGCTTTCAAAGATGTTTATTTCAGACGAAAATGGATTTTTCGCAATATTTTTCAGGATACTGACTTGCAAGTTAGGACGAAGATAACGCGTTTCAGATGAAATTGGGTTGGCAATTTCTAAACATTTTGTGGGGTTGATATTGGCATTCAACAAATCATTTTTTGACAAATATGGGTAGTTGATAACTTGCATAAAGCCATAATTAACCAATAAATCCATAAGAAATTCCAAATTATCCCATGAAAAATTGATTGGGGGTGTTTCCTGGGAAAGCAAAGAGATAGGAAAATTATTATAATTGTGCATTCGGGCGATTTCTTCAACTAAATCCTCACGAATTTTTAAATCATGGCGAAAACTAGGAATCTCCATCAGACAAGTTTTTTTATCTACGCTGCATGAAATGCATTTTATTTCTAACTTTTTTAGAAAATTTAAAATCTTTTCATGGCTAATTTTGATGCCTAAAATTCTTTTAACATCATTTTCTGGTTGCCAAATTATTCTAACAGGTCGCCATTTTATATTTTGTAGGTCAAAAATCTTACCTGTCTGTCCAGCAGAAGTTTCCAAAATTAAGTCAGCAGTGGCGTTTAGACAGTCAATTGTGCCGTTAAAATCAATATTGCGCTCATATCTGTATGAGGCGTCGGTTTGCAGACTAAGTTTTTTGCAAGTTTTGCGAATTAAAATTGGGTCAAAAACGGCGGCCTGTAAAATTATCGTTGATGTGTTTTCCGTTACTTGTGAATTTTGACCGCCCATAATACCGGCTAAATCAATCAATTTATCTTTGTCTTGAATAATAATTGCTTGACTATTTAATACCCTTATTATCCCGTCCAAAGTTTCTAACTTCTCATTTGTTCTTGCCCTTCGAATAGTCATTTTAGCGCCAGAAATTTTATCATAATCAAAGGCGTGCAAGGGCTGACCAAACTCAATCATAATATAATTGGTTGTGTCAACTACGTTATTTATTGGGCGAAATCCATAAGCAATTAACCTTTCTTGCATCCATCTCGGAGAAGGTTTTATCTTAATCCCATCAATAATCCGGTAGGAGTATCGAGGACAAATTTTCGGCTCTTCAATCTTGACCTCTATTGGTTTATTTATCCTTTGAGTTTTAAGTTGTAGTTTTAACTTTTGCGTTTTCAGTTTTGAGTTTGTAAACGCCGCTATTTCGCGAGCAATTCCTAAAATAGATAGACAATCAGCTCTATTTGGGGTAATTTCAATCTCTAAAATGCCGTCATTAATTTTTTCAACCTGAAGAGAATGTAAGCTAATTCCATCTGCTAATTCTTGAGGAGATTGATTGATTTCAATAAAATCTTTCAACCATTCGATTGGAACTTTCATAATATCCTTAAAATTGTTTTAAAAAACGTAAATCGCCGCTGTAGGATAATCTTATATCATTAATGCCGTAATAAAGCATCATTAAACGGTCCATGCCCATCCCAAAAGCAAATCCGGTGTATTTTTTGGGAGATATTTTCATATTTTTTAAAACATTTGGGTGAATCATTCCGGCGCCTAAAATCTCCTGCCATTCATTTTCAAGTTTGATATCCATCTCAATACCAGGTTCCACAAAAGCAAAATAACCAGGCCTAAATCTTGTACTAACTTCCGGACCGAATAGTTCTTTCATGAATTTATTAAGAATAGAAGTCAAATGCGATATTTTCAGATTTGAATCAATCGCGAAACCTTCCAGCTGATAAAAGTTAGTTTCATGCGAAGCATCTGTTGCTTCATGTCTAAAACATTTGCCAGGTACAATAATACGGACTGGCGGCTTCCTATTTTGCATTGATCTTACCTGCATTGTTGAAGTATGAGTTCTTAACAAGCGTCCGTCTTTGAGCCAAAAAGTATCCTGCATATCTCTTGCCGGATGGTAACGAGGAATATTTAAAGCATCAAAATTATAGTATTCTGTATCAATTTCTGGGCCTTCAACGATTTCAAAACCATATTTCTGAAAAAAAATAACGGATTTTCTCAAAAAAATATTGATTGGGTGCAGACGACCCTTAGGCAAGAAATTTGGCACATTTACCTCGATTGAAAATAAAGCTCAATTAATAAGCAAATAATAACGAAAGGGATTGCTGTCCACAAGCTTAAAACCTTTAAATAGCTAAAAACTAATAGTCCCGTGGCTGCAATTGAAATAAGAATGGCTTGCCGCAATGATGGCGACAGGTTAGCATAAATAATTTCACGATTGCCAAACCAATTTCTAAGATAAAATCCAATAAATGTTAAAAAACCGGCAAGAAACCAGAAAAGAGAAGCAAAAAAGGCGCTAATTGACATTATATCTGCACTGGTAGGGTCAATATTAAAGAAAATAACTAACCAAATACCAGCAGACACTAATGTAGATGAAAAAAGCAAAAATAAATAATGCCGTAACGTCATTTCTTTTGATTAATTTCTTTTATGATTTTATCAATTTTAATTATTGATTCCGCAGATTCATCAATTTTAAATGAAAGATTGGGATTAAATTTGAATTTAATTCTTGGAGAAATTGCCTTTTTAATGTTAAAAGCATTTTTCTTCAGAAAGGAGATTAAGGGCTTTTCTTTTGAAGCATCTAAAATGCTTATCCAAACTTTGGCATCTTTTAAATCAGTTGTTGCCTGCACATCAACAACAGTAACCAGCCCAAAATCTTCAGGCAAAATGGATTGTAGAACTAATGAGATCTCTTTTTTTAAAATTTGATTGACTTGCAATATTCTATAGCTCATTTTATTTGGTGACTTTAATGGCACCTACTGGACAAGATTCAACCACTTCATCAAGATTGCAATTTTGAGCTGATTGATTAATAGCTGCTGCTTTATTGTCTTTACCCATTTGAAATACTTTTGGACATAAAGAGACGCAAGTTCCACATCCAATACATAAATCTTTATCGATCTCGATGACCATAACATACCTC